>JANLSG010000159.1:0-1583 GCA_031362295.1 Chloroflexota bacterium
CGGGCCCGCCGCACACCAGGCACTCGACGTCGAACGCGACCGACGGCTCCGTGAACGGGTAGTAGCCGGGCCGGAAGCGCGTCTTCTTCCCCGCGCCGAACATCGCGTGGGCAAACTGGTCCAGCAGGCCGCGCAGGTCGCCGAGGGTCGTCCCCTCGTCGATCATCAGGCCCTCAACCTGGAAAAACTCGGAGCCGTGCGAGGCATCGATCGCCTCGTACCGGAAGCAGCGACCCGGCAGGATCGCGCGAATGGGCGGCTTGACCGTGCGCATCACGTGGATCTGGCCCGGCGACGTATGCGTTCGGAGCAGATGCCCTGGGATGTCCACGTACAACGTGTCCCACAGGTCGCGCGCCGGGTGGTCTGGCGGGATGTTGAGATCCTGGAAGTTGTACTGGTCCGTCTCGATCTCCGGCGTCTCGTATGTCACGAAGCCGAACTGGCCGAAGATCCGCGCGATCTCCGTCATCGACTCGATGCTCGGATGGAGCGAGCCACGCCGAATCGGCCGGCCGGGCATCGTGACGTCGATCGTGTCGGCGCGAAGCCGCGCGTCGAGCTCGGACGAGCCGAGGGTCGAGCGCCGCTCGGCGATGGCCGCCTCGATCGAGGCGCGCACCTGGTTCGCGATCGCGCCCACCTTCGGTCGATCATCGACGGGCAGCCCGCCGATGCCGCGCAAGACGCCCGTGAGCCGCCCCTTCTTACCCAGGATGTCCAGCTCGAGGGCATCGATGGCAGCGACGTCCGGCGCGCCGGCGAGCGCCGCGGAGGTCTCCGCCGCGAGCGTCTCCAGGTCGCGGGTGAGGTCGTCCAGGTTCATGCGTGCAAGGGTATGCCGCGCTGCCCTTGGCGCGGCGCCGGTCCGTGTCTCTCCGCGGCGCGGATTGATGAAATTCGCTGCATCAAACCGGGAGCGATGTGGAGCGTCGTTTGGATACCTCCGTGAATCACGAGCCCCCGATCGTCGGGTGACGTCGAGGGCTCGTCGAGCGGTGGTTCGGGAGCTGTTCGATCAGCTGCCCTTCGCCGCTTCGACGATCTTCGTAAACGTGCCGGCGTCGCGCACGGCGAGGTCGGCCAGGATCTTTCGATCGATCTGGATGTCCGCCTTCTTCAGGCCCTCGATGAACCGGCCGTACGTCCAGCCGTGGTTCCGGACCGCCGCGTTGATGCGGACGATCCACAGGCCGCGCATGTCGCGCTTGCGCTGCTTGCGGTCGCGGGTCGCGTAGGCGAGGGCGTGCAGCAGGGCCTCGCGCGCCGGCTTGATCAGCCGCGAGCGGGTGCCCTTGCGGCCTTCGGCGTCCTGCAGGAGGCGCTTGTGACGGGCGTGCGCGGTAACGCCGCGCTTGACTCGTGCCATGGGGCTCTCGCGCTCCTAGAGGTACGGCAGCAGGCGCTTGACCTGCTTGGCGTGGGTCTTGTCCATCATCGACACGCCCGCGTAGCGGCGGGTGCGGCGCGAGGACTTGATCTCGAGGTGGTGGCCGCGCCATGCGTTCACGCGCATGACCTTGCCGCTCCCGGTCACGCCGATGCGCTTCTGGGCCGCCTTGTGGCTCTTCATCTTGGGCATG
>JANLSG010000160.1:0-3314 GCA_031362295.1 Chloroflexota bacterium
CGCGACGTCGGCGCTCGGGTTCGAGCAGGATCGCGAGTCCCCCGAGCAGCCCAAGGAGCCACGGCAGCAGCGGTGACGGTGCCTCGGCCGGTCCACGACCTGTGTCTGTGTCGATCGTGTCGGTCTGGAGGTCATTCAGCACGACGACGTCGACGATGTCGCCCCCGATGATGACGACCGTCGAGCTCCGGCCACCGGGATCGCTCGGCAGGTAGTGCGTGCCGCTCCAGAACAAGCTCGGCGGTAGGGGTGCCAACGGCCCGATCTCCCGCACGGTGCACGAGGTTCCCGCCGGGATCTGGTCGGGCAGGAGGAGCGTTCCGCTGGACTGGCCCTTCGGGATCGTGAGGTAGACCGTTCGATTCAGACAGCTGACCTCGAACGCGAAGGTCCCGCCAGGGAACAGCCAGCCGATGAGGATCTGCTTGGTGATCCGCAGCCGGCCGTACAGGAGGGACCGGGTGTTCGTGACCGTCACCTCGGCGATCGAAGCGCTTGCGATCACGACGGTCGAGCTGGCGCCGGCCGGGTCACTCGGGTCGTACGCGGTCCCCTGCCACGCGTCGGTGCCCAGCTCCGTGACCGTGCACGTTGTCCCTGACGGGATGAGGTCGGGCAGCAGCACGCTGCCGGTCGTCATGCCCTGGGCGATGGTGATGAAGGCGGTGTGGTCGAGGCAGCTGACGGTGAATTCGAAGGTCCCGCCGTCGAACGGCGTGCCGACGACCGTCTTCGTGATCCGCAGCTGGCCCGTCTCGGAGCCGATGACGTTGGTGACCGTGACGTCGGCAATGGCCGCGGCGGCGATCGTGACGGTCGAGCTTGCCCCACCCACGTCGCTTGGGTCGTACGTCGTCCCCTGCCACGCGTCGGTGCCCAGCTCCGTGACCGTGCACGGCGTGCCGGAGGCGATCTGGTCGGGCAGCAGCACGCTGCCGGTCGTCATGCCCTGGGCGATGGTGATCGAGACGTTGTGGTCGAGGCAGCTCACCGTGAACTGGAAGGTGGCGCCCGCGAACGTGCCCCCCGTCACGGCCTTCGTGATCCGGAGCTGGCCCGTCGCCGACCCAACCAGGTTCGTGACCGTGACATCTGCGACGGCCTCGCCGGTGATCTTGACGGTCGAGCTCGACGCACCGAGGTCGCTGGGCTCATACGTCGTCCCGGCCCACGCGTCGGTGCCGAGCTCCTGGACGGTGCAGGACGTCCCGCCGAGGATCTTGTCCGGCAGGAGCAGGACGCCGGACGTGGAGCCGCTGGGGATCGTGATCGAGACGGTCCGGTCGAGGCACGACACGTAGAAGTCGAACGTGGCGCCCGAGAAGCTGCCGCCCGTGACGACCTTCGTGATCTGGAGCCGTCCGGCGATCAGGTCGAAGTTCTCCTGCCAGAGGACGTGGACCTTGGCGCTGGCACTCACCGGGTCCGTCTGCGCAGTGTCGGCGGTCGCGGTGTTGACGATCGTCGTGCTGCTCGCGGGCAGGAACGTCGTGTACGTGCAGGTGAACGACGCGCCGATGGCCAGGCTCGACGGGATCGAACAACCTGCGAGGTCGCTCCGCGTGTCCGCGAGGGTCACGCCGCTGAGCGGGACGTTGCCGGTATTCGTGACCGTGATCTCGTAGTGGGCAAGCGTCCCGAACATCGCCCAGATCTCGGCAAAGAACGGACCAGCCGCGGAGGTCGAGACCCCCTTCGTGATGGTGATCTTCGGATTCGAGAACGCGACGACCACGGCCGAGGCGCGCCGGGCGCCGGTCTCGGTCGACGAGCCCGTCGCGGTGTTGACCGTCGTGCCATGGACGGCGAACGCGCCGTAGATGCAGGTGTACGTGGCCCCCACGGCCAGCGTCGACGGGACGTTGCAGCCGGCGACGGCGAGGTCCGTGCGGTCATCGGTCAGCGTGATGCCGGTGAGCGAGACGTTGCCGTCGTTGTGGAGCGTGATGCGGTACTGGATGACCGCGCCGTCGTAGGTCTCGAGGTAGGTTGTCCACGGGCCGGTGAGCGTCGCCACCTGCTTCGTGATCAAGAGGACCGGGTTCCGCCGGAGCCCAACGACCGTCACGGAATCGCTGACCGGATCGGTTTCCGACGCGTCGGCGGTCGCGGTGTTCACCGACGTCCCGAGGGTGGCCTCCCAGGTGTAGGTGCAGCTGAACGACGCGCCTGGCGCGAGGCTGGCAGGGATCGCGCAGCCGGCCGCCGCCAGATCGACCCGCGTGTCGATGAGCGACAGCCCGGTGACGGTGATTAGGCCGATGTTGGTGACCACGATGTGGAAGGTCAGCTGCGTCCCCACGAGCACGGAGACTGTCTCCACGTCATCGCCGCTCACCGGGTCCACGACCGTCTTGGAGATCGCCAGGGCCGCGGGCAGGCCGACGACCGTGGCGGACGAGCTGGCAGGCCCCGCCTCGGCGGCATCCGCGGTCGCGGTGTTCGAGGTCGCACCCGCGACCGCGACCATCGTGTAGGTGCACGTGAACGAGGCTGCGGCGGCAAGGGTCGCGGGGATCGTGCACGTGGCGCCGACCTGCGACAGGTCCGTGAGGCTGTCCACGAGGCTGATCCCCGTCAGGTCACCCGTGCCGACGTTCGTGACCGTGATCCGGTATTCGACCGTCGCTCCAATGGCGACGATCACGCTCTTGCCATAGGTGCCGCCGGGCACGCGCACTTCCTTGACGATCCCGATGGCGCTGCCCCCGCCCCCGCCCGCGTTTGCGACGACGGTCGCCGAGTCGCGGACGGGACCGATGCCGGTTCCCGACGCGCTAGCCGTGTTCACGGTCGTGCCTTCGAGCGCCGTCAGCGCGTACACGCAGATCGCGCTGGCGCCGGATGCGAGGCTGGTCGGGAACGTGCAGCCTGCGGCGACCAGGTCGGTCAGCGAGTCCGAGACCGCCAGACCGGTCAGCGCATCCGGCCCCAGGTTCGTGACGGTGACGCGGTACCAGACGGTCGTGCCCGTGACCACCGTGACCAGGTCCTGCCACGGGCCGGCCTCGGCGGTCGCGACGACCTTGTCAATGCGCAGGTCGACGGCCGGCGACGGCCGCGCGATCACGGTCGCGGACGCGCTGACCGGGCCGGTCTCGTTGCTCGAGCCCGTGGCGGTGTTCGTTCGCGTGCCGAGCTGCGCAACGTCGCTGTAGATGCACGTGAAGCTTTCGCCCGCGGCGAGCGTCGTGGGGATCGTGCAGCCGGCCGCGACGAGATCGGTCCGCGTGTCCGTGAGCGTCACGCCCGTCAGCGAGGTCTCGCTGGAGCCGTTCGTGAGCGTGATCCGGAACCAGACCGTCGTACCCGGC
>JANLSG010000171.1:0-1708 GCA_031362295.1 Chloroflexota bacterium
CGAGGCGTCAGGCCCGATTGATGGAGCGCCCGCCACAGCAGGTTCTGCGGATTGCCGAAGTGGAAGCCGGTCGCGCCCGAGTGACGCCCCGGGTTGATGCCCACCAGGAGCAGCCGCAGTCCAGGCCGAACGAGGTCCTCAATCGCTACCCCGTCGGCCGCGAGCAGCTCATCCGCGGTTGGTCGCTTCACGAGGTCTGATTACCTCGCGTCGAGCCACTCGCGGATGCCGGCAACGTGTTCCTCGTGCAAATGGCCGGTGAACGTGATGTCGATGAGCGCGCTGCCCACCCACGGAAACGCCTCGGGATCGGTCAGCGACGACGCCGGGAGCGCATCAAGCGCGCGGATCAGGCGGTCGTAGGATTCGGTATACCCGTCAACGAGATCCGCCGGCGGGCGGCCGGCGTCGTTGTCACGGATCGTGACGTTGATCGCATCGACCGCCTCGTCCCCTTCCGGTTCGTCCGCGATCGGATCCGGTTCGCCGCGAGCGGCCGCCTCGAGGCGCGAGATCGTGCGGTTGCGCCAGCCGAGCAGGTGCCCGGCCAGGTCGCCGAAGGTCCACTCCCCCATCGGCCCGGGCTCGTTGTATCGGTCTGGCCCGATCTCAGTCGCGAGGTCGCGCCAGAACCGCTGATCGGCCTTGATGACCGCCGTCTGCTCTTCTCGTGTTCGCATGCTTCCGAGGATGCCACAGCCGCCATACGGCCAGGAGTCAGACCGACAAAGCCTCGCGCAATGCCGCAGGTTCGGGGGCGACGGGAGCAGGCTGCGGCACCCGCACGACCACCGTGGACCAGGCGATGACCCCCGCTCCGAGACAGAGGTAAGCAGCAATCGCCGGCAAGCCGCCGCCGACGAAGACCATCCCATGAGCGATTCCGTGCGCAACCACGATCAGGATGGAAGCCCCGATGCGCTCACCGCCTCGCGCCGTGCGGTTGGCGGCGATGAGCAGGACAGCGGCGATGACCGGCGCCACGAACGAGGTCGTCGTCATGCCGGCGGCCATCGCCCACGTGATGGCGCCCGAAGCCGGGTTCGCGGCATCCACGATGGCTGTGCAACCGAAGATGCACAGCGCCGTGCCGCGGTACTCGATTCCCATGAGGGCGGGCACGACGGAGAGCGACGCGATGCCGACGAACCACGCGACGGCGATCGCCGCAAGGACCGAAAGGGTTTGCCTGCCCGCGAGCCGACCGCCAACGAATCCGCCCGCGAGGGCTGCGGCCGCCAACGCCCCGATGGCGATCTTCAGTGCATCGCCCAACGGAATGAGCCCACCGACGTACTCAGCCGGGCGGTATGGGTTCGCGATTGCCCAGGTGATGACCGGAAGGGTTGGAATCGCCAGGAACAGCGCCAGGCGAATCGGACCGATTGGTCCCGCCCCAAGCCTGCCCAGCAACCGGTGGACCATTGGACGCTCCCTGTCGATACGACCCCAGGCCCCTAGGACGCGTCGCTTCGCCGATTGTCACGCCGCCGGCGCCCATGACCGGCCTCCTGCGCTCAGCTGGCCAATCCTCCGCGGGGATGTGGTCCATCGAGCCGTCGTCAAACGAGATCAGGTAGCGCTTCATGTCGCGCCGCCCGTTCACGCGGCGGTCGACCAGATCGGAGTGCCCAGAGCTGAGACCTCGACGTCGATGCCGAGCCCGGGGCCCTCCGGCACCCGCCCGACTCCCCCACTCGACCGGGGC
>JANLSG010000188.1:0-35041 GCA_031362295.1 Chloroflexota bacterium
CCGATCGATGATCGCCGCCACGGCCGCGTCGCACATCGTCGAGGCCACGCGGTGAACTGGCCACTCTCGGACCACGACCAGTTGTTCATGGACCGACGGCATCGAGAGCGCGAATACGACGTCGGCAGCCGCCTCTGGATCCATACCCGGTCGAAGCCGACCTTCCGCCCCGAGCTGGTCGGTGATCGAGCGGAGGTTCGCGCGCCGGTACCCGTCCACCTCCCGGAGATAACGCTCGATCTCGGCGTCCGCCTTCCGGGCGCGTTCCGAGAAGCTGACCAGGGGCCACGCGCCCGACCACAACCGGAAGGTCGCCTCGAGCATCCGCCGCAGGGCCGTCTCGCCATCCGGGCTCTCCCAGACCCTCGCGAAGTCCGCGTACAGCCCGACGTCGCGCTGGGTCGAGTCGATCACCGCGATCAGCAGGCCCCGTTTGGATCCGAAATGCGTGTACAGCGTCTGGACGGATACCCCTGCCGCCGCGGCGATCGCGTCCACTGACAGGTCCGCAGCGGCCGGCAGCAACTCGCGAGCGACGTCGAGGATCCGGCCGCGCGTGCCGGCCATGGAGGCGGCGCGAGCTTTTCCCGTGTATGTGCGTGACATCGTGCTTCATCTTGACAGACTGGAGTACCGTTCCAGCTAAAGAACGCCGTTCCAGCCAAACTCGCCGCCGCGATGGCGGATTCACGGGGCTCGGAGGGAGGATCGAGATGGATCGCAATGTCGCGAGGGTCGGGTCGTGGGCAGGCTGGACCAGCCTGGTCGGGATCCTGGGCTACCACCTGTTCCTGACCGTTGCGGCCGGCCAGCGAGTCAGCGGGACGCTCGATGTCGCAGCAATCCGTGCGTATCACGGCCAGTCGATCGTGGCGCTCGCGGGCGTGGAGCAGTTCCTCGTCATTGTTCCCGTCGCGATCTTCGGCATCACGCTGCGACAGATCCTCGCCGACACCCCGATGCGCCGGCTCGTGACGAGTGTCGCTTTGGTAGCGCTGATCGCGGAGCTGCCGGTGATCATCGTCGGGGTCGCGTCGCAGGCGGCGGTCGTGGCCGCGACGCAGGCTGGCGAGCCCGTGGTTGGGCTGTTTCGCCTCTGGGACGCGCTCTACAACAGCGGCTTGTACGCCCTGGAGGCCACCTGGGTGCTCGCGTTCGGCATCGCGATGCGCGACGTGCCAGCGTTCCCGAGGCTCTTGGGCTGGCTGTCTCCGCTTACGGCACTGCTTCTGGGAATCAATGTGTTCGCGATCTGGGTGGGCATCCCTGATGCCGCGACGCTCCCGTCGTCCCTCCTACTCGGCGTTTGGCTCGCCGGCGCAACCCTCGGGCTCCGCCGCGTCGCCATCGCGTGACCGCGGAGCTAAGCGTTTTGCTCAGAAGCCGACGGGCTCCTTGATGAGGACGATGGTGAACCGGCCCGCCCCGAACTCCTTGTAGATGATCAGGACCTTCTTGATCTCGCTGTCGATGCCGTACAGGCCCTGCATCCGCGTGTTCTCGAGCGGGAGGATGTGCTCCTCCAGTCGACGGAACGCGGTGTTGAGGTCGGGCACGATCTTCTGCGAGCCGATGGCCAAGATCACGTGGCCCGCCCCGAACGCGACCGGCGCGAGCTGGCTGCCGGTGTTCGAAGCAACCAGGATCGTCCCGTCCTCGGTGAGGGCGTGAACGCTGTTGACGTACCAGTCCGCGCCGACGCCCAGCTTGCGCATTGCGCTGAGCCCTTCCGGCGTGCTTCGATCCATCGATCGGGTGGTCTTCCTGACGGCATTGAACCGGCCCGACTCCTCGAGCTCGTGCGTGACCCCGATGTCCTCCAGGGTCTGCGATGCGCCCTGCCCGACCTCGGCGCCTTCCGGCAGGAACCCGAGGATCGTCTCCTTCGCGGCTACCGCGTCATCGACGACGTGGACCGCGTAGCCCTTCGCGCGCAGCGCGTCGGCCGTTCGCTGAATCGTGGCGTCGTCTGCTGGCGCGCCGAAGTCATCGGTCGTGCTCCGCGTGGTCTGGCCGGTGGGGACTTCGGTCGGGACTCGGGTCGCGAGGGTCATGGTGTCGGGTGCTCCTGGTCGCTCGGTGATTAGTTGACTACGCAACATTCTGCTCCCATTTGCGCGAGCGCGCAAGCCGGGCGTGCCCAACCGTGGTTGATGGCATCCTACCCTTGGTACTACTATTCGTAGCATGACCAACGGGCTCGCGGAGACGGTTGCGGCGTACCGAACGGAGGCGCGCGCGGCGCACACCAAACTGTCGATCAGCCTGCCGGCAGATCTCGTGGCGGAGGTGCGCGCGGCTGCCTTGGAATCCGGGCTGGGGGTCAGTGGAATCGTCGCGGCGGCCCTCCGACAGTCGATCGCGACCGCAGCCCAGGCCCGCCTGGACCGCGCGCTGGCCCTCGACGCCGAGGAGAATGGCGCCTGGGCAGAAGATGCGCTGGCCATGACCGCGCGGGCATGGGCGGATCTCGAGTGGTAGGCATCGGACGCGAGGCACCAAACCTCGGGCCGCGGCGTGGCGACATCCACTTCGTCGCCTTCCCCGACGCGGCCGGGCATGTCCTTCGGGGGCCACATCCGGCTGTGGTCGTCCAGACAGAACGAATGCGTCGGTCGTCCACGGTCATCGTCGTGCCGATGACGAGCTCCGCGAAGTCGGCCGCCGAGCTTCCGCCGTACCTCGTGCCCGTCTCTGCGCGAGATTCCGGCATGGACCGCGACGGCTACGTGAAGGTCGATCAACCATCGACCCTGCCAATCGTCGTCCTTGGCCGGCGAGCCGGCCGGCTGTCGCCACAGGTCATCGAGCGTCTCGACGTCGCGCTCCGGTTCGTCCTCGCCCACTAGGAATCCGCAGCCCGCGATTCGCTGCGGGTTCCTGCGGCATCCATAGGGTGTGGCCTCCCGCCATGCAACGGCACCGCCGGCCCGACGAACGACATCCAGATGCAAGGTTGGCAGGTGGGCCCGGCCGCGCAGTAGTGCGTGGCGCGGGCCGCCGCGCGCGGTCGCCGGCTCCAGGCTGGCTGGATCGGCAACCGGTGGCCGGATCGGCAACCGGTGGCTGGATCGGCAACCGTCGATTGCAAATGTTCGTGGCCAGATACCAACACGACGAGGTGGCGTTCCAAATCGCGGATTTGGCGGCCGGACGGGGTCGAAATGCTCGCGCTGGCGACCAAAGCGGGGTCGCGGGCACCGCAGGAAGGCTTCGCGAGGCTATCTCCGCGCGAACCTCGTCAAGTTGGTCTTCGGCCACGTACATTCGGCGCCCGACTCGGCGAGCGCGGGCGAAGCCGGGCCGATCGGGCTCGTCGGGGTCCGATCGGGGGCCGGGATCGAACACCCGTGCTAGGCTGGTGACCTCGTCACCTCTCGTGGCGAACCCGCGTGGTCACCCCTCTTCTCGAACGGACCGTGCGTTCTTACACTCCCTCGTTCGGGAAGCGTAGGAGGTCCTCGTGACCACCGGAACCATCAAGAAGGTCGTCGCCGAGCGCGGCTTCGGCTTCATCGCCGCCGAGGATGCGAAGGAATACTTCTTCCATCGCGGCGGGCTCGACTCCTCGCTTGACTTTGACCGCCTCGTCGGCGGTGAGAAGGTCGAGTTCGAGGTCACCCAGAGCCCCAAGGGTCCTCGCGCCGAGCACGTACGCGCGGCCTGAGGCTCCGACAGAGCGGCCCGTCGTAAGGCGGGCCGCTCTTTCCTTTTCTGCCGATCCCGCGATCCCCGCGGAGGAGGCCCAGGCGCCGGATGGCGCCGATCGGAGCTCCCGCAATCGTTCGAACCGCGTTCGTCTCGACCTATCCGCCTCGGCAGTGCGGCATCGCCACGTTCACCGGCGACCTGAGCCGCGTCACGCCCGATCGAGAGATCGTCGCGCTCCACCCTGCCGAGCCCGTCGGCCCGTACGCGTTCGAGGTGCATCACCGCATCCGGCGTGACGTCGCGGATGACTACGCGCGGACGGCGCACTCGCTCGCGCGCTGCGCGGACGTCGCGTCGATCCAGTTCGCGGACGGGATCTGGGGCGGCGCGGATGGCGAATCGGTCCTGGACTTCGTGCGCGAGCTGGCCCTGCCGGCGCTCGCGACCCTGCACAGCCTCCCGGTGGACCCGTCCCCTCGGGCGCGCGAGATCGTGCTGGAGCTGGTCGATTCCGTGCGCTGCGCGGTGGTGATGTGCGAGAGCGCGGCCACGTTGCTCCGAGACGGCTATGGCATCGACGCGGATCGGGTCGAGGTCATCCCGTACGGCGTGCCGGACCTGCCGATCATGCTCGCGGAGTCGATCAAGCCGAGCGTCGGCCTCGATGGCCGCGACGTCATCCTGAGCTTCGGCCTCCTTGGTCCCGACAAGGGTTACGAGCTGGTCATCGATGCCCTGCCAGCGATCATCAAGGCGCATCCCAAGGTCACCTACGTGATCGTCGGCGCGACCCACCCGGACGTGCGCCTGCGCGACGGAGAGGCCTACCGAATCTCGCTTGCGAGCCGCGCCGCGAAGCTGAAGGTCAGCGAACACGTGCGCTTCGTCCCGGAGTTCGTGGGGCGAGTGGAGCTCGCCCGCTGGTTGCATGCCGCGGACGTGTTCATCAGCCCGAACCCGGACCTCGACACGATGGTCTCGGGCACCCTCACCTACGCGATGGCGGCGGGTCGGGCCATCGTCTCCACGCCCTACGCGTATGCCGCCGACCTGCTCGCCGGTGGGCGAGGCATGCTGACCGGACCCACCGCGAAGGACATCGCCGAGACGATCAACGCGCTCCTGGACGACGAGCCGGCCCGACTCGCCATGGGTGCGCTCGCGCACGAGGGCACGCGCGACATGGTCTGGACGCGTGTTGGCGCTGCTTACCAGGCGCTGTTCGCTCGCGTCGCGTCCGATGTGCCGCTGGTAAAGCGCGGCCGCTCGCTCTCGGTGGCGACCCCCCGCGGCTGACGCGCTCCGGACGCGCGCCCGAACCCCGTCCCACGTCGGGTCCTGGGTCCCCCATCCGTCGCGATGATCACCACATGATCATTTCCGGGGTTGTGGCGCGCATTTCGAATCAACGAGCGCCCGAACGGTCCCTGGAGAGGCTCGCACGCGGCCGAATCGCGCATAAAGCGGTGGGGTCCGCAGCCGACGTTGGATGCGAGCCGCGGAACGACGCATGAATCCGCTGCTCGACGCGAGCACGCCGAGGAAATGGCCCTGGAAGCGCCGGATTTGATCACGCGGTGATCACGGCGAGCCGTAAAGCGCTGCGACGCGGTCGAGCGAGGCGGCCCGGCGCGGGGCGTAGCTGGCCGGCGCGTCCGGCGCGGGACTAGGTCTAGTTCAACTAGGCGGCGCCGTCCACCAGCGGGCGGACCTCGTTGATCCAGCGATCGAGCGTCTCGTCGTCATAGGGCGCGGCCAGCTCGGCCAGGAACGTGTGGAAGCCGAGGGCCTTGCGCTCGGCCATTCGCTCGGCGACGAGCTCCGGCGTCCCCACCCAGAACGTGGCGTCGTCCGCGACGTCGGCCATGGGCGTGTGGTTGTTCGCCATCTGCGCGCGCCAGACCGCCTGGGCGGCCTCGGCGGTCGATCGGATAATCGGCTTGCAGCCGACGGTGAGCTCGATCTCGGCCGGGTCGCGACCCGCGTCGTCGCAGTGTCGATGCAGGACGTCGAGCTTGTGGCGCAGGACCTCGACGTCGCCCATCGCGTTCCACATGTCCGCGTGTCGGGCGACGGTGCGCAGGGTCTTCTTCTCGCCGGAGCCGCCGATCATGATCGGCAGATGCGCCTGGATCGGGGGCGGGAGGAGCGCGAAGTCATCGAGCTGGTAATGGGCGCCGGGCTCCGAAGTGACCCGCGCGCCGCCGAACATTGCGCGGAGGGCGGCCGCCGTCTCCTCCAGCCAGTCGAGGCGCTGGCCGAAGCCCGACCCGAACTCGATGCCGGTCGCCTTGTGCTCCAGCTCGTGCCAGGCCCCGCCGATTCCGGCGATCGCGCGACCACCGCTCGCGTGGTCGATCGTCGCGAGCATCTTCGCGACGACGCCCGGATTCCGGAACGTGTTCGCGCCCACGAGGAGGCCCAGCCGCACGCGCGTCGTGACCTTCGCCCACGCGGCGAGGCTCACATAGCCCTCGAAGATGGGCTGGTACGGGTCGCCGAAGATCGCGTACAGGTGGTCCCACGCCCACAGGGAGTCGTAGCCGAGCTCATCGACGCGGCGCGCAGCCGCCTCGTAGGCCGGCCAGTCAGTCGCCTGGTTCCAGAGCAGCACGCCGAGCTTCGACTTCATACGCGGGAGCGTAGCGCGGCGCCGCCCGGCTCGATTTCTGTCATCTCGTCACTCCATGACTACTCGTCGGCGGCCACGGCGTTCTCGCCAGCGTGGCTGAGCACAAATGCACGTACAGCGGGCTCGAGGAAATTGCCAAAGGGTTCGGCTCGTGACTAGATGACACGAATTGCGTGACGAGTAGTCACCCGGTGACGATTTGACACAAATCTTGGCTCTCGCGAGGCCGGAGGAGGGCTGAGCGATACTGGCTGACGATATGATGCGAATTGCCTGTCCGGACTAGGCGATGCCAGAACGGGATCCCGAAGCCGCGGCAAGACCTGGCCCGCACGTGACGCTCCTCGACGAGATCCACGAGCAACCGGAGGCCGCGGCGAGGTTCCTCGATCGCCAGCTCGGCGCGGTCCGCACGATCGCCGAGGCGGTTCGGAAGCGAGACCCGAGATTCGTCCTGATTGCCGCGCGGGGATCTTCGGATCACGCCGCGATCTACGCGCAGTACGCCCTCGGAATCCGCAACGGCCTGCCGGTGGCACTTGCCGCCCCATCGATGTTCTCGATCTTCGGGACGCCACCGCGGATCGCGGATGCGCTCGTGATCGGGATCTCGCAGTCGGGCGAATCGCCGGACATCGTGAGCGTTCTGGACGAGGCTCGACGCCAGGGCGCGCCGTCGATCGCGATCACGAACGAACCGGGCTCGCCGCTCGCCAATGCGGCAGATCACGTGTTGACCCTGGAGGTCGGGCCGGAACTCGCGGTGGCGGCGACCAAGACGTACACGATGCAGCTGCTCGCGGTCGCCGCGCTCTCGGCGGGGCTGTCGTCGGGGCGTGAGGCTACCGCGGTCCTCGCCGAGCTGCACCAGGTCCCCACGGCGCTCGGCCACGCGCTGGAGACGGAGGCGGTGGTGCGGGAGACGGTCGGGCGGATGCGCGCCTCGGAGCGCGTGATCGTGATCGGGCGCGGCTATGAGTACGCGACCGCGCGCGAGCTCGCACTGAAGATGCAGGAGTTGGCGCAGGTGATGGCCCACGCGTGGTCGTCGTCGGACTTCGAGCACGGCCCGCTCGCGCTGCTGGAGCCGGGACTGCCGCTCGTCGCGATCGTCTCAGACGACGTGGCGGGCGCCCAGCTGCTGCCGCTGCTCCGCCGGGTGCGCGACGTCCTCGGCGCGGAGGTGATCGTCATCTCGAGCCGCTCCGACGCCGCGACCTTCTCGCCGATACCCGTGCCGACCCTGCCGCCGTGGCTCGCGCCCATCGCCTCGATCGTCCCCGGCCAGCTCCTCGCCTACCACCTGGCCCGCGCCCGCGGCGTGGACGCAGAGCGCCCCCGCTCGATCTCGAAGGTGACACTCACCCGCTAGCCGCCCCGATGCCGGCCCGACTCCTTCATCACCGCTCGGAAGGATTGCGAACCCGCGCCCTCAATCTGGCGGCCCTTGATCGCCACACGATCTTTTCTGACGTTTTGGATGGGTTCTGGGCCGTCGCGGCCGCTCGAAACCTGGCCGCCGCGTGTCGGCGGGCCGATTTCGTGCACGAGGATCGCCTCGGCATCGCACAATTCGGGCGGCTAAACCGTTTAATCGCCCAGAAAGTCCCGGAACTGATCATGCCGCGATCATCGGAAGGCGAATCGCGGCCGACGGACTCGCGCCAGCGCGCGCCGAGGCCGGCTAGCGGAAGTTCGTGGTGTCGACCGCCTCGAAGTCGGAGCCGTGGAGCTGCTGGAGGCCGTGCAGGTCGTCGTCGTCCCATGACGCGCTCGGGGCGCCGGTGACGTACCAGGGCGAGCCGTTGTCGGCGAGCAGCATCCCGTAGCGCTTGAGCGCGGTCAGGATCACGCGCGCCTGTGGCCCGTAGCCGGCAATGTCCACGGACGCCTTCAGTCGAACGCGCAGGCCCATCGGCGGGTACGTCGAGCAGCTGTAGCTTCCGGCATCGTGCCGCGCCGGGTAGATGTGGTTCGGGCAGGTCTTCGGCGCGGTGAAACGGAGGGCGTGGAGGATCGCGCCGGCCTGGTACTCATCGATGCGGACGAGGCCGGGCAGGATCGGCAGGCCGGCGGCGTCAGCGCTCGTCCAGCCATCCGGGCGCAGGGCGTTGGAGCGCAGGTTCCAGATGGCGCCGGAGCCGCCGAACCAATGGCCGCCGGACTTCGATGCGTCGAAGATCTCGTATAGGTAGCAGCCCTCGGTGTCCCACGACAGCAGGTGCGCGTCGCTGCCGCCCTCGATCCTGGGGCTGGCCGGGATCGGGTACGGGCCGGCATCCGACTCGTCCGGGTAGTAGAAGTCGACCGGGTAGCGCGGCGTCGACAGGGTGACCTTGTTGATCGGGATCCCGTAGCCCAGACCACCGTTCCAGGCGGTGGAGCTGAAGTCCGGGTGCAGGACGCTCGTGAGGCCGATCGCGTTGATCAGGGTCGCCGAGTTGCTCCGCACCGGCAGGCTGTCCACGCGCTTGTTCCACACGTTGTCCGACGGGAAGACGGTGCATGGCGCGGGGTTGACAGTGGGCGCCGCTGTGGGCGCCGCGGTCGGTGCGGTTGTCGGGTTGGTGGTGGGGTTCGTGGTCGTGACGGAGGTCGGCGTCGTCGTCGGGTTCGATGTCGGACTGACGGTGGGCTTGGTGGTCGGCGCGGTTGATGGCCCCGTGGTTGATGGCCCCGTGGTCGGCCCCAAGCTGGGCGGGTTGGTTGGAACGGTCCTCGGGTTCGTCGTCGGGCCGGGCGTTTTGCCGGGCTTGGTGGTTGCGCGCGGGCCGTTGCCCGACGCATTGGCGCCGGCAGCGGCGATGACGGAGCCCGAGTTGGCGGTCGGCCCGACCGCCGTTGCGGTGGTCGAGCCGGCCATTGACGAGTGCGGGCCGTCGATCGCCGCGCCGGTCGGGTTCGCGCCCACGCCCACCGACGAGGTGAGCGCGAGGGCCACGACCGAGAACAGCGCGAGCAGGGATGTCGCCCGATGCGACCGTCGGTCCATGCCCGGCATCGTCTCCGCCGCGTGTGCCGCTGTCGATGGCGAAGTGGTCCGGGGGACCGACCCGCCTATGTCAGCGGTGTGGGCTCCGGGACCACTGGAAGCGGCGCGGTCCGCGATGGCGCGGAGCCGTTGGTCACGGCGCTCGCCGCCTCCAGCCGCGCAAGCAATGGCGTGGCGCCCAATCGCTCCAACGTCGCTCGAGCGGTCTCGATCCAGTCGGCGATCTCGGGCCACGCGCGATCCGCAGGCCTGATCAGGGCTGCGACGTCCAGCCCGGCGAGCGCGGCGTCGAAGTCCAGACCCAGCCCCCGATATGACCTGATGGCGTCCCGATAGAGCGACGCTGCTTCCGGGGTATCGCCTTCCAGCGCGGCGACGCCGGCTCGTATGCACGTTCGGTCGGCATCGAGGGCCGGGCCCGAATACCGGGCAAGGCGCGGGATTTCCAGGAGACGCCGCGCCGTGGGGGCGTCACCCGCCCAGAGTGCGGCTCGTGCGGCGATGGGGATTCCCAGCGGCGCAAAGTAGTCGGTGGTCTCCGCGGCGCGTTCACCGTGTTGGATCGCCGCGGCGAGATCACCGGAGGCGAGGCTGGAAACCGCGCGAGCGAACAGCTCATACGACTCGTACTGGGGATCCGTGGCGCCGGCCCGGGCCTTGGCGGCCGCCTCGATGTCCGCGGCGGTGTCGTGCCCGCGATAGGCGTCGAACAGCGCGCGATCGACCCGGAACTCCATCAGGAGGCTTTCGTCCGTGACGCGTTCGATCCATTCCTCGAGCAGGGCCGTCGCCCATGCCCATTCGCCCACGCGCAGTGCGCAGATCGCGCTGTTGCCGACCATCTGGAAGCTGTACACGGTTGAGCCGAGACGGCGGCCGATCTCGAGGCCCTCGCGGCCGAGGGCAATGCCTGCCGCGGGGTCGCCCCACTGGTCGTAGAAGCTGATGAGGATCCGGCAGCCGAGCTCGACGTCGTCCCGCAGGTCGTTCATCAGGGCGAGCTGGTGCGCTCCCCGGAGCAGGATGATTCCCTCCCGCGGGCGGCCGATCATCGTCAGGCTGATCCCACGTGCCAGGAGCCCCCGGGCAACGGACGGCAAGCTGCCGAGCCGCTCTGCGATGGGCAGGAGCTTGTCGATCCAGACCATCGCACGTTCGTTGTCTGCCAGGCCTCGATAGGCGCGCACGAACGCAGTCATCAGGTCAACGCCCGCCTGGGTCTGCTCGAGATCGGCGAGCTCGCTCCACGCGGCTTCCAGGAGCGCGAGCGCCGCAGCGGGATCGTTCCGGGCCGAGGTGATCGCCCGTGCGTGCAGCCCGACGGCGCGCGCGATGGCTTCGCGGTCGTCGGTCTTGCGGCGCTCCATCTCGGCTGCGGCCCCGTGTCGGAGCACGGGCTCGGCCTCGAGCACGTTGAATGACGCCATCAAAGCGCGCTCATGGAGATCGGCTCGATCGGCGGGATCCTGGGTAACCTCCAGGGCTTGGTCGAGGAACTTGACCGCCTGCTCGTACGAACCCAACGTGGCGGCGCGTTCTGCGGCGCCACGAAGCGCGATTCGCGCCTGTGCCGCGAGCGCACTCGCCTCTGCCTCGTCGGCGGCGAGTCGCTGCGCGGCAAGGTAGTGGACCGCGAGACCACCGGCGAGCTCGTCGGTGGCGATGCTCTCGAAGTACCGCGCGGCGGCAAGGTGGCGGGCCTTGCGGTCCTTCCTCGCGAGGGTGTTGTACGCAACCTCGCGGATCAGGGCCTGCACGAAGTGGTACTGGCCTCGCTCCGGCGATCGCGGGTCCCCTTCGAGGACCAGCAGCTCGCGCTTCACGAGCGATCGCAGCCGCGGCTCCAGCTCGGCTGGGTCCACGCCGGAGACCGCCGCGAGGCCCGGCAGCGTGAAGCTCTGGCCGAGCACCGCGGCGTCCTCGACGAGGCCGCGATCGACAGGGTCCAGGCCGTCGAGGCGGGCCGCGATCAGTGCAGTGAGCGTCTCCGGGACTGCGAGATCCTCCAGCCCGTCGGTCGCCTGGTAGGCGCCGTCCTTGAGCACGATCCGGCCCTGCGCGAGGAGCATTCGCACTGTCTCGACCGCGTACAGGGGCACGCCATCGGCGCGCGCCACGATGAGCTCGGCGGCCTTCGCCGGGATGCCGGGCACGAGGCCCGCGAGCAGCTCGCGCATGGCCGCCGGCGGTAGCGGCTCCAGGTGGATGCTGGAGAACGTGCGCATGCCGGCGCCCCAATCCGGCCGGCGACCCAGCAGGTCCGGGCGCGAGAGCGTCACGACGAAGATCGGGACCCCGCGGCTCCACTCCATGAGGTGATCCACGAAGTCGAGGAGGCCGGAGTCGGCGTGGTGGAAGTCCTCGAAGACCATGATGACCGGGGCCGTCAGCGCGACGCGCTCGAAGAACGTGCGCCACGCGGCAAACATCTGGTCCGGTGCGAGGCCTGCCTGGAATCCGAGCAACGCGAGCATCGCCGGCTCGATCCAGGCGCGCTCCTCGGGATCCGGGAGGTGCTGCCGGACCATCTCGGCGATCTTCTCGCGGCTGGTCGCCTCGTCGTCCGTCTCCAGGAGTCCGGCACGCCTCCGGATCATCTCGCCGAGTGCCCAGAAGCTGATCCCATCACCGTAGGCAGGACTCCGGCCCGTGTGCCACCAGGCAAGGTCAACGAGGCCGTCGATGTACTTCAGGAACTCCCAAGCGAGGCGGGATTTGCCGATGCCCGCAGGCCCGATGACGCTGACGAGGCGCGGCTTGCGCTCGCGCGTGCTGGCGTGAAACAGCTCCTTCAGCTGGCGGAGTTCCTCGTCCCTGCCGACGAACGGCGCCTCCTGGGTGTCGGCCCTGTTCCGGCCGCCGCGCTCCGCGACGACCCGAATTGCGCGCCAGGCCGGCACTGGACTCGCCTTGCCCTTCAACGTCTGGTCGCCAGCCTGCTCGAACACGATCGAGCCCGACGCGGACCGCTGCGTTGCCTCGCCGACCAGGACGGTGCCGGGCTGGGCGGCCGATTGCAGCCGCGCCGCCGTGTTCACGATGTCGCCCGCGACCATGCCCTGGTTCGTCGCCCCGATCGTCACGGCAGCCTCGCCCGTCAGGACTCCGCAGCGGGCCTGGATTCCGGCACCGAGGCCCGGAACCGCGGCAACCAGCTCGAGGCCGGCGCGGACGGCGCGCTCCGCATCGTCCTCCTGGGCGACCGGCGCGCCCCAGACAGCCATGACCGCGTCCCCGATGAACTTCTCCACGGTGCCGCCGTAACGCCCGATCAGCTGGCTGGCCATCTCGAAGTAGCGGCTCAGCGTCTCGCGGACCTCTTCCGCGTCACGGCCCTCGGCGAACGTCGTGAACCCCACGAGGTCCGTGAACAGGATGGAGACGAGGCGGCGCTCGGCGACGGCGGCGCCGCTTCCGGCGCTACCCTCGGTCGCGGGCACCGTCGCGGCAGGGTTCGCGGCGGGCCGAGCGCCCGCGATGAGCGGCGTCGCGCACTCGGAGCAGAACTTCGCGGTCGGTGGGTTCGCGGTCCCGCAATTCGGGCAAGCGGCCGGGAGCGGCATCGCGCACTCGGAGCAGAACTTTGCCCCGGCCCGGTTCTCGGTGCCGCAGTTGGTGCAGGTCACGCACGGAGGATAGCCTCGTGCCCATCGCGACTCGCGCGACCCTGCTCTTGATGGCGAAGTGGTCCGGGGGACCAGTCAGGTCGCCTGATCAAGCAGTTCGAATCTCGGGTTTCCTATCAGGTAGCAATGGGGGTAGTGGTATCCAGCGATTCAGGGACCAAGCGGCTGCTCGGGCGACCGATTTATCCCGAGCCACGCTCGCCGCGGGATGAAACTTGGCCCGAGATGCGACCAATGAGGCTCGCATCATGGATAGCAGCACTGGGGTTGCTGGATGATAAGAAAGCCCGGTGGCGACGACGTGGCGGAGCGCCCTCAGTCCTCGCCGATGTCCTCGTTCCAGATCGCCGGGTGGTCGCGGATGAAGCCGGTCATCAGCGCGAGGCATTCCGGTGAGTCCAGGTTCACGACCTCGACGCCGCGCGAGCGGAGGTAGTCCTCGCCGCCCATGAACGTGCGGTTCTCGCCGACGATCAGGCGCGGGATGCCGTAGAGCAGGATCGCGCCCGTGCACATGTCGCACGGCGAGAGCGTCGTGGCCATGGTCGCGCGGCGGTAAGCAGAGGCTGGGAGCCGCCCGGCCACCTCGAGGGCGTCCGTCTCGCCGTGCCGAATCGCGCTCCCGAGCTGGACGCGCCGGTTGTGCCCGGCGCCGACCACCACGCCGTCGATGAGGATCGCGGCGCCGATCGGGACCCCGCCCTCCTCGCGTCCGATGCGCGCCTGCTCGATGGCGACCTGGAGGAGCTCGGCGTCGTCCACGCCGCTACGGTAGCGGCCGCATCAGGCCTTGACGCGGGAACCCCCACCGCCGCGCCCACCGAGCGCGAGGACCGCGCCGAGGAGCGCCCATCCGGCGCCCGTGAGGAAGACGCCGAGGAGCGCCGCCTGCGAGATCAGGGTGCCGTACGTCGCGTCGTCGGTCAGGCCCCATCTGTCGTCGCCCAAGGCCGCGAGGGGCCCACCGATGACGAGGATGAGTGCCGCCATCCGGGCCGTGGCCGTGAACCAGCGAGACATGCCGCGCCAGGCCGCGTCGATCCGCAGCGCGATGGCCCCGAATAACGCCGCGCTCAACCAGAGCGACATGCTCGATAGCGAGTACACCAAGCCGCCCGCACCGGCCCACGGGCGAGGCGCATTGAGCGCGAGGATGTTCGAGGTCGAGTACCAAAGCCCGGCCACGACCACGGCAGCAGTCGCGACCAGGGCGAGGCGCGGTGCGACGGCCGACTGTCGTCGATGGAACGCCAGCCCGACGGCCGCGCCCGAGAGCGCGAAGAGCACGAGGCGAACCGTGTTGTCCGGCCCCGCGAACAGCCCGGTCCAGAAGAAGACCCCGATCAGCAAGCACCCGCCCACGACCGCCAGCAGGCCGAGCCCGCGCATGCTCCGGGTGGGTTCGAATGTCGCCAGCGACTGGGCCATGTCCCGATCCTTTCTGAGGTGCTCACCGACGGCACTCGACACCAGGTCGAGCAGGGTCCGGATCCAGGTGGCCGTTACCCCGGCGCCGTTCGCGGCGCGCGCATCACGGAGCTGGTCGCCGAAGAGGAGGACCATCTCGTCCGCATACCGCTTCCGGAACTGACCTGGGTACGCCAGCAGGAGGCCGGCGTAGATCCGCTCGCTCAGACCGAGCCGCGGGGCCGCGCCGAAGTCGGGGTCAGTCCCGAATCTCCCGGGTGCCTGCGCGACGCCCACGGTCAGGCCCGCGAACGATCGAGGAGCGCCCGGAATGGGTCGGGCGTGAGCGCCCACGGCCGGGCCGAGGCCACCATCGCGTCAAGCCTGCGCACTTCGGCCGCGGCGACCGATCGGCCGAGCGCCGTGAGCCGGTAGTAGCGGCGGCGCTGGTCGTCGAGGTCGGAATCGGGGCGCTCGTCGGACTCCTCGATCAGGCCGTCGGCGAGGAGGCGCTTGATCGTCGTGTAGATCGCGCCCGGCCCGAGCTTCACCGCGCCCCCGGTGATCCGGCGGACCTCGTGCATGATCGCGTAGCCGTGCCGCTCCTCCGGCCCGATTGCCAGCAGGATGTACACCGCGACGCGGGACAGCGGCGGCGTCTGGTCGGGCTGCTTCGTGGTTGCGGTCATGGGCCGGACTATATCCGAATCGGATGCATTGTCAAGAGATAGATGCGGCCCGGTCCTGGCCGGGCTGCCGAGCGGCTCCGGGGTGGTCGCCCGGGACCATCGCCTACCCTTGCCCGATGTCGGTACGACTCCGCCTGGTCGTGCTCACGCTGCTCGCGCTCGTGGTCGCGGTCGGGGGCGTGCTGCTGTCCGGCGGGCTCGGCAACGTGGTCGTGGCACCCGGCACGACGGCAGGGACTGGCGCCTCGGGGGGCCCCGGCGCGACGGGCGAGGCGCCGCCGACGTTCGCACCCACGCCCACGCCGCGCCCGGCCGCCGGGGGCACGGAGCTGTACGGCTTCCTGCCGTACTGGCAGATGAACAGCACCATGGCGACGTATCTCCGCTCGACGCCGCTCACCACCGTCGCGCTGTTCTCCGTAACACAGCGCCAATCCGGCGCGCTCAACACCGGCGCCACCGGCTACCGGCGGATCGTCGGCGGGATCGGGGAACAGCTGATCGCTGAGGCGCACGCCCGCGGCGCTCGCGTCGATCTCGTGTTCACGAGCTTCGGCGCGGAGAAGAACGCGATCTTCTTCGGGAGGATCGTGCCGGGGATCCCACAACCCACTGCCGAGGCCGGTTCGAGCGACGCCCCTCCCCCACCCGCGCCGACGATCGATCCCGAGTCGACGGCCGGGGTCGAGGCGACGCCCGGGGTCGAGGCGACGCCCGGGCCGACGGCCACGGTCGCGCCCTGGCATCGAACGGTCGACGAGCTGGTGGCGCTCGCGGTCCAGCTCGAGGTCGATGGCCTGTGCGTGGACATCGAGGCGCTCGACGCTGCCGACCGGTCGGCGTTCGGCGAGTTCCTCGGTGCACTGCGCGCGGCCCTCGTCGCCGCCCTGCCCGACGCGCGCTTGACCGTCGCGACCGAGGCGGGCATGCGCGGTACCGGCAACGCGGCGGCGGCGATCGCCGCGGGTGCGGATCGCCTGTTCCTGATGGGCTACGACTACCACTTCTCCGGCTCGCAGCCGGGCGCGACCTCGCCGGTGGACCGGAATGACGGGTTGTACACCCTGCGCTGGTCGATCGATTCCTACGTTGGCGCCGGCGTCCCGCGCGACCGAATCCTGCTCGGGCTGCCGCTGTACGGGATGCGCTGGCGGCTGGAGTCGGCGAGCCGCACGGCCCGCGTGATCGGCGAGGGTGTCACCTGGGTCCCGAGCCAGCACCGCGAGCTGCTCCTGAGCGACGCGTTCCATCCGGGCCGCGACGACCTCGAGATCACCCAGGTCATCTGGGAGCCGGACGGCGCGGAGTACCTCGTCACCTACTACGACTCCCCCGCGACGCTCCGGCCGAAGATGGCGCTCGCGCTGGACAACGGCCTCGCGGGAAGCGGGTTCTGGGCGATGGGCTACGAACGCGGGCTGCCCGGCTACCTGAAGCTCATGTCCGACTTCCGCACCGGCGCGATCACCCGCGACGAGTCGCCGCCCAGGCCGACGCCCGCTCCCTGACAGCAGCGCGGCGAAGTCGCCGAGCGGCGCCGATCAACCTCTCGTTCCTGTCGGATTCTCCCACTGGTGTCATTCGGCGAGGTGCCGCCGCGGACCGGCGCGCGAATCCTCCTCGACGAGGCTCCGGCAGGGTCGGATGCGATGCGTGGTGGAATCCGGTGCCGTTTTCAGGCCCACACGGCTGCACGATCCGGCCAATGCCACCGACGGTGTCATCCGGTGGAAACGGAGCCCGGCAAGGGTATCCAGGACGAGAGCCTCCTTCGTCTCCATGGGATCGAGGGTGACAATGGGGCTTGACGGCCGGTTCCTCCCACGCTATACCGGCAATCGGTATATCGGCATACGCTATACCGGCTGTCGTAGGTACCGATCTACATGCTACTTGACAGTAGCCCGATTTGGTGCCATAACGTGCTACAGGGAAGTAGCAAGCAATCGCAGCACAAGGGAGACGGATCGATGACCACGTTGCGTCCCACGTCCGGGGCCGGACTGCTCCTCCGACTGGCGATTGTCGGGCTGACGCTCGCGACCGGCTGGATCCACCTGACCCTCGGGGGGATCCTGTTCACGCTCAACGGCGTCGGCTATTTCGCGGCCGCGGTCGCGATGGTCGCGCCGATCGGCCTGGCGATCCGGTTCCGCTGGTTCGTCCGCCTCGGGCTCATCGGCTACGCCATCGCCGCGATCGCAGGCTGGTTCGTCATGGGCCCCCGGTACGACGTGGCGTACATCGCGAAGGCGATCGAGGTCGCGCTCATCGTCCTGCTCTCCATCGAGGTTCGCGCCTACGACGGCAGCCCGATCCGTCGGGTTCGCCGCGCCGGCTCGCCCCTCGTCGGCGCCTGAGGAGTTCCGAGATGCGTAGGAACCTCGCGTTCGCGGCCTTCATAGCGGCGCTCGCCGTCACCGCATGCGGCAGCAGCGGCCTGGGCCTGGACAAGGCGCCCGCCTCGCTCGACCCCAACAGCCCGAAGCTGCTCGCGAACAACATCGCCTTCGACTCCGCGGACATCGACATCCCCGCGAACAAGGCGTTCGTCCTGGTGTTCGAGAACGCCGAGAACGTCGGTCACAACGTCTCGATCTACTCCGACGCCGGCTACCAGACGCGCCTCTTCGAGGGCGTGGTGTTCAGCGGGCCGGCGATGCGCTGGTATCCCGTGCCGGCGCTGGGCGTCGGGACGTGGGTGTTCAAGTGCGACGTCCACCCGGACATGAACGGGCGCCTGCACGCGAAGTAGCGCGTCGCCCCCGGCATCCAAAATCCGGGGGCGGCTGACCCTTTCGTGCGGGTTGCGCGCGGTCGACGCGGCCTGACACTACGGTCAGATGGGAGCGTCCTCGGGGGTCCGCTCGCCTGCCGCGCCGACGTCGTCGGTCGCGGATGCATCGCTGGGCGGCCTGCGCACGATGCCCGCCGGCGCGAAGGGTGCGCTGCGCGCCCAGCTCGATGACCCGGCCGTCACGGCCCTCGCGATTGCGTCGCTCACCCTCCTGACCTTCGCCCTCGTCCGGCTTACCGGTGGCGCCCCGAGCGCCGTGATGGAGCTCGGCTATGCGCCGGTCGCGCTCGCGGCCTACGCCTACGGCTGGCGCGGCGGGCTGCTCGCCGGCATCGCGGTTGGGGCGGCGATGGGACCCGTGCCGGCAATCCTCGGCTTCGATCGCGTGGAGGGTCCCGCCGCGTGGCTGATTCGGACCGCCGCGTTCGGCGGCATCGGCACGCTCATCGGGCAAATGCTGGATCGATCCGCCACGGAGGCGAGAGCCGCCCGTTCCCGACTGGCCGAGGTCGTGCAGCGCGAGCACGAGAGCCTCATTGCCCTCGCGACAGCGGCCGAATCGCGCGACATGGACGCCGGCTCGCACCTTCGGCGCCTCGAGATAACCTCGCGCCGGCTCGCCGAGCGGCTGGGCCTGGACCCGCGAGCGGCCGCGAACATCGGCTGGGCATCCATGCTCCACGACATCGGCAAGCTCCGCGTCCCCGATCGCGTCCTGCTCAAGCCGGACCCGCTGAGCCGCGACGAATGGGCGGTCGTCCGCCTCCACCCGATCTGGAGCGAGCAGGCCCTCGCCGGCGGCGAGCACCTGGCTGTTGCGCGCGAGGTGGCCCGCTCCCACCACGAGAACTGGGACGGCAGCGGCTACCCGGACGGGCTGTATGGCGACCGGATCCCGCTGCCCGCGCGGATCGTCCGCGTCACGGACGCGTTCGATGCGATGACCAACCGGCGCCCGTACCAGGTGCCGTTCTCGTTCGAGGCGGCCCTCGAGGAGCTCCAGGCGAACGCCGGACGCGACTTCGATCCCGAGCTCGTCCGGCTGTTCGGTGATCTCCTCCGCACCGATGCCGACCTGCGCGGCCAGCTCACGACGCTGCGCCTGAGCTGAGCTAGCCGCCGATGCGCCGCTCGATGCGTGCGTCGGGGACGATCCACATCGCCGCGACGAATACGTACATCAGGAACGAGACCAGCGGCGCGACGAACGCCACGGGGATGGCCGCGGCGTAGATCGCCGGCGAGATCTTTCCCTTCCGGTCCTCCGCGAACACCGTCGCGATCGTCTCGATCTGGCCCGGCGCGGCGATCAGCGCGCGAACCAGGAAGTAGTACGCGAACGCGGACATGAGCAGGATGACCCCGTAGAACGCCATCGGGATCGGCGCGAACTCCGTCTCGCCGATCCAGGCCGTCCCGAACGGGATCAGCGACAGCCAGAACAGCAGGAACATGTTGGCCCACAGCACCCGGCCGCTCACCGTTTTCGCGGCCTGGAGCAGGTGGTGGTGGTTGTTCCAGTAGATGGCGAGGATCGCGAAGCTCAGCACGTACGCGAGCGCGACGGGCAGTAGCGGCAGCAGGTCCTCGAGCGTCGCGCCGTGGGGCGGCACGAGCTCGAGGACCATGATCGTCATGACGATGGCGATCACCGCGTCGCTGAACGCTTCCAGCCTGCCTCGTGTCACCGCACGATCATGACAGGCCTGCGAGGACGCCTCGGAGGTGCGTTGCGGCCGCGACGGCTGCGTCCCGATCGCCGTCGAGGATGGCATGCTGCAACGCGCCAAGGTCGACGTTCAGGATCGCCGCGCCTTCTGGATCGAAGCGATCGCGGACGTAGTCCAGGGCGAACACGTCAGCGGCCACTCCGCCATCGTTGCCGGCGGCGGCGTCGACGAGGAGTTGGGCTGCCCACAGATCGGCGCGGGCGAGATCGATCTCCGTGACCGGGCGGTACCGCAGCTGGACATCGAATGCCAGCCGAGCAAGCTCGATGGCTGCGTTCCGGGCGGCGCCGGCCTTGTGGCCCTGGATCGCGTCGGACAGCTGCGTGGTCGCCGCCGCGATCAGGGGCTGAAGCGGCCCCGGAACGATCCCGTCGGCGACGCCGGCCAATGCCGCCTTGATCGCGGCGACCTCGTCTGCGGCATCCGTCCAGCGCCCGGATCCGGCTGCCTCGAACGCGCGCAGCGCGCCGCCGCTCACGGCCAGGAGCTCGGCAGGCGTGGCTTGGGACAGCGCGTCGGTGGGAACACCAAGCGCCAGCGCCTCGAGGTCGCCGTCACCGCCGGTCTCGAACTCGCCGTAGCCCGGGGCGAAGACTTTCACCTCCGTGCTGCCATCGGCATGCAGCTCCAGCACCTTGATGGCGCCCTGGATGGGACCGAGCGGGCCGGCGACCGTCAGGCCGACCTCCTGGATAGTGACCTCCTCGAAGACGAACGCCGGCATGTTCTCCGGCCGGTAGACATCGCCGACCTTCGGCGCGCCGGGCATGATCATTGCCCCCGGACCGTCCCGGCCGGCCTGCCACGTGCCCTCGGTCGAGATGAGCTTGCCGTCGGCGAAGTCGAAGACATCCTCGCCGAGATACCAGACCGAGCCGTCGTCGGCCTGGGCATACAGGTCATACGCGACCTCCTCGATGCGACCGTCGAGGAAGGCGTTGTATTGCGATACCACGGTCTCGATCCGCTGGCCCTGCCAGTCGATCAGGTGGGTGAATGGGAGCAGCGTCACCTCGGTCCGGAAGGGCTTGCCTCCGACGTGGCCGTGCATGAGCACGGACGCCTGTGCGGACACCGGGAACAGCGGGTTCGTGATCCGGGTTGGGTTCGAGAATACTGGCATCGCGAGGTCGACGCGGGCGCTCGAAGGCGCGACGTTGAGGCCCGCCGGGTCCTGCGGCTGCGGAATCAGTGCCGGCGCGGAGCTCGCACTCGGCGTGCTGGAGGGGATCGTTGGCGCGGCTGTTGCCAGCGCGAGGGTGGTGGGCGCCGCGGTGGCGGGACGCGCCGTGGGCGCGGTCGAATCGCACGCCACGGAGAGCAGCGCGATCGTCGCAGCGAGGGTCAATGCCCGGGCGCCCGGGCGGCGGATTATCTGGTAGCGATTCATTTCGACCTCCATTCGGTTCTGGCGGTGAGCGAGGCCAGCCTGCCGAATGCCGAGTGAGAGGACGATGAATCAGCCGGCTGCGCCCTGTCCGGGGCGAGGTGCGACAGGCTCGACCGCGGCACGCGGGATCCGCAGAACTACCTCACCACCACCGCCCGGGCGGTTCCTGGCCTCGACCGTGCCGCCGTGCGCCTGGGCGACGGCTCCGACGATCGCGAGCCCGAGGCCCGAACCGCCATCGACCCTGGAGCGCCCGTCGTCGGCCCGACTGAACGGCAGGAAGGCACGCGGCAGGAACGCGGCCGGGAAGCCGTCGCCCGAGTCGGCAACGGTGATCGTGAAGGCGGTTGACTCCTGTTCGAGCGTCACCCCGACCAGCCCACCCGTCGACGAATGCCGGATGGCGTTGTCGACCAGATTGCCCACGGCCTGTCGAAGCCGGCCGGGGTCGATGGAGGTCGTGAGAGGCTCGGCCACGACGACCTCCAGCCGGACGCCTACCGCCGACGCCCGCCCGGCAAAGCTGGTGACCGTCCGCTCGACGAGGCTGCCGACATCGATCGCCTCGCGTCGGATCGGAAGCAGACCGCCCTCGGCCCGGGCGAGGACCAGGAGGTCCTCGGCGAGCCGTGCGAGCCGGTCTGTCTCCTCGGAAGCGCTGAGGATGGCAGCCTTGAGCTCCGGCTCCGTCCTCGATCGCCGAAGTGCCAGATCAAGCTCAGCCTTGAGATTGGCGAGCGGCGTCCGGAGCTCGTGACTGGCGTCGTTGACGAACCGCCGCTCGCGCTCGACCGCCGCCTGCAGCCGTTCCAGCATCCGGTTGAGGCTGGACCCGAGCGCCTGCAGCTCATCGCGTGTCTGCGGCACGGGCAGGCGCCGATCCGGCTCCGAGCCGGTAATGGCCTCGGCCTGGACGCGCATCGCCTCGACCGGTCGCAATGCGGCACCGGCGACGAGCCAGCCGACGCCGGCGGCCAGCATGACCGCCACCGGCAGGGCAAGGCCCAGCTGGCCGAGGAGCGTGGCGAGGGCCGTCCGCTGATCGTCGATGGTCACGCCGACGATCACGACGGTGCCATCAGGCGAAGGGACGGCGAGCAGGCGGACCGGGGCCATCTCCTCCGGCGTCGCGAGGACGCCCTCCACTACCCGCTCGCTGTTAAGCGTCGTCAGGTCGCCGACCGGGAGCATGGCGCTGCCGATGCCCGGCGAAGACGCTAGGACCCCTCCGTCCCGGTTGACGCGTTGGGCAAAGACGTCGCCGACGTCCGTCGGGCTGATCGCGAGGATCGGGACTCCCGCCTCGCTCAGGACGGCCTCGGCTCGCGTCCGCAGCTCGTCGTCGACCGCCCCGAGCAGGTCCGCCTCCAGCCTGACGTAGACGAGGCTGCCGAGGGCGATGATGATCGCCGCCACCAGTCCCGCGCAGACCAGCGCGAGCCTGAGCCGGATGGGCACGCTCATCGGTCGGCGTCCCGCAGGCGGTAGCCGGTGCCGCGGACGGTTTCAATGGTGTCCCGCCCAAACGGCCGATCGATCTTCAGGCGCAGGTACCGCACGTACACGTCGACGACGTTCGAATCCCCCTCGTGCCCGTAGTCCCACACGTGCTCGATGAGCTGGCTCCGCGTCAGCACCTCGCCGGGATGGCGCATGAGGCACTCGAGGAGGGCGAACTCCTTGGCGGTCAACTCGATCGGGGTAGCCGAACGCGTCACGCGGCGCGACGCGGGGTCCAGCATGAGGTCTGCCGCCTGCAGGATCGCTGGCCGCTCGGCGGCGCCTCGACGGAGCAGTGCGCGGAGGCGCGCGAACAGCTCGCTGAATTCGAACGGCTTCGTCAGGTAGTCGTCGGCACCGACATCGAGGCCGGCCACCCTGTCCGGCACGCCGTCCCGGGCCGTGAGCATGAGGACCGGTGCCCATCGATCAGCCGCTCGGAGACGTCGGCAGACCTCGAAGCCGTCGAAATCCGGGAGCATCACGTCCAGGACGATCGCATCGTACGGGTTCTCCGTGGCAGCCCAGAGCGCGTCCTCGCCGCTGCCGGCAAGATCGACTGCCCAGCCTTCCTCCGTGAGCCCACGGCGCAGCAGGCCCGCCATCTTCGGTTCGTCTTCGACAACCAGCACGCGCATGGCGCTGCTCGACCTCGTTCCACGGCTGATCTGGGCGCGGCCCGGACGAAGGCTACCGCCTCCCGGATGAGAGCACGATGAGGTGGACCCACGAGCGACGCCCCTGCAGCACGGCTCGGTCGGCCGGTTCCGCGGGCCGGTGGTCATGTCCATGTGCGAACTGGGAGGCCGGACAGAGTCGCGTGAGCTCGCGCCAAGCCATGACGGCGCCTCACCGCGCCAAATGTTCGTGGCCGAGTACCAAGGCGACGAGGCCGCTCCGTGGGGCAGGTCGAGTCGCGCTCCAGGCGGGTCCACTCGCCTCCGCGCAGCGCCGGAAACGGCCGGCGGACCCGCTTTCTCGTCGAAATGTCATCGGCGACGACCACATCGGCCAGGTGAGGCCCGCGGTCCCGCAGCAGCGCCGGCCTACCTCGTCGAGTTAGTAGCCGTGGACGAACATCTGGCGCGGATCCAGCACGCGGACGCGGGCGCCAGCGCCGAGGCGGGTGACGCGCCGGCGGGCGAGCGGCGTAGGATCGCGGCATGGCTGAGACCTCGGAAACCGGGATCCGCATTCACACGTGGCAGGCGGGCCGCGTCACGGAATCGAGCGACGTCAGGAAGCTTGCGAAGATCGTGGCCACGGAGGGCAGCCGGACCTGGGTTGACCTGACGAACGCGTCTCCCGAGACCATCGAGACGACCGCGAAGGCACTCGGGCTGCATCCGCTGATCGCCGAGGACATCATCGAGAGCAACGAGCGGGCGAAGGTCCAGCTCGTGGGCGACGTCATCCACGTCGTCGCGTTCGTGCTGGAGCGCAACGACGACGTCCGCAGCCACGAGATCGATTTCGTGCTCGGCAAGGGCTTCCTGCTGTCCGAGCATCCGGCAAGCTGGGACCCGATGACCGCGCACCAGATGCGCCTGGGCGTCGGGCCGCTGCTGGAGCGTGGGGCGGACTTCGTGCTGTGGGCACTCGTCGACGCGATCGTCGACGGCTACTTCCCCGTCTTCGATCGCCTCGGTGACGAGATCGACGACGTCCAGGACGCGGCCATCGAGAAACCCATTCCGGAAACCCTCGAGGCGGTCTTCCGCCTCAAGCGGGAGCTGATCCGGATCCGCCACGTGGTCGCGCCGAGCCGGGAGGTGTTCGCCCAGCTGACCAGCCGCGAGTTCGACCAGATCGGCGACGCGAACGTCTTCTACTTCCGCGACGTGTACGACCACCTGATTCGCCTGAACGACGAGCTCGACTCGTTCCGCGAGCTGGTTGGGGGCTCGTTGGAGATCTACCTGTCGACGATCAACAACAATCTGTCCACGATCATGAAGCGGCTCACCGGCGTGACCGTGATCCTCGCCGGCATCGGCGCGATCGGTGGGCTGTTCGGGATGAGCGAGGCGGCGACGGCGTTCAACGGCACCGAGGGTCCCGGCTTCTACGTGATCCTGCTGGGCACCGTGGTGGCGGCGATGCTCGGGGTCTGGTTCCTGCGCCGCATCGACTGGTTGTAGCGCGCCACCTCGCGGCGCAGGTACTTGTCCAGGTCCGCAGCGGCCATCGGGTGTGCGTACAGGTAGCCCTGGCCGAGGCGGCAGCCGAGCGAGCTGAACCAGTCAGCCTGTGCCTGCGTCTCGATGCCCTCCGCGATCATGTCGAGCCGCAACGCGCGACCGAGCTCCACGATCGCCTGGCTGAGCACATGGGCGTCGCCGACGCCATCACTGCCGGGCACGAACGAGCGGTCGATCTTGAGCTCGTCGATCTGGAAGGCGTGCAGGTAGCCCAGCGACGAGTAGCCGGTGCCGAAGTCGTCGATCGCGAGGCGGAGGCCCAGCGCGCGCAGCTCGCCGATCCGCTGGACGGTTTCGAAGCCCGGCGTGAGCAGGGTGCCCTCGGTGATCTCGAGGGTCAGGTTCGCCGGGTCCAGCCCCGTCTCCGCGAGGGCGGCCTCGATGATCCCGACGAGGCCCGCGTCGCGGAACTGGCGCGCGGACAGGTTCACGTACAGGCGCAGACTCGGGAGGTTGTGGCGCACCTGCCACGTGCGCACGCGCCGGCACGCCTCGCCGATCACCCAGCGCCCGATGGGCAGGATCTCGCCGGTCTCCTCCGCAAGCTCCAGGAACTCGGCGGGCAGGTGGAGCAGGTGGCCGGGCGGCTGCCAGCGGAGGAGCGCCTCGACGCCGAACGGGGTGCCGTCCTCCAGCGCCACGAGCGGCTGGTAGGCAAGCTGGAGCTCGTGGCGCGAAGCGGCGCCGCGGAGCAGGGCGGCCAGCTCGCTCCTGGCGGACGCGGTCTCGAGGAGGTCCGGACGGAAGGCCACGATCTGGCCCCGGCCACCCGCCTTGGCGGCATACATCGCGATGTCCGCGTTCCGGAGCAGGTCGTCACTGGAGTTGACGTCCGGTCCGCTCATGGCGAACCCGATGCTCGCGCCGACGATCGGTGCCGCGTCGCCCAACTCCACAGGCAGCGCGAGGCCCTCGAGCAGGCGCTCGCACACGGCCGCGACGACCTCCTGGGATTCCACGTCCTCCAGGAGGACCGCGAACTCATCGCCGCCGAGCCGTCCGGCGGTGTCGCCGGGCCGGATGATCGCCTTGATGCGATCCGCGATCACCTTGAGGGCGCGATCGCCTTTCGCATGCCCGAAACGGTCATTCAGGTGCTTGAAATGGTCGAGGTCGATGAACAGGACGGCCGCGTGGTTCGGGCTTCGCCCGCGCAGCCGCTCCAGCGCGTGGTCGACACGGTCCTGGAGGCGCGATCGATTGGCCAGTCCGGTCAGCGGGTCGCGATAGGCAAGAAGCCGGAGCTCGTCGTACAGCCGGGCATTGTCGAAGGTGACCGCGGCCTCGAGCGCGAGCAGCTGCGCGAGCTCGATGTCCCGCGTTGAGAACGCGTTCTGGCGCGCCGCGCCCAGCTCCACGATCCCGATCGACTCGCCGCCCACGACGAACGGGAGCATGAGCAGCGTCTGCTGGCCGATCGAGCGCATGTACTCGACCTCGGCAGCGTCGGCGGTGGGGTCGTCGGTGCTTAGGAAATACGGTTCCCGCCCCTCGAGCACCGCGCGCGTCGCAGGAAACTGGTCGAGGTCGTAGTCGGGCAGGAGGTCGTAGCCGCGCTCCGGCGGGTAGCTGCCGAACGTCATCACCTGATCCGCTTCCTTGTCCCACGTGCTGAGCACGCAGTCGTCGGCGTGCGCGACGAGGGCGATGTGGCGCGCCAGGTGATTGCCGACGTCCTTCGGGTCAAGGGTCGTGGCGAGATCGTGCGACATCTCGATCACGTGGCGCAGCTCTGACGCCGCGTCCGTGAGCCGCGTGCTTGCGTTCCACAGGAAGAGCAGGAACAGGACGTACACGAGCACGAGGGCGAGGGTCGGCAGGAGCTCCGCGAACGCGGTCCCGTCACGCGTCCCCCAGGGCAGCGCGATGGGTGCCGCGAGCGCGAACGCACCGACCCCGGCGCTGGCCGCCATGAGCAAGGTCAGTGACCGCCGCCCGACGTAGGGCAGGGCCACGAGGATCGGGATCAGGGAGCTGAGCGCGATCGCCACGCCGATGACCGGCTCGGCGAGCACGGTGCCGAGCGCGGCAAGCTGCGCGCCCGCGGCGATGCGGATCGCAAGCCGTCCTTCCGGTGCCGACTCGCCCATCCGGATCTCGACCAGGAGCCAGACGGCAAGGATCGAGCCGATCGCCCCCTGGGCAGCGAGCGATGGCGCCCCGAGCGCGAGCCCGATGCCCGCCCAGAGCACGCCGAACGGCAGGACGATCAGGGCCGCGACGCGCACGGCCCGACGTAGGCCCTGCCGAGTCCCCCGATCCGTCACGGTTCTCCTCGCAATCCGGGCGCAGCGCCGACGCTCGGAACCGTGCGCCACGACTGGGACTTTTGGTATCCCCCATTCGGGCTATCGGCGCGTTCGGCCCGGCCCGATGCCGGGGTGGTGCGCGGTGGTCCTGGTACCTGGTGCGCGCCGGGAAACATGGCGCGGATTCGCAATGTCCCTGTGGGCGGCTGCATCCGCGCGTGCGACGACCCATCGCCCATCGTGACGCCCGGCAACCCAACCACACGAAAGGGATACGAATGACGTACGACGATCGAAACAAGGACCTGACCGACACCGCTCCCGAGAACGAAGAGCACGGCAACGAGGCCGTCGGCGCCGGGGCCGGCGCCATCGGCGGCGCACTCCTCGGCGGCGCGATCGCGGGCCCTCCGGGCGCGCTGGTCGGCGGGGCCGTCGGGGCCGGCGCGGGTGCCGGTGCCGGTGACCAGATGGAGGAAGAGGCCGAGGAGGACGGCGTCAAGCCGCTCGCACCGGTCAACAGCTAACTCCCGCTCCCCGAGCCCGGCGGCCGAGGCAACTCGGCCGCCGGGCTTTTCCGTGTCCGGCGCGGCCGCGGGTCCTACCGGCTCCGGGGCCGATTGCTAGACTCCGCCGATCGTGCCGCAAGCGCCTGACGAACTCATCGCGTGGCTCGGGGGCGCGGCTGACGACGCCCCCGCGGCGCCCCTCGGCTCTGAGGCCCTGGGCGGCAAGGGCGCGTCGCTCGACAAGCTGAGCCGGTTCGGCTTTCGCGTGCCGCCGGGCTTCTGCCTGACAACCGCCGCGTTCCGGAGCCAGTCCACCGAGGCCGTCGATGCCGCACTCGCGGGCGCGGTCGCGCGGCTCGTTGCCGAAGTGGGGGCCGCGGGGTTCGAGGCCCGGTTCGCGGTGCGCTCCTCGGCCATCGGCGAGGACAGCTCGGCGGCGTCGTACGCCGGATTGCATGAGACGGAGCTCGACGTTCCGCCTGCGGAGATCGCGGGTGCGGTTCGGCGATGCTGGGCGTCGCTGTGGAGCCCTGCCGCGGCGGCCTATCGCGAGCGGCGAGGCCTGTCCGGCGAGGACGCCGCGATGGCAGTGGTCGTGCAGGCGCTGGTGCCAGCGGCGGCGTCGGCGGTCGTGTTCACGCGCCATCCGGTGACGTGGCGCGACGACCAGATCGTGCTCACGGCCGTTCGCGGCCTGGGTGATGCGATGGTCTCGGGCACGGTCACGCCGGACACGTACGTCGTCGATCGCGCCTCGCGCGCTGTCGTGCAGTTCGAGCCGGGCGAGGATCCACGCGGTCGGGCGCTCGCCCCGGACGTCCTTGCAGCACTGGTCGAGCTGTGCCTCGCCGTCGAGGGCAAGTTCGGGCAGGCGGTCGACGTAGAGGCCGCGTTCGCGGGTGACCAGTGGTACCTGCTCCAGGCACGCCCGATCACGACGGGCGTACCGGCGACCTCCTCGGGCGCCCGCGCGTGAGCGAGCAGGCGAAGGACCCGCAAGCGCCTGCGCCCGGCCCCGATCCCGACTTCCCGCTCGACGCCGTCGATCCCGCCGACCTCGAGCGCACCTGGGAGCGCGACGACATGCACATGCCGTACGCGTTGACCCCACTTGCGAGCGACTACATCGCAAAGGCGCTCGGGGCCAGCTTCGCCCACCACTTCGAGCGATTCGGGGCCACGCAGTCCCTCGAGGGCCGGGTCTGGCACGGCTACGCGTACTTCGGCTTCTCGTGGAACGTGCCCGCCGACGAGGAGGATGCGACCAAGAAGCGTTGGACCGCGACGCTCCAGGCGCGGGTTCCTCATACCGCCGCCTACTGGCGCGACGAAGCGATGCCGGAGCTGGAGCGGCTGTACGCGTCCATCAGCGGCGTGCCTGTCGATGACCTGTCCGCGCCGGCCCTCGCCGCTGCCTGGGGCGACGCCTGGGCCGCGACGCTGCGCGCGTGGGAGATCCACTTCGTCACGATCATGGGGCCGTACCAGGTGCTGGAGGACCTCGCGGACCAGTACGGCGCGGCGCTGGGGCCGGGCCGGGACGTGGAGGCGTTGTCGCTGGTGCGCGGCCAGGTCCACGAGCTCGAGGACGTCGAAGCGCGGATCGATGCCCTCGCCGCGATGCTGGCGGCCAGTCCGGAGCTCGCGGCGACCGTGGCGGCGCACGCTGCCGAGGCGTCGGCGGACGATGACGCGCCGACGATGGATCGAACGGCCATCGGGGCCGCGCGAGGTGGCGCGGAGTTCCTCGGAGCGCTCGATGCCTTCCTCGACGCCCACGGGCACCTCGGCCAGAACCACGACGACCTGGGTGCCGCGTCGTGGGCCGAGGCGCCGGCAATGCTGTTCGCGAACCTGTCCCGGCGGATGGCGGGCGCCGGCGGCGGGAGCGGCGGCCCCGAGCGCCGTCTCGCGGAGCTCCGCCGTGTTGCCACCGAGCGGGCGGAGGCCGCCCGAGCCGCGCTCGCGGATCGCCCTGACGAGCTGGCGAGATTCGAGACGACCCTCGGACATGCGCTGGACATCGGCTACTTGACCGAGGGCCACAACTACTGGATCGACCGGATGGCGCAGGCGCGCCTGCGCACGCTGGTGACGCGCATCGGCCGGCGGCTCGTCCGCGAGCGCGTGCTCGAACGCGCCGGCGACATCTTCTTCCTGTGGCGCGACGAGGTGTCCGAGGCGATCATCGATGGGCGCCCGCGCCAGGATCTCGTCCGCGAGCGGCGCGCCGCGCTGGAGCGGCAGCGCAAGGTCACGCCGCCGCGCTACGTCGGGCCGATCCCGGAAGACACCGGCCCCGCGGACCGGTTCGATTCGGTTCGTGTCGAATCGACGGAGGCGAACCTCCTGCGCGGCACTGGCGCGTCGGCGGGCGTGGTCCGCGGCCCCGCGCGCGTGGTCGAATCGCAGGACGCGTTCGGGCTCGTCCAACCCGGCGACATCATCGTCTGCCCGGCATCGAACCCGTCATGGGTACCGGTCTTCACGATCGCCGGAGGTTTGATCACGAACACCGGCGGGGTGCTGTCGCACGCGGCCGTGGTGGCGCGCGAGTTCGGCCTGCCGGCCGTCGTCGGCGTCGTGGGCGCGACGGGGAAGATCGTCGACGGGCGAACCGTGGAGATCGACGGCACCGCGGGGACCGTGCTCCTCCTGTGATCGCGCGCTTCCCATGACCGCGCACCTCCCGTGAGCGCGGGGCACGCTGCGAGCGGCGGCCACTCCCCTCGCCTGCTCTCGGCCGCAATGCTGGGCGTCGCGAGCGGGGCGATCCTCGTCCCGCTGAACTCGACGATGCTCGCAGTCGCGCTGCCGGGCGTCATGGACGACTTCACCCTGGGCGCGAACGCGGTGTCGTCGCTCGTGACCCTGTACCTGGGCGCGGTCGCGGTCGCGCTGCCCGTCGGCGGCTCGATCGGCGATCGATACGGGCACCGCCCGGCCTTCCTCGTCGGGGTGATCCTGTTCGCGGTCGCATCGGCGCTCGCGGCGATCGCGACCTCCTTCGAGATCCTCGAGGTCTCGCGCGTGGGGCAGGCAGTGAGTGGCGCGCTGATCTCCACCAGCTCGGCCGCCCTCGTGCGCGAGACGGCGCCGCCGGCCCGACAAGGCGAGGCGTTCGGGTTGTTCGACCTGCTCGTTTCTACGAGCGCGGCGGTCGGCCCGTTCATCGGCGGGCTGCTGGTTGGCGGGTTCGGCTGGCGCTCGCTGTTCGTGCTCGCGGTCCCGATGGGCATCGTGTCGGCCGCGTTCGTAGGGCTCAAGCTCCGGCCGGAGACGCCAGACCACATGGCGGCGAGCCGCCGCGCGGCCAATCCCATCGACGTCCCCGGCCTCGTGCTGCTCGGCGTCGCCATCGTGGCGTTCCTCGTCGCCATTCGGAGCAGCGCCGAGGGCGGGGCGCTCGGTTTCTTGGCGGCGCTCGCCGTCGTGCCGCTGCTCGTGCTGTTCGTGGCGGTTGAGCTGCGGACGGATCGACCCGCGGTTGATCCCCGGCTGTTCCTGCAGCGACCGTTCGCGGCCGCCGTTGCGGGCGTGTTCGGCGCGACCGTGATCCTGCACGGCAGCTTCGTGATCGTGCCGCTGTTCGTGGAGATCCTGCTCCACGAGAGCGCGCTGACGAGCGGGATCGTCCTGCTCGGGCTGGCCGGGGTCGGCGCGATCGTCGCGCCGTTCGGTGGGCGATTCTCGGATCGAAATGGGCGCCGCGTCGTCGTGGTCACGGGGTCGGCGATCTCCGCGATCGGCCTCACCGCGCTGTGGCTGGGGAGTGGCGTCGCGACCGCTCTGAGCGTCGCCGGGCTGCTGTGCATCGTCGGCCTCGGAAACGGGCTCACTTCCCCGCGCCAGGCTGCGGCCCTGGAGTCGGTGGAGAAGTCGCGCGTTGGGATGGCGGCCGGCACGTACTACACGGGTCGTTACCTGGGCGGCGTGGTCGGTGCGAGCCTCGCGGGCGCGATCCTCGGCGCGCAGGTCACGCCGGGCGGCGTGGCGACCGGGTTCGCGCTCCTCGCGGCGGTTGGCGTCGCGGTCGCGATCGTCTCTCTCGGGCTACGGGGCGCCGACGGTGGGCGGCGCCTGCTACCGTTCCGGCCGTGACGTTCGATTTCCTCGGGTTCCTGCGCGGCAACCGCGCCCGCCTTGTCCTCACCAGCGGCACGCTGCTGTTCGTCGAGCTCCTGCTCATTCGCTGGATTCCGGCCGAGGTCCGGTACATCGGCTTCTTCTCGAACTTCCTGCTGATGGCGAGCTTCCTCGGCATCGGCATCGGCATCCTGCTCGGGCGGCGGCGGTCGCTGAACACGATTGCGCTGTTCCCGATCCTCCTCGTCATCGTCGTGTGGATGATCTCGACGCTCGAGCTGAACGTCCAGGTCAAGTCGCAGGACGAGCTGTTCTTCGGGCTCGCCGAGAGCCGCGCGGCGGATGTCAACTTCCTCGTCCTGCCGGTCGTTTTCGCACTCGTGACCGCGCTGATGGCGTCGCTGGCGATCCCGCTGGGGCCGTTGCTCCGCTCGATGCCGCCGCTCCAGGCGTATGCCTGGGACATCGCGGGCTCGATGCTCGGCATCGCCGGCTTCACGATCCTCTCCGCTGCCGGCACGACGCCCGTCATCTGGTTCTACGTGGCGGCGCTCCTGACCGCGCTGCTGCTCCTCGGCTCCGACACGGCACGAATGCTCCGAATCCCCGCCGTGATCGCGATGCTCGTCGTCGTCGTCCTCGTCTATGGCAACGAAAGCCCGGGCGAGAAGTGGTCGGCGTACTACCGGATCAACACATACACCGGCGGCAACGGCGAGATGTACGTGAACGTCAACGGCATCCCGCACCAGGCGCTCCACGAGGCGTCCGCGCCCAAGGAGCCGTTCTACGACCAGCTTTACAAGTGGTTCCCGGACCGCACGTACGACGACGTGCTGATCGTGGGCGCGGGCTCGGGCTCGGACGTCGCGATCGCGCTGCTGAAGGGCGCCAAGCACGTGGACGCCGTCGAGATCGACAAGGCGATCCAGCAGCTGGGCATCGATTCCCACCCGAACCACCCGTACCAGGATCCGCGGGTCACCCGCTTCGAGAACGACGGCAGGGCGTACCTGCGCGGCACTGATAAGCAATACGACCTCGTGATCTTCGCCCTGCCGGACTCGCTCACCTTGATCAGCACGACGGCGAACATCCGGCTCGAGTCGTTCCTGTTCACGGACCAGTCGTTCCAATCGGTGCGCGATCACCTGAAACCGGGCGGCGTGTTCGTCCTCTACAACTACTACCGCGAGCCGTGGCTGATCTCGAAGATCGCGTCGATGCTCGATGCGACGTTCGACCGGCCGCCGATCCTGCGGATGTTCCAGGCGCGCATGGCGATCCTCGCAGCCGGCCCGCAGATCGACGCGCTCGCCGGCGGACCGCCGCCCGGTGACGCGGCCGACCCGCTACCGGATGTGGGCGCGCCCACCCCGAAGGCCGCCACCGACGACTGGCCGTTCCTGTACCTGCGCACGCCGTTCATCGCCCCGCATTACCTCGGCGGCCTCGCGTTCGTGCTGCTCATCGCGGTGCTCGGGATCCTTGGCGCCGCGCGCGTCGGTGGCACGTCCGTTCGCCGGTTCAGCCCGCACTTCTTCGTGCTGGGGACGGCGTTCCTGCTGCTCGAGACGCGGTCTCTCGTGAGCTTCTCGCTGCTGTTCGGCTCCACCTGGCTTGTCAACGCGCTGGCGTTCTTCGCGATTCTCGCCTCCGTGCTGCTGGCGATCCTCGTGAACGCCCGCTGGCGCATCCGCCGGGCTGGGTTGCTCTACGGACTCCTGTTCGTGGCACTGGCCGTGGCGTTCGCGCTCCCGCCGGAGTCGCTGCTGATCAACCCGCCGTGGCTGCGCTACCTGCTCGCGGGCGTGGTGGCGTTTGCGCCGGTGTTCCTCGCGAACCTCGTGTTCACGTACTCGTTCCGGGACACGCGTACCGCGGACATGGCGTTCGCGTCCAACCTGCTCGGGGCGATGGCGGGCGGCGCGCTGGAATACATCGCGCTGCTGACCGGCTACCAGGCCCTTTTGCTCGTCGTCGCCGCGCTCTATCTCCTGGCCTGGCTCTTCGCCACCCGCTGGCGCCGCCTCGCCGACGTGGCCCTCGCCTCCGGTGGCGAAGGCGGCGGCGAAGCCAGCGATGCAGGCGACTGGGAAACCGCCGGCCTCGAGGAAGCCGCCGCAACGTAGCTCCTTGACGCCCGCCTGTTCAGGCCGGTGGGAGCGTGATGCCTCTCCCAGGCGAAGTTGTTGTCAGATGCTCACCTGGCGCGCCGTATCCATGGCGCCAGCGTCGATTTCGTCATCTGCTGCTGGCATGAGCGCTCGTCAGCACAGGCGTGACATGCGCTCAACACGTGAGCGTGTGACAGGACCGCGAGCGTATAACCTGCGCCGTGGATCGGTCCCGCGCTCGGAGCCGCTGTCATGACTTCCTGACGCGGTGACGAGTGCTCACTGAATGGGCATTTGGCAAGAACCAGAGGCCACGAAGCGGCACCTCGATGACCGGCGCGCGTAGCCACGCTCGGACGGCCGCACCGCGGTGTGGGTACTCAGCGACGAACGTTGCAGCATGAGCATCGATCCGGCGGCGAGACGTGCGGTTCTCGCCGACGACGAGGAGTCGGCCGACGCCGAGTGGGGACCAGCCGCGGCCTCGCGCGATCTCGATCGCCAGCCGAGCCTTCCGGTCCAGCGATGCGAGCATTCCCTGGATGTCAGGCACGATCGACTTCACTTCGATCACAAGCACGATGCGAGAGCGTGGGTGCCACGCGAGGATGTCCACCGAACCCCTCTCGCCGCGAATCCAGAAGGTCACTTCGGCAGCCACCTCCCAACCAAGCGCTCGAAGCCGCTGGACGACAGCGTCGACGAGCGCTGCGTGTGCGCGGTCCAGCAGGCGATCGAGGGCCTCGCCATTCCAGTTGACCTTCAGGTCGGCAATGGCGCCGAGCGCTGCGGTGACCTTGTCGACCTTTCCAATTGGCACGGCCTCGAAGCGGCCAATCTCGATTCGACCGACGATTGATCTGCTGACACCCGCTTCCTCCGCCAGATCCTTCTGACGCATGCGGCGGCGAATGCGAAGGGCGCGGACGCCGCGACCGAAACGAACCAGGTCCATCGGCGGCATGATCGCGGCGACCGCTTACCAGCCGATTGCTTGCATACCGCGGACCATCGAGCTGGGGTGCGGGCGCGCGGGCGCACTACAATCCGGCCCGGTGCCCATGCCATGAAGGCGGGCGCCGCAGCGAGCGAGATTTGCGGCCCTCGCCGTCACGGAACAACAGACTCGGACAGCGAGGGCCAGGACCATCCAGCGACCGCTCCGAACCAACCGGCACGTCGGCGCGCTGCTGTCTGCGTTGTGGCCGGGCCTCGGGCAGCTCGTGCAGGGCGCAAGGCTGGCCGGGTGGCTGCTCGCGCTGCCGCCACTCATCCTGGTGTACCTCGGGATCGCGGCCGTGGTCAGCCCGGACAGGGTCGCAAGACTCGCAATCCTGCTGAACCCCGACGTCATTGGCGCGCTCCTGATCGCAGAGGCAGCGCTCGTCGTGTGGCGCCTCGCCGCCGTCGCGGACGCGTTCCGGCGCGGCAACGGCGTGGCACGGGAGCGCGGTGCGGCACTCAC
>JANLSG010000206.1:0-7131 GCA_031362295.1 Chloroflexota bacterium
GGCCGTGCTCCAGGACGCGGCCGTCGTGGGCCGCGTGTTCTGGGTGGGTGCTCTCGTGGAGCTGACCGAAAGGCCGATTGACGAGGTGCGCGACGCCTTGAGGCGGCTTCGCGTGAAGGAGCTCGTCGTTCAGCACGAGCCGTCCTCCTTCCGGGACGAGCAAGAGTTCGCCTTTCGGCATGGGTTGATCCGTGACGGAGCGTACGACTCGCTGCCGAAGTCGCTGCGCGCCGATAAGCACCTCGGCACTGCGAAATGGGCCGCGGATCGCGCAGGCGACCGGGTCGAGGAGATCGCTGAGCTGATCGCGACCCACGAGATCGAAGCCGTTCGGTACCTGGACGAGCTCGGCGAACGGCGACCTGAGATCGAGCGAGTGGCGTTCGACCATGCCTGGGCGGCCGCACGCCGCACGTCTGCGCTCGGTCTCGGCGCGGAGAGCACGCGCTGGTATCGAGAGGCCGAGCGCCTGGCAGGCAGGGTCGAGATCCCGCTCGAAGAGCAGAGCCTGCTGTTCCGAGGGCACGCTGCGGAATCGCGGGGCCGCGACACAGTCACCGAAACCGAACGAGTCGCCCGCCGAGCCATCGAGACGTTCAGCGCCGTGGGTGAGGACCGCGGGAGAGGATGGGCGACTGGCGGCCTCGTTCTCCCGCTGATGCAGCAATCACGCCACGAGGAAGCAGAGGCCGCCGGCCGCGCTGCGATCCAGATCCTCGAACCGTCGGGCGAGAGTGTCGAGCTCGCCGACGCGGTGCATCGGCTTGGCTGGTTCCTGTGGCGACGCGGGCGCGGGCGCGAGGCAGAGCCACTCTTGCGCCGGGCGATCGACATGGCCGGCCGGCTCGACAACCTGCTCGTTCGAGCCGAGGCGACGCAGACCCTCGCCGTCTGTCTATGGTCGCTCGGGAAGTCGGGCGACGCCCACGAGCTCATGGAGGAGGCCTTCCGCCTGGCGAAGGAGGCAGGTAACAACCAGAACCTCATGCGCGCATACAACAACATCGCCAGCGCCCGGTCGGCGTCACTCGGACCATTGGCGACCGCCGAAGTGATGCGCGAGGGCTTGGAGCTCGCCATGCGGTCTGGGACCATCGCCGACGGCGGCTGGATCGCGGGGACTCTCGGCGACACTGAGCAGCAATTGGGGCGGCTCGCGGAGGCCGAGGAGAACCAGCAGCTAGCAGTGAGATTGGCGCAACGCGTCGGCGACGAGCCATTGACGGGCCAGCGGCTGGCCTCGCTGGCCACGGTGGTCGTCATGCGTGGCCGCATCGAGGAGGCTGTCGCACTTCGGGACCAGGCCGCGCCCATTCTCGCGGCCAATCCCGAGCCGCAGGCAGCTGCGTTCCTTCCATTCTTCGACGGGTATGTCGCGCTCGCCCGGCGCGACCTCGCGGCCGCCGCAGTTCTCTTCGCGAAAGCGACGGATGCCATTCGCATCTCGGGGGCGGACGCGACTCCGGAAGTCTTCCCGGAGACCGCGCGTACATTTCTGCTGCTGGGCGACCAGGGACGGGCCTCGACCTATCGGGACCTCGACGGATCGACCAACTCGGTCCAGAGCGCGGCCCTTGCGAAGAACGTCGCCGGTCTCCTCGAGCCGGACCCGCCTCGTGCGTCCGACCTCCTGAAGAGTGCGATCGCCGAACTCGAGCGCCTGGGGATGCGCATGTTCGCCGCCCGCGCGATGGTCGACCTCGGCCGCGCGATGGTCCGCGCCGGCCAGGACCCGCACGACGTCCTGGACCGCGCCCGCCAGATCCTCATCGAGTGCGATGCGGGTCTCTTCCTCGTCGAGGTCGACGAGGTCACAGCCGACTCTGCGCGATCCGCGGGTCCAGCGCCTGCTTAACGCGTGGGTTCTTGCGACGCTGCGTTAGAGCACGATAACTCAGGCTTTCTCGCTCGCCGCAACTACGCTCAGGATGACGTCGGGTACACCGCTCAGGGGCGGGAGGCATGTCAAGCAAGTGCTCTAACCAACTGAGCTAGCCGCCCGAATGCGACGTGAGTTCCGTCACGCCGCCGCGGCATTCTAGCGTAGGGCGGCATCGGAACCTCGGGCCCGCAAGCTTCCGGCCGACACAGCGTCCGACACTGCACCTTCGGTCATGGGTCACCTTGACCTTGATCGCGTGTCTCGCAGCCGCTTGACAGTCGGCGTAGGCTCTTGCAAGCGGTTACATGTAAGCGGTTACATTCGAGGACGCGATGCCAAAGCGCGCGACGATCCGCGACGTAGCCATGCGAGCCGGCGTGAGCCTGGCGACCGTTTCTCGAGCCCTCAACGGGAGCGCCCTCGTCAATGCGGCGACGAAGCAGCGCATCGTCGAGGTCGCCGAGGAGCTCGAGTTTGCGCCCAGCCTTTCCGCCAGGCGACTCAGCCTTGGGAAGACCCAGACGATCACCGTCGTCGTCTCATTCCTTACCCGACCGCAGGCGGCAGAGCGACTCCGAGGGATCGACGCAGCGCTCGCTGACAGCGAGTTCGACCTGGTGATCTACAACGTCGAGACCGTCGAGAAGCGAAACCAGTACTTCCAGACCCTCGCGCTGCGTCAGCGGACTGACGGCCTCCTCGTCGTTTCCCTGCCCCCGTCCGACGACGACGTGCACCGACTCGAGCGATCCGATGTCCCGGTTGTTTTCGTCGACGCGCACGAAAACACCGACAGGCTTCCCCGCGTGCTCGGCGACGACGTCGCCGGTGGCGAGCTCGCGACGCAGCACCTGCTCGATCTTGGCCATCGACGAATCGCCTACATCGGCGACGCGTTCGTCAATCCGTTCGGGTTTACGTCGAGCCGCGACCGCTTCGAGGGCTACAGGCGGGCACTTGTCCGAGCGGGCCTCGATGCGGCCGGAGAACACGTAGCCCTCGGCGCACACGGACGCTACGAGGCGCGCGACCTCGCGGCGAGCATGCTCTCGCAACGCGACCGTCCGACCGCGATCTTCGCCGGGAGCGATACGCAGGCCCTCGGCGTGCTTGCGGCCGCGCAGGATCTTGGACTCCACGTTCCCGACGATTTGTCGGTGATCGGCTACGACGACATCGAAGCCTGTGATTTCGTCGGGCTCACGACCGTCCGACAGCACCTCTTTGAATCCGGCCGCCAGGGTGCGCAGCTGCTCCTCGCCGAGATCGTCGAACGTGCCGAAACTCCGCAATCAGTCGTCATCCAGCCGGAAATCGTTCTGCGACGCACGACGGCGCCGCCCGGAAGGAGGGCCGCCGCCAGGAGTGACTGACCGACTGGGCAGCATCCGATTGCATGCATGGAGGAGGATTCAGATGTACATCGCCAAAGCAGATGGGTCGATGACCCGACACCCGCTCGTGCGAGGGCCCGCCGTCCTCGTGGCAGCCATCGCCATGGTCGCGGCGGCCTGTGCGCCAGGTGGTCCGTCCGCTGCGCCCACCGTTTCGACGCCATCGAGCCCGCCGGCGACGGCCAACGCGACGGCCAACGCCACTGCCGTGGCGCAGCTTCCAAGTTGCGGCACAGGTCCGGTCGAGTTGAACGTCGTGTTCGAGACCGGATTCGACCTGCCGTTCAAGCTCTCCGAGGAGTTCACGAAGCAGTTCCCGAACGTCACCTGGAAGATCAGTCAGGACCAGTTCAGCAACCTCATCAGCACGACGCCCCGTCTCCTCGCAGGCGACAACCCGCCAGATCTGATCCGGCTGCCGACGATGGTCTCCCTGGTCAAGGACAACCTGCTCAAGAACCTCGACGGCTATGTCACGGCCTTCGGCTGGGACAAATGGCCCGCCGCACAGCTCGCGCAGAATCGGGTCGGCACCGACGGCATTCGTGGCGCTGGTTCCCTGTACGCGGCTGGCTTGAACTACAGCCTCACAGGCGTCTTCTACAACAAGAAGCTGGCGACGCAGATCGGCATGACGCAACCACCCAAGACGGTCGCTGAGTTCGAGGACCTCCTTGCCAAGGCGAAGGCGGCCGCTCTTCAGCCAATCATGATGTGGAACGCAGCGGCCAGCGGCGCCGGGCTCGCATTCCCGCTTCAGCAGCTGATGGCTGCCTACGGCGAGACGGGCCCGATCAACGACTGGATCTTCCAGAAGGCTGGCGCCACGATCGACACGCCCACCAACCTTACCGCCGCCCAGCATCTGCACCAGTGGATCAAGGCGGGCTACTTCCCGAAGGACGTCAACGCCATCGAGTACACCGATGCGAATGCTCGCTTCGGCAAGGGCGAGGGCGTGTTCATGTTCAACGGTGACTGGCAGGACGCGGCCTACGACACGGACTTCAAGGGGAACGCGGGCTTCTTCGTCTTCCCGTCCGCCACCGATGGCGGACCCGTCGCTGCGATGTCCGCGCCGCTCACCTATGGCATCGCGGCAAAGGCCAAGAACGCCGATTGCGCCGCCGCGTTCCTCAATTGGGTCGCGACGAACGCCACGGCGCGTCAGATCGACGTGGCTGTCGGTGGCTCCAATCCAGGCGGTCCAACCGACCTGGCTATCCCGCCTGCAGCACCTGGCTCAATCATCAACGACACCCTGGCCGCCGGCGGCGATGTCGCCAAGTCGAATGGCGCGATGGATTTCATCGCGAATGCCACCGGAAGCATCTTTGCGCAGGGTTGGACACCTGAGCTGCAGAAGCTCGTCGGCGACAAGACCACGCCTGAAGACCTGCTGAAGGCGGTCCAGGCCGAATACGTGAAGGAGCTCGCGCAGTGACCCAAGCCGCGGATTGATGCGATGGCTGATCGTCTCCTCCGAGTGGACCATCGCATCACCGCGGCCCTCGCCCTGCGGACCTCGCGCCTGCGCGGGGTCCGCAGGGCCCACATCATCGGCTGGGTATTCGTCGCTCCCGCGCTGCTCTTCTACGCGGCCTTTGTCCTGGTTCCACTGATCCTCACGGTCCAGTACTCGCTCTTTCGGTGGGACGGAATCGGGCCCGCGGAGTGGGTCGGGCTCCGGAATTACGGCACCGTTCTGACTGATCCCGATCTACTCGGGGTCATCGTCAACGCCTTCAAGCTGATCGTGTTCTTCTCGTTCATCCCGGTCGGCCTCGGTCTCATCGTGGCGGCGGTCATGCGTCGCATCGCGACCGGGCGCTTCGGCACAGCATCCCGCACGATCCTGTTCCTCCCGCAGGTCATCCCGCTTGTCGCGGCCGGGATCGCGTGGAAATGGGTGCTCTCCTCGTCAGGCGTCGTGAACCAGTTCCTCTCGGCCATTGGACTCGACGATGTGACGCGTGCCTGGCTCGGTGACTTCGATACGGCGTTGCCGGCCGTCGGGATCATCGGCGCATGGGTGCTGATCGGTCTCTGCACGGTCCTCCTCCTGACGGGCATGAGCAAGATCGACATCGCCCTATACGAGTCGGCGAGGCTCGACGGTGCCGGCGCGTGGCAGGAATTCCGCTCGATCACGCTCCCAAGCCTGCGTCAGGAGATCGGCGTGTGCATCACCGTGACGGTCATCGCCGCTCTCGCGAGCTTCGACATCGTGTACATCGCCACCGGCGGTGGCCCTGGCGGGTCCACGGCAGTCCCTGGGCTCGAGATCTACCAGCTGGCCTTTGCGGCAAGGCAGGTCGGATTGGCATCCGCACTTGCCGTGGTCCTGTTCATCCTGGTACTCGTCTGCGTCCTGCCGATCCAGCGACTCGCTCGAGGAGATGAGCGGTGATCGTCCCGCAGCGCGAGATCTGGACCGGCAGGGTGCTGCTGTTCGTCCTTGCCGCCATCACCGTGTTGCCCTTCGTGAGCCTCCTGTCGGCCGCGCTCCAGCCGTCGGACTCGACGCCGCTGGGGATCGAATGGCCGTCCGACCCCCAATGGGGCAACTTCGTCGACGCGTTCAAGGTGGCGCAGATGCCCGCGCTCCTCGCGTCCAGCCTCATCATCGTGCTGGGTGTCGTTCCCATCGCGGTCATGATCTCGACGATGGCGGGGTTTGCCATCGGCCACCTGCGCATCCCGGGAGGGCGCTATCTCTTCCTCCTCTTTCTCCTCGGCCTCACCCTTCCGTTCGAAGGCATCATCACCCCGCTCTACTACCTGGTTCGGGATCTCGGCATCCTGAACACCAAGTGGGCGATCATCCTCCCGCTGATCGGTCTGTACATGCCGTTTGCCGTGTTCTGGATGCGGGCCCACTTCATCAACATGCCCATCGAGCTCTCAGAGGCGGCGCGCGTCGACGGGGCGAGCACCTGGGACCTCTTCTGGCGGATCCACGTGCCACTCGCCCGCCCTGCCGTCTCCGCCCTTGCCATCCTGATGTCCGTCTGGACCTGGAACCAGTTCCTCCTCGCCCTCGTGCTCGTCGAGGACCCACTCCAGCGGACGATGGCCGGCGCGCTGGGTGCCTACCAGGGCCACTACGCGACGAACATCCCCCTCCTGAGCGCGGGCTCGCTTCTGATCCTCACCCCGACACTGATCGTGTTCCTGCTCTTCCAGCGACAGTTCATCTCGGCCCTGCTGCAGGGTTCGCTGAAGGGCTGAAGACTTCAAACCTCAACGCCCGACCGGATGCGGGCACGCACCGACGATGGAGTGGACATGCCCGCAGAGATCGATGGCGAGGTCGAGGCCGGCTTCGGACCCGTTGCCGATGCCTTCGCGACGAACTTCACAAAGCACGGCGAGCTTGGGGCCGGCGTCGTCGCCTATGTGGCCGGCCGAAAGGTCGTTGATCTGTCGGGCGGTATCGCGGACAACCGGACGGGCCGTCGCTGGCTGTCCAACACACCGGCGGTCTTCTTCTCCGTGACCAAGGGTGTGCTCGCGATCTGCGCGTATCGACTCGTTGCACGAGGTCAGCTCGACCTCGACGCCGCGGTCTCGCGGTATTGGCCCGAGTTCTCGGCCAACGGCAAGGCGGAGATCACGGTCCGCATGGTTCTTGGCCACCGGGCCGGCTTGCCCGCGCTGGATCAGGCCCTGTCTTTCGACGAGGTGGCCGCATGGCAGCCCGTCATCTCCGCCATAGAGCAGCAGGAGCCACTCTGGCCACCCGGCACGGCCCATTCCTACCACACGATGACCTATGGATGGCTGATCGGCGAGGTGATTCGCCGGATCACCGGCAAGACTCCCGGCGAGTTTCTTCGTGCAGATCTCGCCGAG
>JANLSG010000254.1:0-4745 GCA_031362295.1 Chloroflexota bacterium
CGCGTTGAAGGCGGTGCAGACGAGCGGGTGGATCTGGATGGCCGAGCCCTCGACCAGGACCGGCATGAACGCCTGGATCCCCAGGCGGTGGAGCGTCGGGGCGCGGTTCAGCAGGACCGGATGGTCCTTGATGACCTCTTCGAGGACGTCCCAGACCTCTGGCCGGACGCGCTCGACGATGCGCTTCGCGCTCTTGATGTTGTGGGCGAAGCCCTTCTCGACGAGCTGGCGCATGACGAATGGCTTGAACAGCTCGAGCGCCATCTTCTTGGGCAGCCCGCACTGGTGGAGCTTGAGCTCCGGGCCGACGACGATGACCGAGCGGCCGGAGTAGTCGACGCGCTTGCCCAGGAGGTTCTGGCGGAACCGGCCCTGCTTGCCCTTGAGCATGTCGCTCAGGGACTTCAGGCGGTGGTTGCCGGTGCCCGCGATCGCGCGGCCGCGGCGGCCGTTGTCGATGAGGGCGTCGCACGCCTCCTGGAGCATGCGCTTCTCGTTGCGGATGATGATCTCGGGCGCGCCGAGCTCCAGGAGCCGCTTGAGGCGGTTGTTGCGGTTGATGACGCGGCGGTAGAGGTCATTCAGGTCGGAGGTCGCGAAGCGGCCACCGTCCAGCTGGACCATCGGGCGGAGATCCGGGGGGATGACCGGCAGGACGGACAGGATCATCCACTCCGGGCGCGTGCCCGAGCGGCGGAACGCCTCGATCAGGCGCAGGCGCTTGATCGCCTTCTTGCGGCGCTGGCCGGAGCTCGTCCGGACCTCGACGTGCAGGCTCTTCGCCAGCGTCTCGAGATCCATCCGGCTGATGATGTCGCGGACGGCCTCCGCGCCCATGCCGGAGGTGAACAGGCGACCCTTGCCGGACTGGTTGAACTTCTCGTCGAGCGCACGCAGCTCGGTCTCGCCGACCGTGAGCATGGGCTTGATCGACTCGAGCTCGTCGCGCAGCTTGCGCAGCTCGTCCTTCAGGCCCTGGGCCTGCTCCTTGAGCTGGCCCTTCTCCGCGGCAATGGTCTCGTCCATCGCGGCGCGATGGTCGGCAATCTTCTGGTCGACGGCGAGCGCTTCATCGCGCTCGCGACCCTGGATCTCCTCGGTGATGCGCTCGGTCTCGGCCCCGACGACCGCCCGGAGGCGTGCCGTCGCGGTCTTGCCGCCCTTGTCGCCGGCGGCGACGATGACCTCGCCCGTGGGCTCGAAGACGATCGTCTCCTCGGCGGAGGCGGTCTTGAGCTCGGCCAGCTTGGCCTCGACGCCCTGCGCTGCGGCGACGATCTCCTCCGTGCGCGTGGCGCGCTGCGCCTCGAGCTCGGCCTTGGTCGCGGAGAGGGCGGTGGTGAGCTCCTCGCGGTGGCGCTCGATGTCGGCCTTGAGCTCGGCTGCGAGGTCGTCGATTCGCTTGCCGGACTCGCCGCCACGGCCGGCGGCCTCTTCCTCGATGTTCGCGGCGAAGCGCTTGCGCACTTCCTCGTCGACGCCCGTGACGATGTACAGGGCGAAGTACAGGATCCGCTCAAGGTTGCGCGGGCTGATGTCGAGCAGGATGCCCAGGCGCGACGGCGTGCCCTTGAAGTACCAGATGTGGCTGACGGGACTGGCCAGCTGGATGTGGCCCATGCGCTCGCGGCGGACCTTGCTGCGCGTGACCTCGACGCCGCACTTGTCGCAGATGATGCCCTTGTATCGAATTCGCTTGTACTTGCCGCAGTAGCACTCCCAGTCCTTGGTGGGACCGAAGATGCGCTCGTCGAAGAGACCGTCCTTCTCCGGCTTGAGCGTGCGGTAGTTGATCGTCTCGGGCTTGGTGACCTCGCCCTTCGACCACTCCCGGATCTGGTCCGGGCTGGCAAGCGAGATGCGGATCGCGTTGAAATTATTGACTTCGAGCATCGTTCTCCTCAGCGCAACCGTCTGGCTCGGTGGCGCGATTCGGACTTATGGCGATTGACGTGCGAGGCCGGAGGCCGAGCGATTTGGAGTTGCGCAGGCCCGAATGCCTGATGAAGTGTTTCGTGTGACTAGTCCTCGAACCCGGCGAGGTTGATCCCGCCGAGGTCGGGGAGCAGGTAGCCGGAGGCGTCGTCCTCCGCGAGTGGAATCTCCTCGTCGTTCTGGTCGAGGATCTCGGCGTTGAGGCCGAGGCTGCGAAGCTCCTTGATGAGGACCTTGAAGGACTCGGGGACCCGCGGGGGCTGGATCTCCTCGCCCTTGACGATGGCCTCGTACGTCTGCACGCGGCCGAGGACGTCGTCCGACTTCACGGTCAGCAGCTCCTGGAGGATGTTGGCCGCGCCGTAGGCCTCCAGGGCCCAGACCTCCATCTCGCCGAAGCGCTGGCCGCCGAACTGGGCCTTGCCGCCCAGCGGCTGCTGGGTGATCAGGCTGTACGGGCCGGTGCTGCGGGCGTGGATCTTGTCCTCCACCAGGTGGTGGAGCTTGAGCATGTAGATGTAGCCGACGGTGATGTCACGGTCGAACGTCTCGCCCGTGCGGCCGTCGCGCAGCTCGATCTTGCCGTCCTGCGGCAGGGCCTGCTCGACGCCGTAGACCATGTGCCGGGCCTGCTTCAGCTCGTCCCGGATCTGCTCTTCGGTCGCGCCGTCGAAGACGGCGGTCGCGGCGGTCTCGCCCTTGGCATGGAGTGCCCAGCCCAGGTGCGTCTCGAGGATCTGGCCGATGTTCATCCGGCTCGGCACGCCGAGCGGGTTGAGGATGATGTCGACGGCGGTCCCGTCCGGCAGGAAGGGCATGTCCTCGGCAGGCAGGATCTTCGCGATCACGCCCTTGTTGCCGTGGCGGCCGGCCATCTTGTCGCCGACGCTGATCTTCCGCTTCTGCGCGACCGACACGCGGACCAGTCGGTTGACGCCGGGCTGGAGGTCGTCGTTGAGCTCGCGCCGGAACTCGCGGACCTCGACCACCTTGCCGCGCTCGCCGTGGGGCAGGCGCAGCGAGCTGTCCTTCACCTCGCGGGCCTTCTCGCCGAAGATCGCGCGGAGCAGGCGCTCCTCCGCCGTCAGCTCGGTCTCGCCCTTGGGCGTGATCTTGCCGACGAGGATGTCGCCGGGGCGAACCTCGGCGCCGATGTAGACGATGCCCTCCTCGTCGAGGTCCTTGAGGGACTCCTCGCCGACGTTGGGGATGTCGCGCGTGATCTCCTCGGGCCCGAGCTTGGTGTCCCGCGACTCGATCTCGTGCTTCTCGATGTGGATGCTGGTGAACAGGTCGTCGCGCACGAGGCGGTCGCTGATGACGATCGCGTCCTCGTAATTGCCGCCCTCCCAGCTCATGAACGCCACGAGGACGTTCCGGCCGAGCGCGAGCTCGCCGAGGCTCGTTGACGAGCTGTCCGCGATTGCCTCGCCGGCCTGGACGCGCTTGCCCAGGTCCACGATGGGGCGCTGGTTGATGCACGTGCCCTGGTTGCTGCGCACGAACTTGTGGAGCCGGTACTCGTCGAGATCGCCCGAGTCGGCCTCGATGCGGATCCGCTCCGCGGTCACCGAGATGACCACGCCGTCGCGCTTGGCGACGACGACCTGGCCGGAGTCACGGGCGGCCCGCTCCTCCATGCCCGTGCCAACGATCGGCGCCTCGGGCTCCAGGAGCGGCACGGCCTGGCGCTGCATGTTGGAGCCCATGAGGGCGCGGTTGGCGTCGTCGTGCTCGAGGAACGGGATGAGCGCGGTCGCCACGGAGACAACCTGCTTGGGGCTCACGTCCATGTACTCGATCTGGTCCGCGCGGGCCTCCGGGAACTGGTCCCGGAAGCGCGACGGGATGCGCTCGTCCATGAAGTGGCGATCGGCGTCGAGGCGGGCGTTGGCCTGCGCCACGACGTGCTCCTCCTCCTCGTCGGCGGGGAGGTACTCGATCGCGTCGGTCACGACCGGGCGGATCGGGAAGGCATTGAGCTTCTGCTTCTTGAGCTCCGCGGCGGCGCCGTTGGCGAGGGACTCGCCCTTCTTGGTGACGACGACGCCGCCCTTGGCGACGAGATCGACGCCGGCCTCGTAGTCGCCGACGTTCGGGTCGTCCCAGGCCACGGTCCGCTTGACGCGGCGGTACGGCGTCTCGATGAAGCCGTAGCTGTTGATCCGTCCGTACGTGGCGAGCGAGCCGATCAGGCCGATGTTGGGACCCTCGGGGGTCTCGATCGGGCAGATGCGGCCGTAATGGCTGTGGTGGACGTCACGAACATCGAACCCGGCGCGCTCGCGCGACAGGCCGCCGGGCCCGAGGGCCGACAGGCGCCGCTTGGAGGTGAGCTCCGCGAGCGGGTTGGTCTGGTCCATGAACTGCGACAGCTGGCTGCCGCCGAAGAACTCCTTCATCGCCGCCACGACCGGGCGGATGTTGATGAGGGCGTTGGGCGTCGCCTTGTCGATCTCCTGGATGGTCATCCGCTCCCGCACGACGCGCTCCATCCGCAGCAGGCCGATCCGGAACGCGTTCTGGATCAGCTCACCGTTGGCCCGGATCCGGCGGTTGCCAAGGTGGTCGATGTCGTCCTTGGGATGGAGTCCGCGGTTGCACTCGATGAGGTGGCCGACGATCCCGGCGATGTCTTCCTTGGTGATGGTCCGCTGCTCCCGCTGGAGCTCCAGGCCCATGCGCGAGGCAACGCCGTCGAGCTTCTTGTCGAACTTGTAGCGACCGACCCGTCCCAGGTCGTAGCGCCGAAAGTTGAAGAACAGGCTCTCCACCAGCTGGCGGGCATTCTCCCCGGTGGGCGGGTCGCC
>JANLSG010000261.1:0-15831 GCA_031362295.1 Chloroflexota bacterium
CGCGACCTGCTCGACAAGATCGATGCGCTCGCTGCGACCGAGGGCGTCGACCGGACGGAGCTCGCGCGGCGGTTGCTGGCCGACGGCCTGGCGAACCGGCGGATCGCGACGGCGATTGGCGACTATGCGGCCGGACGCCGGTCTGCCTGGTCCGCTTCCGAGCTCGCTGGTGTCGACTTGTACGAGATGCTGGACAGGATCGCCGAAGCCGGTATCCCGTACGTGATGGACCCGGAAGCGCTCGAACGACTCCGTTCGGGACGCGGCGATCCACCGCCGGGGGCGCCTCCGCCTACCTCGCTGCCACGACCGACGGCGAGTGCCGGGGAGGCGTCGATCACCGCGATTCGAGATCGGCACCGACCGTCCAAGACCCGCGTGCTGTTCGTTGGCGAGTCTTCGCCGGCCGGCGGGACGCACTTCTACCGCGCCGACTCGAATCTGTATCGCGCAACCCGAGAAGCGCTCGGGGTTGGCCTGTCGGTCGCCGATCCACCGGAGGGTGAGGGCTTCCTCGCCTGGTTCCAGGAGCTCGGCTGCTGGCTGGTGGACCTCGCCGATCGCCCAGTGGATCGGTCCCCTGCCGCCGATCGAATCCGGGCCGTCGATGCCGGGATCCCCGCGCTCGCCCGGACCATTCTCGAAGCACGGCCGACACGGGTCGTCGTGGTCCTTCGGCGCATTGCGCCTGCCGTGCGCGATGCGGCTCGTGTTGCCGGCTTCGACGATCGCGCCATCGACGTCCTGCCGTTTCCCACGCGGCAATGGCGACCGATCTTCGTCGATCAGCTCGCGGGGATTCTCTCGGAGGTTCTCGGGGGCAAAGCGGCGCCAGGCGAGCCGCAAGGTCGGATGGTGTCGTCCGCGCCAGGCCGGGCGGTCGCTGAGAGCCTGGCGGGGTACGAAACGCGCGGCCTCCACACGGTCATGGCTGAAGTGCTTCGCGGCCACGGCAACGCCTGGATGAAGGCCAGCGCGATCGCGCGCGAGATCGCCGATGCGGATCTGTGGCGCCGGCCAAGCGACGGTCGCCACCCTCCGGCAAGTCAGATCAGCGCTCGATCAAGAGCGGGCCGGTACGCGGCTCTGTTTCAGACGAGTGACCTCGGCATCCGATTGCGAGGCGCTTGATCGGGCGCCACTTATCTGTCGTAGGCTCGCGAGATGGCCGTCGCTGCTCGCCGACTCGCAACTCCCTCGTCCGTGAACGCCGCGATCAAGCAGATCGCGGACGTCATGCGACGCGCGAACTACGCGGGCGCGCTCCAGTACGTGCCGGAGCTGTCGTGGATCCTGTTCCTTCGCATCCTGGATGACCGCGAGGAGCTGGAGGCGGAGGAGGCGGAGGCGCTTGGCGTTGGCTTCACGCCGTCGCTCCAGGCGCCGTTTCGGTGGCGCGATTGGGCGGCTCCGGGTGGAACGAAGCGCACCGAGCTGAGCGAAGGCGCGATGGGCGCCTTCCTGCCGTTCGTCAACCTGGAGCTTCTGCCGTACCTGCAGGGGCTGCGCGCGGAGGTTCGCGTCGGTGGCGGCCAAGCGTGCGCCGAGGACGGCGAGCTCCTCATGGGAGGCTGGCGGCTCCATGCTCGTGGGCCGAGTCACCCCCTCCATCAGGCTCGCGTAGCCCTGCGCCGCGTTGAGCACGTGGGCGAGGATCCGGCCGGCCGACCAGTCGTTGCGCGGCGCGGTGAGTCCGAGCGCCTCGACTGGCTGCTCCGCGAGTCCGGCGACGAGCTGCGCGTTGGCCCAGGCCATGTGCCGCAGCAGCCGGTCGAGTGTCGGGTCAGGGTTGGGGTTGCTCATCTCGCGTTGAGCCTACCGCGCGAGCGCCTTGATGGAACCTTTGGTGACCGGCCCTCCCACGTGGTGTGTAAGCCAGTTGGCTTGCAGGGAGGGATTACATGCGACCAGTCCTCAGCGCGCTCGTGGCCGCGCTTCTCCTCGCGGGCTGCGGCGGGGCTGCCAGCACAACGGCACCGAGCACGCCATCGGCCACGGCCCGCCCCCTCCCCGACGGGGCGCTCGCCGCGGGGACCTACAGCATCCTCGACGGGCATGGCACCTTCGACGTCCCGGCCGGGTGGGAAGGCTGCTGCAACGCATTCGGCGCCATCAAGAGCGAAATCGTGGCCCTCCTCTTCGAGGACATCACGAATGGCGTCGTCTACGCCGACTCCTGCAAGTGGAAGGCCGGACCCAATCCCGAGCCGAAGGGGGCACAGGCGACAGCTGCGGCGCTCGCCGCGCAGGTTGGACGTGGGGGCACGGTGCCGGAGGCGTCGACGGTCGCTGGGCGGCCGGGCTGGCGCGTCAAGCTCACCGTGCCCGCCGACCAGGCGGTCACGACGGTCGGTGCCGACAACGCGTTCACGGGCTGCGATGACGGCCGGTTCGCGACCTGGGGGTTGAAGGGCGACAGCCAGCCGAGCCGCTACCAGCAGCGTCCGTCGCAGATCGACACGCTGTTCGTCGTCGACGTTGGCGACCGGACGATCGTGATCGACATGGTGTCCAGTCCGGACATCGCCGCCTCGGATCAGGCCGAGCTGGACGCGATGCTCGCGTCCCTGCAACTTACCTAGGGCGTCAGCCGGGTGTCCACCCGAGGTGATCGACCACGAGTTCGCGGCTGCACCCCACTCCGACGCGGCACCCATCGCTGGACTTCGAGAATCGCCCGAGGACGACCACGGGCGTCGCGTGCGTGTCAACATCCTCGAGCTCCCGAGGCATGGTGACGCCCACGACGAATTCGACGGCGACCCCTGCGGGAGCCACGTTCGAGGAGTCCGGCCGCGAGGGGTAAAGCACCCCGGAGCGCACGCACAAGGTGAACCTGTGAGCGTCGTCCCGGACGTGCCGGAGCGAGCCGTCTCGGTACCGGGCGGCGAGCGGTGGACAGTCGGTGATCGCTGTCGGGACGTACCAGCCGGCGATGGCAACCACCTCGTCGCGGCCGAGCCCCCCAAGCTGAAGGTCGCCGAGTCTCTGGACGGCGATGCCAATCACCTGCGCGGGATACGCGGCCTCGACCGGGAGCGATGGCACGGCGCCGGTCGTGGGACCGGGGATCACCGCGCTCGTCGGACCCGGCACCACGGCGGTCACCGGACGGGAGCGATCGCCGCTCAGACCCGCCAAGGCGATGGCAACGAACGCGACCACCGGCACCAGGAGTGCGAGCCGCGCAACGCGAGCACGCCTCGGCGCGAGGACGGCACGCGCCTCGAAGGTTGTCTGCTCGTCCATCCGTGGAGCCTAAGCCTGGCAACCAATGCGCGCTCCGACGCGACGGGCCCGCCCATCAGGTCGAGCAGCGTCGTTCAGGAAGGGCTCACCGAAGCCGATTCGCTCACGGCATCGATCGCGTCCTCCGGGCGCAGGTCGACCGTTTCGAGCAACTCCCTGAGCCAACTGGAGGAGTACGTCTCCGTGAGCTCCGGCTCTGCAGCCGAAGCGATCAGGCGTATCACATAGCCGCGGGTTTCCGCGAAGACCAGAACCGCGCTCTGCGAGGTACTGCATCTCAGCGCATATGCATTGGTGCCGTCCACTTCGGCGGTTCCGGCGCCCAGCCGTTCGCCAGGGCAGAGCCATTCGCTCTGCTTGCGGAGCCACTGCTGCGGGTGCAGCCCGTTGTACGGCTGAGAGGCCACGACCAGGTACAGCTCGACCCCGAGCGCCGGATCGAACAGGACATCGGCCGCCGGCGAGTCGAAGGACAGCTCGCCGCCCGTCCACGGCTCGGTTGCAGGCCGGACCTGCCATCCGGCTGGGTAGTCGATCGAGACGCCGTGGACGGTTGAGGTGAACGTCGCCGCGTCCATGGGAATCGACGGCGCCGGGGTCGACGGCGCCGGGGGCGCTGGCGCCTGTGAGGCCGGCGACTTCGTCGTGCTTCGATCGTCACTGATCGCTCGGGCCCAGACGAGCTGGTCCTGGTCGATGAGGGTGTCGCTGGCCTCGATGTAGGCGTAGCTGCCGGCGACCTCGACGGTGACGAGGCCGCAGCCGCCGCCGTCCGGGAACGCCACGTCGAGGTGGGACCCGGAGATCTCGCCGAGGCCACGTGCCACGAAGCGCTTGACCGGGTCGTTGACGCAGGCCGCGCCGGTCGCGTAGCCGTCCTCGAAGTACACGGCCGGCGTGTTCCCAGGACCGACCACGAGGATCTGCGCGCTGGTGTCACCGGGGTCCGTCGAAGTCCATGCCCCCTCGAACACCGTGGTTGGCTTCGCCCCGCCGGCGAGCGAGGCGCCAGCGGCCATCGCGATGGCGAGCGCCGCCGCGACGAGGCCGAACCGAACTGCCGCGGAGGGGAGCAAGCCGATGCGACCCGGGTTCCAGGTCAGCCGCGCCACGAGCGGGAGCCGCTGCCGGGTCGTGGCGACGGCATCGACGACAGCTGCCAGCTGGCCCTCGGCGGGGCGCTCGTTCGCCGTCTCGACCAGGTGCTGCCGGAGCTGGGAGGAAAACCTGTCGTTCATGACGCGATCCTTTCCGCCAGCCGGGAAGGTTCCCGGTTGTCGGCTTCGATGACGGCTCGGAGGGCGCTGGTCGCCCGGTTGAGTCTGGATTTCGTCGTCCCGAGGGGGATGCCCATCGCTGCCGCGGCGTCCGCGAGGGGAAGGTCCAGGTAATGGACGAGGACGATGACGGCGCGCTGCTCGGCCGAAATTCGGGCGAGACCGCGCTCAAGCTGGTCATGGAGCGCGACGTTGCGTTCGACTCCGGCGATGGCCGGCTCGTCGCCGGGCGTCATGCGAATCTCCGTGGCGGAGACCTGCTTGATGCGGCGCATGGACTTGAAGCACGACCGTACGAGGAGCCGCCTGGCCCACGCGTCGAACTTGTCGGGGTCCCGAAGGCCCGGCAGCGATCGCCACGCCTCGATGCATGTGTCCTGGACCGCGTCCTGGGCGGCGTATTCGTCGCGCAGGATCATCCGGGCGACCGCGGTGAGCCGCCCGATCGATCGGGCGACGAGCTCCGAGAAGGCATCACGATCGCCTCCTCGCGCCCGGACCACGAGCTCGTGCACTGCTCTCACCACCACGTCTCTTGGCTCGGCGACCTGCCGCGCTGACAATGATGTGCCTGACTCGTCCGCGAAAGGTTCCAATTTCGGTCGTTGATCCCATGTCATGCGACGTGGTCGCGCGGATGCGAACATGCCAAGCGCCATGGCACGACTCCAGGCGCGGACCTTCGACACCGACGGCGATCGGCACGCGTTCTCGAACGGCCTCGCCCAGATCCTGACGCTTGGCGACGCGACGGTTGCTCGCGCGGTGTACGAGCCGGGCTGGCGATGGTCAAAGGACATGCGGGAGATCGCGGGCACCACGTCGTGCCGGCTCCACCACCTGGGCTATGCGATCTCCGGAGCCATCCACGTCCTCACGGACGAGGGCCAGACGCTCGAGGTCCAGCCTGGATCCGTCTACGAGATCCCGCCCGGGCATGACGCCTGGGTGGTGGGCGACGAGCCATTCGTCACGATCGACTGGACGAGCGCCCAGACCTGGCTCGCGCAGGGCGTCCTCGCGGAGAGCATCGTCGTCACCGTCGTCCTGACCGATATCGTCGATTCGACGGCGGTGCTCCAGAAGGTGGGTGACTGGGCGTGGCGCGAGCTGCTCGCGACGCACAACGCCCGGATGCGCGTGCAGCTGAACACGTTCCGCGGCCGCCTCGTGAAGTCGACCGGCGACGGGATCCTGGCGGTCTTCGACAGCCCCTCTCGAGCCGTCCGCTGCGCGGAGGCGATGTCTCACGCGGCGCGGGCCATGGACCTGCCGATCCGAATCGGTGTTCACACGGGCGAGGTGGAGCTCGTGGGCGAGGACATCCGCGGCCTCGCCGTGCACACGGCGGCGCGCGTCATGGCGCTCGGCGGCGCAGACGACGTCACGGTCTCCGCGACCACGCACGATCTGCTCGAGGGTTCCAACCTCACACTGGAGGACGCCGGGGCGCACGAGCTCAAGGGCCTGCCCGGCGTTCGAAAGGTCTATCGGCTCGTTCGATAGCGACGGCGCGACCACGTCTCGCGCTCGGCGCCTGCGCTGCCGCCGTGGCGGTGCGGCGAGCCGGATCAGGCCGAGCTCGACACGATCCTCGCGTCCGTGCGGATCGGTTGCGCCCGGCGGGCTCGACGGAAGACCCGCACGATCTCCCAGCCGGAAGCGAGCGTGGCACCGACAGCGAGCGCGAGCATCGGGGCGCCGTCGCCGCTGGCGAGTCCCGGCCAGCTGATCACCAACGCGAACACTTTGCTCACGATCATGCCGCCAAGGGCGCCAACGACCAGCGGGACGGCGATCGCCACGTGGATGACGGCGTTGCTGAACGCCAGGAATGTCGTCCAGCGACCAGCGTTGTAGGCGAGCAGATGGCCTACACCGCGCATCGCGTACAGGGCAAGCAGGATGGGCACCCAGATGGTCCGGAATTCGCCGTTGAGGACCGGGATCTCGTTGTTGGACGCCGTGGTCGTCGACAGGGAGGCGACGAACAGCAGGATCCCGATGGTGATGAGCACGGTCACGATCTCGCCCGCGACCTCGCGAACGGAGATTCTGCCGTCCACCACCTTCGGCAGCCGCTCCACTGTCCAGCGGCCGGTCGCTGCGACGAGCTCGCTGCGTGCCTGGCGGGCCGGGCCCGCCCACTCGAGGAAGACGAACGTGGCGGTCGCCCAGAAGGCGATCTGCATGGCGACGCTGATCACGCCGGAGATGCCGCTCGAGATCGCCGCCTGCATGTCGCCGCCACCGGACAGCTTCACCGCGAGCAGCACGAAGAAGGCGACCGGGACGACAACCGCGATCAGGCGCGGCAGTACTCGCCGGTACAGCGGGAACAGCTCGGGCCCAATCAGGTAGCTCGGTCGACCGGTATAGGCGCCTGCGAGGGCGGAGGGGTCGCCAAGGCCCTCCAGGACGACGCGCTCGGCAATCGCCCGGTCCTCCCCTGCCCCCACCCGCTCTTCGATCGCATCCTCGATCGATGACCGGAGCTCGCGGTCGACATCCGTCCGCCGAGGCTCGGCGATTCCGCGCAGCACCGTGGCGAGGTAGCGCTCGGTCCAGGACATCTCAGCTCCTCCCGTTGAGGGAATGCAGGGACTTGGTGAGGTTGCTGACGTCGGCGAGGAGCTGGGTCGCGAGCTCCGTGCCCGCCGGCGTGGTCGTGTAGAACTTCCGCGGCCGCGATTCGTCGGTGTTCCACTCGCTCTGCAGCAGGCCGCGCTCCTCGAGTCGCCGCAGGAGTGGGTAGACCGTGTTGCCGTCACTCGCGATCCCCGCCGCCTCCAGGGTCTTCAGCAGGCCGTAGCCATAGCCGGGCTCCCGGAGCGCGAGCAGGCAGGCCAGGACGACCGTCCCGCGGCGCAGCTCCTGGCGGTGGGCTCCGAGCTCGTCATCAGGCATGTGTCGCACATTACTGTGCATCACACAGTAATGTCAACCCGGGATCGGGCGCGGCCGCCCGACCTAACGGCCCCCCTGATCGCTAGTCTCGACCCAAATGAAGCCACGATCCTTCCTCGAGTGACGCTCAGCGCCGACACCATCGCGATCGTGCTTGGCGCCCTCGTGGGGGGCGCGGCGATGCTCGCGCTGCGCCTTGGTTGGCCCCGCTTCCTGGCGGATCGTCTCGCCTTCGGGCCGGTGCTCGCGGAGGTGCGGTTCGAGCGGCGCCTGAACGAGGCCCGAAAGCCGTTCGTGGAGGCGGCACGCGCCGGCGACGACTCAATCGGCGAGAAGGCTCGATGGCGCGATCTGATGACAGAGCGGCCACCGACTGCCGCCTGGAGCTCAATCGCCGATCAGCTCGCCCGAAGGGACTTGGCGTGGGCGGATGCCGCTCGTTCGGGGGCCCCAGGTGGGGCTTGGCTCCAGTGGCAGGCCCGGAACGATGAGGTGGGCACCGCGTGGGCGACCCTTCGCGCGCCGCTGCTCGACCGTGGCCGACGGATGTCCGCGACGCTCAGACGCATTGGCTGGATCGGCTCGGCGGCCGCGGTCGCCTGCATCGGTGCGGGCATCATCGGCATCCCGTCCGCCCTGGCCAGCGCACCCCCGGAGGGACGAGCTGCCGTCGTACCGGAGCGGCCGAGCGGCCACGGAGTGACGCTCGTGCCGATGGGCAGCGTCCCGGTCGAGGACATGCTCGGGCTCGCTGGGTTCTACGGCGCGCGCTACGGCCTGCCGATCGCGGTCATAGACCCCATTCCGATTCCCAACGACGTGCTTGATCGTTCGCGCAGGCAGCTCATCGGCGAGGATCTCATCGCTTACCTGCGGGCGGCCGCGCCGATGGCCGTATTCGAGAACCAGGTCGTGATCGGCGTCGTCGCCGAGGACTTGTACGTTCGAGCCAGGCCCGATTGGCGGTTCGCCTTCGGAGCCATCCGGGGCAACGTGGCGGTCATCTCCACGGCACGGATGGTCGCCCCATTTGATCTCCTCGACCGTGCGCTCGAGCGCGCCCGCATGCGCAAGATGGTGACGCGGTACATCGGCTACATGCTGTACGGCCTGCCAGAGTCGGCGGACCGACACAGCGTGCTCTACGACCCGCTCCTGAGCCGGGACGACCTCGACGCGATGGGCGAGGACTACTGAGCGCTTCCGGGTCGATCTGGAGGCGCGATATCCTGCCGCCCACGATGCCGCGCGACGCCAACATCCCGGACGCCTTCGATGTCTACGAAGGTCAGTCGCTCCCCTTCGTGGACGCCCACGCGCCTGATCGCAGGTAGCGCGCGACCGCGAAGAACCACAGCGCGGACAGGATCGCGACCAACAGCGCCGCGAGGATCAGCGGCGACGGCGTGACGTACCCGGCCAGCAGCGCGACCACAGCTCCGATCGCCAGGGCGAGCTGAAGCGGCCGGTAGACCATTGCGAGTCGCACGGCGTCCTCGAGCTGGCGGATCGCGATGACCATCGCGACCAGGCCGAGGGCCACAGCGCCGGCGAGGAGCCAGGCCGTCTCGGGCGGCGTGACCGCGTCGTGCGCGCGCACGAGGAGACTGACGATCCCGGCGCCCGTTGCCGTGATCGACAGTGTGATCGGCAGGTGGCTGAGCATCCAGGCGGCGAGCGAGCCACGGGTATTGCGCGGTAGGCGCCGGCCGACCAGGTCGAAGTACAGCCACCAGTAGCCGAACCCGATGACCAGCGCGAGCGACCCGACCGCGATTGTCAGGGCGTCCGGCTCCACCGCGGCGAGACCTTCGACAACCCCAAAGATGACCTCGCCGAGGACGATGATCACGAACAGCCCGAACCGCTCCACGAGCGACTCGGTGGGTGCGATGCCCTGGGTGATCCCGACGCGCGGGCGCGTGCCGGCGAGGTAGATCCCGACGATCCAGCCCGCGGCGTAGATCGCCCACACCAATAGCCGCGATTCGGCCGGCAGGAAGCCGCTCGCGACCACGACAACGGTTGAGACCGCCATCCCCCCGACGTAGAAGCCGGTGATCGGCAGGAACTCCGGGCGCTCCGTCCGGTCGAGCTGCCGGACGGACCACCAGTGCCATGACATCAGCGCGAGGAACGCGCCATAGACGAGCGCGAACTGGCTACCGGTCGAGTCGGCGGCGTGCTCCGCGAACACGGCGAGCAGCGCGAGGATGCCCATCTGCAGGAAGACCAGTAGCCGCGTGCGGCCGTCCTCGCGCCCGTGCAGCTCGATGTACAGGGAGCCGTTGATCCACGCGATCCAGAGCATCGCGAAGACCACCGCGAACTCCGCGAAGCCGCGGAGCGAGACGTCCTCCGACAGCCGGTTCGCGATCTGGGTGATGACCGCGACGTAGACGAGGTCGTAGAACAGCTCGAGATTGCTGACGGTCCGGTCCTTGATGATCTCGCCGTGCGGCCTCGGCGGCGCCGTCAGCCAACGCTTGAACTGGCCGTTGCCCTGACCGCTCCTCACGGCGCCAGCCTACCGGCACCGCCGGGGAATCGAAACGACGACTAGCAGGAGATGGACGGGTTCCATTGGCTGAACACGCCAGCCGGGTTGTTCTCGATGACCCAGGCGTGCAGGTCGTAGTGCCATGGCATCTGCGGGTTGTGGCCGGCCATCGGGCCGTCGAACGTCCGACCGAGCAGGCTCGGCGCCGGGTTGAAGAAGCCCAGCGGGGGTGCTTCCGCACCGAACCACGGCGCCGGACCGCTCTCGGTGTTCGCGAGGGCGACGGCGAAGTACTCGACGGCCACCAGCTTGAGGCTGCCATCGGCCCGCGGCACGTACAGCAGGATCGGCGGCCGAAGCGCGTCGATCGGGCCTGGCCCAAGCAGCGACGGATTCGGAGCGTGGAAGCCCATCGTGCCAGCCGGCGACGCGATGCACGGCTCACCGGCGACGCTATAGCCGTCGAATGCCGCGTTCGCATAGTCGTGATAGCGCGAGACCGCGGCGCGAATCTCCTTGAGCCCCGGGCTCAGCGGGCCTGATCTCGCCAGCGCGGTGGCGGTGGTTGCCGCGCCGAGCACGGCGAGGAGCGCGAGTGCCATGAGTCGTCGTCGATGCATTGGGTGACCTCTGGCTGTCGGAGGCCCGGGTCGTCGTCCGGGTGGGCATCGTGCCCTGCATCTACGGTGCGGCCCTCCACCCCTGCGTCGCATCGAGGGAAACCCCACAATTCGCCCGGAATGGTTCCTGCATGACGGCCCGGATGCACGAGAGCCCGAGCCTCATCGGACGCGACGCCGAGCTCGCCGACCTCGGGCGATGGCTGCACCTGCTCGCGGATGGTCCGGCGGCGCTGGTCATCAGCGGCGAGGCGGGGATCGGCAAGTCCACGATCTGGTCCGCGGCCACGTCCCAGGGCGCGGCGCAGGGTGCTCGCGTGCTCGTCAGCCGGCCGGTGGAAGCAGAGCTTCGCCTGGGCTACGCAGCGCTCGGGGACCTCCTCGGCGTGGCGTCGGAGCCCGTGCTCGAGCGCCTGTCCGACACGCTCCGGCAAGCGCTGGCCGCCGCGCTCTCCGTCGGAAGCGAGCCGGAGTCGGGCGACCCGCTCCTCGTTGGCCGGGCGACCCTGGCAGTGCTGATCGAGCTCGCCGCTGAAGGGCCCGTCCTGCTCGCGATCGATGACGCCCAGTGGCTCGACGCCGCATCGGCGCGGGCGCTCGCCTTCGCCGCCAGGCGGCTTGACGGCCACCGGGTGGGCGTCGCCATAAGCCTGCGCGAGGGCAACGCCGATCCGCTCGGCCTCGCGGCCGCCCTGGGCCCGCGCGCGATCGAGGTGCACCTCGCGGGTCTCGATCTCGAGCCGATCGGGATGATGCTGCGCGCGAGAGTGGGCGCAGAGCTGCCCGCCCACCGCGTGCGGCGGATCCACGACCAATCCGGCGGGAACCCGTTCTTCGCGGAGCAGCTCGCGGGCGCGCCGGATGACCGCCTGCCCAGGTCGCTCGACGACCTCGTCGGCAACCGTCTCGAGGCCATCGACCGGCTGGCGGCGCCGGCCATCGAGCGCGTCGCGGTGCTCGGCCCGATGCCGGTGTCCGCGTTTGCAGATGGCGCTGCACTGGACATTGCGATCGAGGCCGGCGTCCTCGTTGAACAGGATCGACTGGTCAGGTTCCGGCATCCCCTGCTCGCCGCCGGCGCCTACACCCGGATCCCGCCGGGGCGCCGGCGCGAGCTGCATCGACTGGCGGCGACCAACAGCCCCGATGCTGCGTCGCGGGCCCGTCACCTGGCACTTGCGACGGCCGATGCCGACGCGGGCATCGCGCAGGAGCTCGAGGAGGCCGCCCGGGCGGCGAGACACCGTGGGGCGCCGGAGACCGCCGCGGAGCTGGCCGGCCACGCCGCCCGGCTGACCCCGCCATCCGACCTCGACGCACGAGCGCGCCGCGTCATGGACCAGGCCGACTGCCTCTTTGTCGCCGCCGACGAACGTGCCGCCGCGGGCCTCGTCGACGAGCTCCTGTCCGGCCCCGTGCGAGGCACGATCCGCGTCCGAGCGCTCGTCCAGCAGGCGCTCGCGGCGTCTGACCCGCAGACCGCCGTGACCGTGCTCGAGGCGGCCAATCGCGAACCGCACGGTGACGACCGACTCCGGACGCGGACGCTGGCGCAGCTGGCATGGCAGCGGGGCGCGTGGCTGGGCGACCTCGAGCAGGCGATCGACGAGGCGGCCTCGGCGATCGCGATGGCGGAGTCGCTGGACGACGATTCAACCCTGGTCACGGCACTCACCACCGCCGGGCTCGTCATGTCGCTGGCCGGGCGGGCGGGCGCCGTCGACCACTTTCGTCGCGCGGTCGCCATCATCAATCGAGACCCCCATGCGGCGGGCGATCACACGCCGCGACTCGCGTTCGCGAACGAACGCATGTGGCGCGGCGACTTCGCGGCCGCCCTGGAGCTCATGGCTGACGAGCGACGCATCGCGGAGTTCCGCGGCGACGAGGGACTGATCATGCGCCTGAACATCTTCGGCGCGGATCTCGCGATGCGGGTCGGGCGCTGGGACGAGGCTGCTTCGCTTCTCGAGCGAGCGCTCGCCGACGCCCGCGACTACTGGCGCGTCATGGCGGTCGTGCGCCGGGCGACCCTGCGCGGCCGTCGCGGCGAACCTGATGCACTCGATGACGCAGCGGAGCTGCGCGCGTCGCCGTTCTCGGCCGGCGATCCCGTCATCGGCGCCGTGGCGAATCTCGCTGTCGGGTTGCTTGCCCATGCGGATGGCCGGGTCGCCGACGCTGCAGACCTGATGGCGCCATTGTTCGAGCAGAGCGAGCGCAGCGGCTCGCGGGCCGCGGAGTTCGCGGTGTTCGTCCCGGAGACCGTCGCCGTCCTGGTCGCGGCCGATCGTCTGGAGCCGGCTCGCGACTTGACCCGCCACCTGGAACATCGCCACGACCAGTTCGGCGAGTGGGGCGAGGCCGCCGTCGCGCTGTGCCGCGGGCTCGTTGCCCAGGCCGATGGCGACGCCGAAGGAGCCGCCGACCTGCTGGGCACGGCGGCGCAGGAGTTCGAGGCGATCGGGGCGCCGTGGGAGCTCGGCCAGGTGCTCCTGGCGCAGGGCGCAGGGCTCCGGCGGGCCGGACAGCGGCGCGAGGCCGCCGCGACCCTGGATCGGGCCATCGAGCTGTTCGCCGAGCTCGGCGCGCAGCCCGCGCTTCACCGAGCCACCGACGAGCTTCGGCGCGCCCGCCCGCGGCCATCCTCCGGCGACGCCATGACGCCCAGCGAGCAGCGGGTCGCGGCGCTGGTCGTCGATGGTCGAACGAACCGCGAGGTCGCGGCGGAGCTGTCGACAACCGTCGCCACGGTCGAGGCGCACCTCACCCGCATCTACGGCAAGCTCGGCGTCCGGTCGCGAACGCAGCTCGCCAAGCGGCTCGCCGAATCGGACTCGACCCCGTCCTAGCCGCGCTGCGTTTTCCATCGGTCCCGCGTCGACTGGTTGACAACCCACGAGGAGGACGGGATGCGCGGGACTCGAGCCGGACACATGGCATTGGTGGCGCTGGTCGCGGCCGCGTTGGTCACCGCGGGTTCGCCTGCCCCTTCGCGCGCGGCAACCGCGCCCTCCGCGCCGACGGCACTCACCGCCGCGGCAGGCGACGGTTTCGCCCTGTTGAGCTGGATCCCGCCGGAGGACGACGGCGGATCGCCGATCGAGCTCTACGTACTGCACTACTACACGGGGGGCGTCCTGTACTACTCGACATGGTTCGCTCCCATGCCGACACCGTTGGTCCTTGACTACGACAACTACGTGCTGAATACCCTCGAGGTGACGTTCCAGCTGTACGCCGTCAACGCGGCCGGTTACTACTCCCCCTCGGTTGTGTCGAACACCGTGACGCCCACCGAAGGCGCCAGCGACCCGCAGCTCGTCATCGGCTCGATCGCGCCCGGTGGCGGGAGCCTCGTCACCGATCCTGCCGGCACCAGTCCCGGCCCCGCGAATCCCGTCATCACGTCAGTGGTGGTCCCGGCCACGGCCGGTGGCGGCACGCTCTCGATCGCCGAAACAGTCGTGAGCGCGGCGCCGGTCGGGTTCACGTTCCTCGGCCAGGACGTCGTCATCCAATCGACGGCCGCGACAGACGCCCTCCATCCGCTGGCCATCACCTTCCGGATCGACCCGGCCAGCGTGCCTGCGACCATCTTCCGGAACGGCGTGCCCATCACGACGGCTTGCGATCCCGGCGGCACCGCCACCCCGCTGAGCCCATGTATTGCGAGCGGCGACGGTACCGCGGAGGTGACGATCCTCAGCGCCGCCGCGAGCACGTGGAACGTGGGAATCCCGGCGTACGGGTTCGGCGGCTTCTCCAGCCCCGTCGACAACGCTCCCGTGACCAACGTCGCCAACGCCGGTCGCGCCATCCCGGTGCGGTTCTCGCTCGGCGGCGATCGGAGCCTGAACGTGTTCAGCGAGGCGCCGCGATCTCGCCAGGTCGCATGCAGTCTCAGCGGCGGCACCGATGGCGTGGAGGAGACCCTGACCTCACCGGGTGGGTTGTCGTACAGCCGCGGAACCGACCTCTATCAGCTCGCCTGGGGAACCCAGAAATCCTGGGCCGGCACGTGCCGCGAGCTGATCCTCTCGTTCCGGGACGGCACGGAGGCGCGCGCCCGCTTTGCCTTCCGCTGAATTCGGGGCTGGGCGGCGAGCGCGCTACCTAATCCTTTGCGCGCGAGCCAGGTGCGGCAAGGAAGCCGCGGAACAGCGGCTCCACCCTGGCGATTGCCTCCGGCCGGAGCGCGAGCCGACCCCAGCGACCGTCGTCGATGGTGTGCGTGATGAAGCCCGCCGCGCGCAGGATCGCGATGTGGTGGGCGAGCGAGGTGCGCGGCACGCCGACCTCCGCCGCGAGATCCGAAAGGGAGCGCGGCCCGCCCGCAAGCGCGCGCAGGGTCCGCAACCTGAGCTCGTCCCCGAGTGCCTTCCCCAGCAGCACGAGCGCCTCCGGCGGGGCATCGGCTGCCGGCGCGTCCGCGGTCGTGTACAGGACGATCGATTCCATCCGGTGGTCGAGGAACAGGATCGCGGGCTTGATCGAGGCGATCGGGACGAAGGTCACGAGATCGACCCCGGCCGGCGGCAAGTACTCCAGCGCCGGCGCGACACGGTGGAGCAGGGCTTCCAATCGCCAGGTGTCGGATTCGGCGCGGACCTTCTGGACTTCGCGCGCCTGCCAGGCGGCCAGCCGCGCTTCCTCGTGGATGAACGCCCGCTCGTACCAGCGCCGGAACGCGAGGACGATCGCGGTGCCCACCTCGTCGGCCGGCCGCTCGAACAGGAAGCGGAGCGCCTTCTGCCACTCCGGGACGTCGCTCCATGACCGTGTGAGGACCCGCTTCTGCGCCGCCGCGTCACCGGCAACGGCTGCTTCGATGACCTCGGCCGGAACCACCCGCAGGATCGTCCGCCGATAGCGCCCGATGGCGTTGAGCACGATCTCGACGGGCGAAAGGGAGTCCAGCAGGGCCAGGAAGTCCGGCGCGTTGCGTTCGTCCGGGCTCTCGCTCGCGAGACCGATGAGGTTCATCACACCGTGCGTGCCGAGCCCCTCGAAGGTACGCGCGTCCGTGGCACCCATCGATCGCGCATGGCGACGCCACAGGTTTACCTCGTCGAAGCGGTGACGGCCCGCCCGGTCAGCGACCATCAGGGCGGAGGCCACGAGCTCGAAGGCGGTCCCGGCATCGACCAGCGCACGCGTGCCCAGCGTTCCGAGTCGGGGCGGATCCATCCGGGTCGCGACCATCCCTCGGAGTCTACTCCCAGGCCGAATGGCTTCGTCCACTGATGTTGACTTTTCTCGTCATCACCGACATCCT
>JANLSG010000264.1:0-14700 GCA_031362295.1 Chloroflexota bacterium
GCCGTGCCGCCCGTCAGCCGCCAGAGCAGGAATGTGTCGACCGTGCCGAAGGCCAGCTCGCCGCGCGCTGCACGGGAGCGAGCGCCGGGCACCGCGTCGAGGATGTGGGCGATCTTCGGCCCGGAGAAGTACGCGTCCAGCGGCAACCCCGTCCGCTCGCGGAACAGCGTCTCGTGGCCCAGGAGCCGGAGTCGCTCGCAGGCCGGCGCGGTGATCCGCGATTGCCAGACGATGGCATCGGCGATCGGCTCGCCGGTCGATCGATCCCAGACGATCGTGGTCTCTCGCTGGTTCGCGATTCCGATCGCCGCGATCCTGTCCGCGCCACCGACCTTGCGCACGACCTCCCGCGCCACCGACAGCTGGCTCGCCCAGATCGCCTCAGGGTCGTGGGTGACGTGGCCGGGCGACGGGAACTGCTGCTCGAAGGCCAGCTGCGCGCCGGCGACCGGCCGCCCGTCGCGCCCGAACGCGATCGCGCGCGACGACGTGGTGCCCTGGTCGAGGGCGAGGATCAGGCGGTCGTCGCCCACGGCAGGCCGTACTCGCGTCTGGCGGTTTCGAGGTACAGGTCGACCTCCGCGGCTCGTCGCAGCTCGTCCCAGCCGAGCTCGGCGCCCAACACCTCGGCGACCCGAGCCGCGATCGAGGCGCCGCGATCCGGCAGCTCCTGGGCAAGCCGCATGCGACGCGCGAGGACGTCGTCGAGGGACAGCGCCAGCTCGTTGCGCGCGGCCCACGCGACCTCCGCCTCGAGATGATCGACGCCCTCGCCGAGCGGTCGCGCGAGGTCCAGCTCGCGAGCGAGGGTCATCACGTCCACTGCTTCGCGCCCGTAGCGGTCGGCGAGCCGACGGGCGATCCGGACGGGCCAGGTCGCGTCTGCCTCGCCGAACATCCCCGCGGCGTCGCGGAGTGGCCGCTCCAGGCTGGCGGCGATCTGCGCGAGCTCGTCGCGCGGCGCCGCGCCGACGACCGGCAGGTCCGCGGTGCCCGATTTCCGGCGCTTGGCTTCCGTCTTCCCGAGCGACGCATCGACGACGTCGCGGGCCATGACCCGGTACGTCGTGTACTTGCCACCGGAGATCCGGACCAGGCCGCTCGCGTCCGCGGCGACGCGATGCTCGCGTGACGCCTTGACAGTCGAGCCGCCCGGGTCGCCGACGAGCGGCCGCATGCCCGCATACGTGCCGACGATGTCCCCGCGCGACAGGTCGATGGCGAGCTGGGCGTTCACGGTCTCCAGAAGCTCGTCGACATCCTCCTGGGGCGCCGAGATGTCTTCGGGGCTGCGCTTGTCCGAATGATCGGTGGTGCCGATGATCCAGTGGCCGGGCCACGGGATGATGAACACGACGCGGCCCGGGATTCGAAGCGTGAGCCCGCCCTGCGCCGGCAGCCGGTCCCGCCGGATCACGATGTGGGAGCCCCGGCTCGGGACGAAGGTGTCGGCCCCCTCGAGCGTGGCGAATCTCGCTTCCGGGTTCGCGGCCCAGACACCGGTGGCATCGATGACGCGCTCCGCGCGGACCTCGAACTGGTTGCCGCTGACGAGGTCGCGCACCGTCGCCCCGATCAGCCGCTCACCGTCGAGCAGCGGCTTCTCGGCCCGCACCCGCGTCGCTGCGACGGCCCCGCCCGCGAGCGCCGTCCGGAGCACCGCCAGTGCCAGCCGAGCGTCGTCCTCCACCCCGTCGTGGTAGATGATCCCGCCGGTGAGGCCCTTGCGCCGCAGGTCCGGCGCGTACTCGATCGCGCTCGATGGCCGAAGGTGCTTCGCGAACCCGCCGTCCCGCCGCGCGCCGAGCAGGTCGTACAGGAAGATGCCGCTCCCGTAGAAACCCTGCGTAATCAGCGGGATGCCATAGATCGGGAAGAGGAACGGCTCCAGGGTCACGAGATGCGGCGCGAGCCGCAGCAGGCGCGCTCGCTCCTCCAGCGCCTCGTACACGAGCCCGAAGTGCAGCTGCTCCAGGTAGCGCAGCCCGCCGTGGATCAGGCGGGACGACCGCCCCGATGTGCCCGACGCGATGTCACGTTGCTCCACGAGCGCCGCCCGCAGCCCGCGGCTCGTCGCGTCCAGGAGCGCCCCCGCGCCCACGATGCCGCCCCCCACGATGAGGACGTCGAACCGCTCACCCGCGAGTGCCTCCAGGGCGTCGGTTCGCCACTGGGGATCCGCGGCGCGCGCGGTCGTCACCTCGGGGGCCTCAGGATTCCGGAGGCCGGCGCGCCGCGATCCGCCACAGCACGAGTCCGGTGCCGACGACGAGCACCGCGATCAGCAAGGGCGTGTGGAAGACGACGCGCTGTAGGTCTGTCGGGAGCACGGCGGTGAGGATCGCCGCCCCCAGGACAGCCGCGACCGCCACGGCCGCAACGATCACCACCTCGCGCCAGCCGGCCGCGCGAGCGCGATCAGCCACGATCCGCTCCCGCCGGGATCCCGATCGGTGCGACGAGCACCTTGCCGGCCAGCCGCGCGCCCTGCGTCGCGAGGAGCCCGGTCTTCGGTCTGTGAAAGGTCACCGTGAGGTCGGCGCGGACCACCGGGACCGACGCGTCACCGGAGGTCAGGTCAACCGCCGTCGGCGTATCGACGGCGACAATCGGAACTTTCGCGGCTCGAGCACGGATGACGACCTCGACCGCCGAGCGGATCGGGTCGCGGAGCTCGCCGCGACCGCCGGAGCCCAGCAGCGCATCGACGACGATCGACGCCTTCTCGACGTCCTTCGCGAGGACGCGCAGGTCCGCCGCCGACGCGACCTGGATGCGCGTGATCCGCGGCTCGCGATCCAGCCGGTCCCAGTTGCGGCCTGCATCCGCGGTCGCCGGTCGAGCCGCCGCCGATACGAGGACCGCCGCGACCTCCGCGCCTGCCCGGGCGAGATAACGAGCGGCAACGAACCCATCGCCGCCGTTGTTGCCAGGCCCGCACAGGATGAGGATCGGGCCCTTGCCCCATCGATCGGTCGCCTCGGCGATTGCCTTCACCGCCGCCGCCACGGCCACCCCGGCGTTCTCCATGAGCCGCTGGCCGGGCACGCCCATCGCCTGCGCGCGCTTCTCCGCACCGGCCATCGCCTCCGTCCCGAACGGCGCGCGTGCCGCCGCGCCAGCCCAGCGTCGGCGGAGCCCGCGCAGGTCCAGGGTGAACAGGTCGAGGTCGTCCACCGGCAGTTGCTCGATCGGCTCGGCCGCAGCAGGGGCGTGGGTGGTCGTCACGATCGAAGGGTAGCCGAGGGGCTCGCCAACGGGAAACTAGACTCAGCCCATGACCGAGGCAGTAGCCGGCCCCGTGGACCGAACCGGGACGCTGCTCTACGACGCCGACTGCGGACTGTGCGTCGCCACGGCGACGTGGCTTGCCGAGTGGGTGCCGACCACCCAGCTGGGCCTGCTCCCGCTCCAGCAGGTCGCGACGGACGCACGGACTGCGGCCCTGGTCGAAGGCCGCGCGCTTGCCGAGCAGCTGCACTTCGTGCGCGCCGACGGCGAGGTCCTCACCGGCGCACGAGCCGCGCTTGCCGCCGGACGCCTCATCCCCGTGCTGGGGCTGTACGCGGCGCTCCTCGATCGCCCGCTGGGCCATCGGCTTCTCGAGCCGCTGTACCGCGAGATCGCATCGCATCGGCGCCGAATCGGCCGCCTGCTCGGACTACCGGCGGAGTGTCCGCTCCCAACCCGCTCGATGGCCACGCCGCCCGAATAGGGGGCCGTCTGGCTCTCGCCTTCCGGTCGGTCGATCGCCATGCTCAACCTGGGCACAACGCGCCCGGAAAAGGAGTCGACCATGACCTTCAACATCGACATCGCGGAAGCGACGAAACACAACGAGTATTTCCGACACGTGCTCTTCACCGGGCCGCATGCCCAGGTCGTCGTCATGAGCATTCCGCCGGGTGGCGAGATCGGCGAAGAGGTCCACGAGCACGTCGACCAGGTGCTGACATTCGTTGCCGGCGAAGGCGTCGCGATCCTCGAAGGCCAGGAGAGTCACGTCGGGCCGGATCGGCTCGTGCACGTCCCTGCCGGCCTGCGCCACAACGTGGTGAACCGCGGCTCGTTCCCGCTTCGCCTGTACACGATCTACGCGCCGCCGCAGCACGCCCAGGGCACGATCCACAAGACGAAGACCGAGGCCGACGCCGACGAGGCCGACCACCTCCTCGCCCTGAAGTAGCTACCCCGGGGGCGGCGCCTCGTCGTCCCAGTAGCCCTCCCAGTCGACGATCTCGATCCCTCGAGCGCGGAGCTCCGCCCCGAGCCGCCGGAACAGCGCACGACCCTCGGCGATCCAGGCTTCGTCACGCGTCTCGGGCTCCAGCCTGGCGTCGTCGTATCGGGCGAGCCACCCAACCGAACGCTCGATGAGATCCAGCGGGACGCCGAGCGTTTCCAGCGGCAGGGCCACGCCCTCCTCGTGCAGGAGCACGCCGCCGTAGTCCGGCCAGAACTCCAGGCGCCTCACGTCATGCAGAGCCTCGCCCGCTGGCCGTCGGCTTCGAGCATCCCCTCGGTTGCAAGCGCGGCGACCGCGTTGCCGACCGCGACCTGGTCGTGGGTCCCTATCGGCGTGTCGAAGGTCACCCAATCCGGGCTGTCGCGCAGGCGATCGAGGATCCTCCCGCGGAGCCAGCGGGTCGTCGATTCGAACCGAATGGGCGCTTTGGTGCGCAGCCGCGGGACCGCGCCGCTCGCCGCACGTTCGGGCCGCGCGGCGTACCGGCACGTCTGCTGCAGCGGGCACGCGTCGCAGCGCGGGTCGCGCGGACGGCAGAACGCGGCGCCAATGTCCATGAGCGCGTGAGTCCAGGCGTCGGCGCGACCCTCCGGAACGAACCCATCCGCCGCGGCCTGGATCGCGCGCGGTGGGATCGTCTCGCCGATGAACGCGCGGCCCAGGACGCGGCGGATGTTCACGTCGAGCGCGGCCACGGGCCGGTTGAACGCGATCGCGAGGACGGCGCGAGCGGTATACGGGCCGATCCCGGGCAGCCGCACCAGCGCATCGAGGGAATCGGGCACGCGGCCGTCGTGCTCCTCGACGATCGCTCTCGCGGCGCGGTGCAGAGCGAGGGCGCGGCGGTTGTAGCCGAGGCCCCGCCAGGCTCGGATCACCGTCGCAGGTAAAGCGTCAGCGAGCGCGGCCGGCGTCGGGAATTGGGCCATGAAGCGGCTCCACGCCTCGGCGGCGCGGGCCGCCTGCGTCTGCTGGGCCATGACCTCCGATACGAGGATCGCCCACGGGTCGGTGGTGTGGCGGAAGGCGAGATCGCGCCCGCTCGCAGCGTACCACTCGAGCACGGTCGACTGCATCTGCGCGAGCTTGCCGGCGCTGAGGCTAGCGGCGAGGCTCACGCTGCGGGGTCGCCGAATGGAAACCTGCGCCGCGTTCGCCATCGACCGTCGGCGCCCTCAACGATGAGCGTAGCCGCGCTGACCCGGCGCCGGAACGGGAGCCATCGACGCGCCTCGGCCTCGACCGCAGCCTCGTGTCGCCGATCGACGGCCGCGAGCGACACGTGGGCGATGGTCTCGTCGTGCATGCCGCCGTAGGGCGGGTACGCCGGAAATGCAGCGAACAGTGCGCTGGTCAGCTCGTTGAACGGCTCGGAAGGTTCGGGCGCAAGCCACACGACGCCCTCCGACGCGCCCTCGCCGGGTTCCCAGCGCCGAACCTCCCGAAATCGGACATCGAACGCGGACGCCGCAGCCACGACGGCCGCGACGGCGGCGATGACCTGCCCATCGATCGAGCCTGGCGGCGCGAACGGATAGAGCAGCGTCACGTGGCCGGGCACACCCGAGGGCCCGTCCCACGTCTCGCGCAGCCGAACCTCGGCGAGTGCCGCCGGCAGCCGGATCGGCACGATGATCGCGGACTCTCGGTCTGCCAGGTCCATGGTTCGGTCGGATTCTCCCGTGGGTGGCATTCGGCGGGCATCGAGGTGCGCGGGGCGGTACCGAAGGCTCGCAAATCGGGTGATTCGGCACCGGATGACACTGTAGAGAGCATCCGACAGCAATTCGGGCCGCGGCGACGCAATCACGGGACCTGGCACGCGTCCAACGCCACCCACGGTGTCATCCGGTGGAAACTCGGATATCCATGGAAGCGGGCACCATGCGCAAGGCGCGGCGTCCATTTCGATCAGCCCTGTCGCGCACGGAGGAACCCGCTTGGCGATCTCGCTCCCCCGCCCGCGCGGCCTGATCTTCGACCTCGACGGCACGCTCGTCGACACCGTTTCGGCGCGCATCGATGGTTGGGTGGCGGCCCTGGCCGATGCCGGGATCGAGGCCTCGCGAGATCAGGTCGCGCCGATGATCGGCATGGATGGGCGGCGGCTCGCGCGGGAGGTTGCGAGCGCTGCGAGTCGCGAGCTGTCCGCGGACGAGGTCGAGGCCATCGACAAGGCGGCGGGCGCAGCGTTCGACCGGTTGAACGCTGCGCCGCGGCCGCTGCCGGGGTCCGGAGAGCTGCTCGCGTTCGCCGAGGAAGCGGGCATTCCCTGGGTGATCGCTACGTCGAGCCGGAAGGAGCAGGTCACGGTGTCCGTCGCGTCGCTGGGGCTCGCCGCGGAGCCGAATATCACGGACGGAGGCCACGTGAAACACGCCAAGCCGGCGCCGGACCTGCTGCTGCTGGCCGCATCGCGGCTCGGTGTGGAGCCCGGCCGTTGCTGGGCGATCGGCGATTCCACCTGGGACATGCGCGCCGCCGTGGCCGGCGGCATCGTCGCGGTCGGGGTCCTCGCCGGCTCGGCCGTGACCGCGGATGCCCTCACCGAAGCAGGCGCGGCTCTCGTCGTCCCCACCCTCGGCGACCTCGTTGCGATTCTTCGACAGGCGAGCCGTGCAACCACCGACGCATGATCACCGGGTGATCATTTCTGCCATTTTCGAGCGCGTTTGGCGGCCGCAGCCCCCCGGCCGACCCTGGATCTCGAAGATCCGATGCGGTTCACGCTCAAACTGATCGGGAGTCCACGGTCTGGCGGGCTGGCGAGTGCCTTGCCGAGCCCGACCCCTTGGCAAACCGTCGGCAAACCCCCAAGAATGATCATCCCGCGTGCATCCGCATGGAGATCCCGCACAACTGCACGATGAAGGACGCGACGTGATCGCGCCGCGACCAGCGGATCAGGTGCGCGGTCGCCTCAGCGGCCGAGGAGGAGGGCGACGAGCAGAATCGCGAGCGCCGCACCGCCGACGATCGTATCCAGCGGCGCCCAGGCGATGGGCCGATAGGTGGAGCGCGGGCCGCTGCCGAAGCCGCGGGCGTCCATCGCGATCGAGAGCTGATCGGCGTGCCGAATCGCGCGCACGAGCAGGCCGACCAGCAGCCGCGGATGCCACTCGCGCAGGCCGCGGAGTCGGCGAGCGCTCCGGAGCGTCGCGAGGTCGTCGGCGAGGCGCGGCACGGCCTGGTAGGCGGCGAGCGTTCCGTAGGCGAAGCGTGGCGACACGCGGGCGAGCTGGACGAGTGAATCGATCAGGCGGGTCGCGTCCGTGGTCAGCGCGAAGACAGCGCCGACGCTCACGATCGCCAGGATCCTCGAGGCCAGACCTGCTGCGGCGGCCACGGCCTCGCCCGTGACCCGCAGCGGTCCGAGGCGGAACAGCTCTGTCGCGAGCGGGTCCGGGTTATGGGTCGAGAAGAGCAGGTTCGTGAGCGCGATTCCGAATCCGGCGAGCCCGAGCGGCGCGAGGCGTCGAGCCAGGACGCGCGGGTCGATCGAGCCCGCAAGGAAGCCCGCCGCGAGCGCCACGGCGGCGAGGAGCAGCGGCGGTCGAACGTCGATCGTGAACCCGAGCCCGAGCAGCCACACGAGCGCGATTCCAAGCTTGACCAGCGGATTCGTGCGACCCAGCAGGCTGGACCGCTGCGCGGGCCCGACGTCCGGGATGAGCATCGCCGCGCTCACGGCGTTGCCCGCGCGCGCTTCCGTGCCGGGGCGGGCCGCGTCGCGGGCGTCGTGGTGGCCACGGGTTCATCGCTCGCGACCCAGCCGTCGGCGAGCTCGATTCGTCGATCCGCTGCGTCGCGGACAAACCGCTCGTCGTGGGTCGCGGCAAGCATCGCGCTCCCCTGGCCCACCAGCTCGTTCAGCGCGGCGACCAGCGCCTCGTGGCCGCGCCGGTCCTGGCCGTAGGTGGGCTCGTCGAGGGCGAGGAGGAGCGGCCGGCGCGCGAGCCCGGTCACGAGCGAGAGCCGGCGCTGCTCGCCGCCGGAGAGCTGGTAGGGACTCCGCTCGCCGAAGTCCTCGAGTGGCAATCGCAGTCGGTCGCACAGCTCGTGTGCGTAGGCAATCTGCCCCGCCTCGAGCCCCAGCTCCACCTCTTCGCGCACGGTATCGGCGAGAAAGCCCAGCTCGGGATCCTGGACGACGTAGCCGGCCAGCCTCGACAGCTGCACGCCAGGCATCCGCCACGGACTCCGGCCGCCGAGGCGCACCTCTCCCGCGACCGGTCGAAGGAGGCCCAGCGCGAGGCGCAGCAGCGTGGTCTTCCCGCTGCCGTTCGCGCCGACCAGCGCAATGCGCTCGCCCTGGGCGACCGTCAGGTCCACCGCGCGAAGCACGGGAACCGCGGGCTCGAACCCGAAGCGGACCCCGTCGAGTTCGAGGATTGGCAGTAACGCGGACGGCGACGTGTCGACCTTCGCGCGTGAGCGCACCGGCACTGCCCCGCCACCGGCCCCAGGGAGCCAGACGCCCGCCTTCTCGAGCTTCGCGCCGGAACGCGCGAGCACCTCCGAGGGTGGCCCGACATCGATCGGGCGCCCGTCTTCGTCGAGGGCCAGCACGAGGTCCGCGATGGGCCAGGCGAGCTCCACTCGATGCTCGACCAGCACGATCGTTGCCGCCCTTCGCGACCGGAGCTCGGCAAGGATCCCCAAGACCGTGGCCGCGCCCTCTGGATCGAGATTCGCCGTCGGCTCGTCGAGGACGAGGAGGCCCGGCGCCTGCGCGAGCACCCCGGCGATCGCCACGCGCTGCTGCTCGCCGCCGGAGAGGCGCGTCGAGCGGCGACCCTCGAAGCCTGCGAGCCCGACCAGCCGCAGCGCTTCCGGCACGCGCGCCCGCATCTCGACCATCGGCCAGGCGAGGTTCTCGAGTCCGAATGCCACGTCGTCCCCGACCCGCTCCATGACCAGCTGGCTCGCCGGGTCCTGGAGCACGATCCCGGCCCCCAATCCGGCTGTCGTGATCGGCGCGACTTCGTCGCTGTCGGCGCCGGCCTCGCCCCGCGCGACCTCGACGTCGCCGACGCGCAGCGAGCCCTGCCACTTCCCCGGGAACTGCTCGGGCAGCAGGCCTGCAAGCGCCCGGGCGATCGTGCTCTTCCCGGAACCCGACGGCCCGACGACGAGGAGCAGCTGCCCCGGCTCCACGCGCAGCTCGAGATCGCGAAACGCGGGCCGCGCGGCGCCCGTGTACGTGAAACCCGCCCCGGCAGCTCGAATGGCGCGAGGCGGAGTCGAGCCGCTCAGCCCCCGAATCCCTCCAGCGCGCCGGCCTTCCGGAGCGATCGGACCAGCGCCACCGAACCGAACGCCGCGAATGCGACCGCGGACGCGCCCATGATCGCGAGGCGCGCGACCTGGAGCTCGATCGAGACGTCGGCGTAGTACAGCCACCAGTCGTGCGCCCAGGCGCCGACCGCCGAGGCGATCGCCGCGACCGCGAGCACGCCGATTGACCAGCGGCGATAGCCGGTCACGGCAAACACGAGCTCCGCGGCGGCGCCCTGGATGAAGCCGGACAGCAGCGCGTCAGGACCCCACTGGCTCCCGAGCAACGCCGAGATGCTCGCTGCCACCATCTCCGCGAAGAGCGCCGCGCCGGGCTTGCGAATGATCAGCGGGGCAAGGACCGGCGGCACGAGCCACATGCCGTACACCCAGTCCTGCAGGATCGACGGCTGCAGGAACGCAAATGCCCCCCAGACCTGGGCCCACACCCAGAACACGACGCCGAACAAGACCCCTATCACGGCGGTGACGAGGATGTCGCGGGTGCGCCACGCGGGGGAACGGCCGGGCGACGCGGAGCCCTGGGCCTGTGCAGCGGTGGTCATCGGGCTTGCGTTTCCTCCAGGTAGTAGGACGCCGTCCCCCGGGAACGGAGAACGGCGTTGCATCGAGCCTGGGCCTGCTTCCTTCGCCGGTATGAGCCGGATCAGGTTCGGCGGGTCTGTGGTCTGGCCACACTCTCAGCGCTTCTGCGCTCCCCGGAGGCGATCTTCAATTGGCGGGATGGTACCCCAGCCTGCTCACGCGCTCGCGAATCCAGGAGGCGATGTCCTTCACGACCATCGCACCGGTGGGCTCGTTGTGGATCTCGTGGCGGAGCACCGGGTACACGCGCCGGGTCACGCCGGGCATGCCCTCGAACACGGCGCTCGTCTCCGTCGGAACCAGTCGGTCGTCGCCGCCGTGGACCACGAGCGTCTGGATCGACAGCCGATCCAGCGAAGCGGAGACCCGGTCCTGCTCGCCGAACGCCGCATGCGCGAAGCGGACGGTCGACTTGTGCTGGTTCAGCGGGTCCGCTATGTACTTCGCGCCCACCTCCGCGTCGCACGACAGCACGTCCGCATCGAATGGGTTCTTGAGCATGAGCCCGGGTGCGATCCGTCGAAGCCCGCTCACCGCGAGCCGCGGGATCAACGGCAGGTTCGCCTTGATCGCGGGCGCGGACAGGACGAGCAGGTCCGGCCGAGCCCGACCATCGAGCACGTAGCCGAGCACGATCAGCCCACCGAGCGAGTGCCCGTACAGCACGAGCGGCCGGCCCGGGGCGATCGACCGGGCGGCCAGCAGTCGCTCTTCGAGGTCGTCGTGGAGTTGGGACCAGCGATCGATGGACGCGCGCGGCCCGCCGGACGCACCGAAACCGCGAACGTCGAAGGCGTGCGCGTCGATCCCCGCGGCCGCGAATTGCGCGCCGACGTGCTCGTATCGCCCGCAGTGCTCCGCGAGACCGTGGACGAGCAGGATCGTGGCCCACGGCTCACCGCCCACGACCGGCCAGTGCCGCACGAGCAGCGACGTGCCGTCCTTGGCGCTCACGTGCTCGATCAGGGCGGCGTCGGTCATCGGCGAGAGCCTACGCCACCGCGCGGCCGGGTACGCTGCGGCACATGGACTGGCTGGAGGTTGGCGATCGCGTCTTCACACGCCGGTACGACTTCCTCGATCAGCAGATCGGGGTGGTCATCGACGGCAGCGATGTTCTGGTCGTCGACACCCGGGCGTCGCCATCGCATGCCCGCGTCATCGTGGAGGAGCTCCGCCAGCTGACCCGCAACCCGGTGTCCGTCGTCGTCGACACCCACTGGCACTGGGATCACTCGTTCGGGAATAGCCTGTTCCGCCCCGCGGCGATCTGGGGCCACGTGCGTGCGGCGGAGCGGCTGCGTCGTGAGGGACCGGCGGCGATTCTGGAGGTCGCGGAGGAGCGGCCGGACCTCGCCGCGGAGTTCGCGGAGGTCATCATCGACCCGCCCGAGCACACGTTCGAGGACCGCGCGACGGTGCGCGTCGGCGATCGCGTCGTCGAGCTGCGTTATCACGGGCGCGGCCACACGGAGGGCGACATCTCGATCCTCGTCCCCGACGCGAACGTGCTGTTCGCGGGCGACCTCATCGAGAACGGCGCGCCGCCGAGCTTCGGCGACGGCTTCCCGATCGACTGGCCGGCCACCGTGGAGCAGCTGCTCCCGCTCGCGACGGGCGCGGTCGTGCCCGGACACGGCGCGGTCGGCGACCGCGCGTTCGTCGAGGACCAGCTCGCCTCGTTTCGCGCGCTGGTCGATCTCTCGCGCCAGGTCCACGCCGGCGCACTCACGATCGAGGCGGGCATCGCTGCCGCCCCCTTCAGCCCGAGGACCCCGCGTGACGCCTTCGAGCGCGCGCTCGCCCAGCTTCGGGGCGAGCTCGTCTAGGTACCGGGCCCCGGCGTTGGGGCACCTATCTGGGCGCGCGCCTCTGGCGTCCGGCGCGGTGGCTTGCCTCCGGCGCAGTGACTTGTGGATCCTGGATCTACAACCAGCGAATGGCGGGCGTCCTCCCACGCCCCCAAAGCCACTCGGCCTCTGATTGGTGACGCACAACCCACAACTGGCGGAGGAGAGCCGCTTTGAACGGCTCCGTCCACCCAGGCCGAGGCGTTCTCCGCTCGTTGTCGATCCCTGACCCACAACTCGGCGGTTCCTTCGCTGGATGTAGGCGTAGGACCCACAACCAGCCAGGCGACAGCGCCGCTCGGGCGGAAGCCGCCGACCCGATGGACTACGCGGCGACGGTCTTCGCGAGCGAGTCGCCGGTCCCGGTGTCGAACAGGTGGAGCTTCTCGAGCGGGAGCTTGAGGTCCAGGATGTCGCCCGGCTTCACGCGATTCTCCGAGCTCACGACCGCCACGATGTCGCCCTCGTGGCCGGCAACAGTGACGTGCAGCAGCTCCTCGTCACCGAGGAACTCCACGACGTCCGCCTTCGCCCGGACCGTGACCGAGTTCGGCACGTCGCCGAGCTGGAAATGCTCCGGCCGGAAGCCGGCAACGAACGGCCCGGCCGCCCCCTCGACGCCGCTCTTGTAGCGAACCGGGATCGGGCAGGAGAAGCCGTCGCCCTTGAGCTCCGCGCCATCACGGACGACGTTCATGAAGTTCATCGATGGGCTGCCGATGAAGCCGGCGACGAAGAGCTTCCTGGGGCTCTCGTAGAGGTCCTGCGGAGAGCCGACCTGCATGAGCTCGCCCTTGTCCATGACGGCGATCCGCGTGCCCATCGTCATCGCCTCGACCTGGTCGTGCGTGACGTACACCGTGGTGGTGCCCAGGCGCTGGTGGAGGCGCGCGATCTCCGCCCGGGTCTGGACGCGCAGCTTGGCGTCAAGGTTGGAGAGCGGCTCGTCCATGAGGAACACCGCGGGCTCGCGCACGATCGCGCGACCCAGGGCGACGCGCTGGCGCTGGCCGCCGGACAGCTCGCGGGGCTTCTTCTGGAGGTTCTCCAGGCCCAGGATCCTGGCCGCTTCCTTGACCCGCGTGTCGATCTGCGCCTTGGGCACCTTGCGGAGCTTCAGGCCGAAGGCCATGTTGTCGTACACCGACATGTGCGGGTACAGGGCGTAGCTCTGGAAGACCATCGCGATGTCGCGATCCTTCGGGGCGACGTCATTGACGACCTTCTCGCCGATCTTCAGGGTGCCGTCGGAGACCTCTTCGAGGCCCGCGATCATGCGCAGGCTGGTCGTCTTCCCGCACCCGGAAGGCCCGACCAGGACCATGAACTCGCCATCCTGGATGTCGAGGTTGAGGTCCTTGACGGCGGCGAAGTCGCCGAACTTCTTCCAGACGTGCTCGAACGTCACGGTAGCCATGACACGTCTCCCGCCCGATCGTTGGGGACATCGCGGGCCCTTGCATCTCGACGCGACTGAATCGCGCCGTCGACGGGCCCCGTACGTGTCACCGATGTCGGGACGAGGGCATCGTAGCAATCGGAGCGCCGGGCGGATAGGCCCGTCCGGCCGGATTCACCGAGCGTTCAGATGGCGCTGGCGCAGGCTCGGCACTTCGTCGCGCCGATCGCGTTCGCTTCCATGCAGAACGGGCAGGTCTTGGTCGCCGCAGCGGCCTCTTCCTTGATGAACATCTTGGAGATGCGCCAGACCACGAATGCGATCACCACGAACGCGATGATCGCGTTCAGGAACAGGCCCCAACGGAGGGCAACTTCGGTCGCCGGGTCGTCGCCGACCGCCGCTTTGAGAATGATCTTCGCCTGCGAGAAGTCGACGCCGCCCAGAATCAGGCTGACGGGCGGCATGATGATGTCGTTGACGAGCGAGTTGACCACGGTGCCGAGCGCAGTGCCGATGATGACGCCGACCGCCAGGGCAAGGGCGTTTGTCGTCAGCAGGAAGTTGCGGAACTCTCCGACCACGGTGCATCCCTCCATTCACCGTGCCCCACCGGGTGGCGGAGCGTGCAGGCGCCCATCGTAGGCATGCGGCGGTGGAACGAATCGTGCAGGGCGTCGGCTCCTCTACCCTGCCCGCGTGGTCGACCCCCTCGTGCTCGCGGCGATCTTCCTGGTCGCGGCTGCCCTCTACTCGTCCGTCGGGCACGCGGGTGCGTCGGCGTACCTCGCGGCGATGGGCCTGCTCGGGGTTGCGCCCGACGTCGCGCGGCCCACCGCCCTCGCGTTGAACATCGTCGTCGCGAGCTTTGTCACGTTCCGCTTCTGGCGACGTGGCTACATCTCGTGGCGCGCACTCGTGCCGTTCCTCGTTGGCTCGGTGCCCTTCGCATTCCTGGGCGGATCACTGCCGATCTCGGGAGCGCTGTACAAGCAGCTCGTCGGCGCGGTGCTGATCATCGCGGCCATCCAGCTGTTCCGGACCGCGAGGCGGGCAGCCCAGACAGACACGGGCCACGCCGAGCCCCGTGTATCTGAAATCCCTGCCATCGGGATCGGTGGTGTGATCGGATTCCTGTCCGGCCTGACGGGGACCGGCGGTGGCATCTTCCTCAGCCCTGTCGTCCTGATCGCTGGCTGGGCGGAAACGAGAGCGGCATCGGGGCTTGCAGCCGGATTCATCCTCGCCAACTCGATCTCCGGCCTGGCCGGCAATTTCTCGCGGCTTGCCGCGCTGCCGCCGGCGTTGCCGCTGTGGATCGC
>JANLSG010000041.1:0-1771 GCA_031362295.1 Chloroflexota bacterium
GCGTACCGTGGCGCTCTTCGCATTCCCGACCGATGGCGGGTGGATCGTCGTCGGGTCACGTGGCGGCTCCGGGCGCGTACCGGACTGGGCGCACAACCTCCTCGCGGAACCGCGAGCTTCCGTCCGTTTCCGGGAGGAGTCGATGCCCGTCGTCGCGCGCGAGTTGGCTGGTGACGCGTACGAGGCCGCGTTCGAGGTCGCGGCCGCCGCGTACGCTGGGTATCGCCTATATCGCCGCAACGCGCGCCACCACATCCCGATCTTCCGACTGGAGCGGGCGTGAAGTCGGGCTCCGCGCCCGCCGCGGACCCAACGGTCCAGATCTTCGGCACGCCCAATTCGCAGGCGACCCGCGCGGCGCTCCGGTTCTTCAAGGAGCGCCGGATGGAAGTCCACCTCGTCGACGTGCGCCGCAAGCCGATGGCGCTGGGAGAGCTCCGTCGCTTCGTGGAGCGGCTCGGCGCGCGCGCCCTTGCGGACATCGAGGGAAAGGCGTGGCGCGACTCCGGCCTCGGCTACCTCTCGATGCCCGACGCCGACCTCGCGGACCGCTTGCTTCGCGACCAGCGATTGCTCAACCTACCCCTCGTGCGCATCGACAACGGCTTCGCCGCCGGCCGCAACGAGTCGGCCTGGAAGTCCCTCGTCTCGGCACGCTGACCGAAGGAGCATCCAGTGCTGAGGCATGTCGCGGACGGTGTTCTCGTCCACGCGAGCGCGTTCATCCAGAGCAACGCCGTTGTTGTGCAGGGCCGGGCCGGCGTGCTGCTCATCGACCCCGGGATCCAGGGCTCCGAAATGGCCTGCCTTGCGAACGACCTTCGCGAGTTGGGCCAGCCCGTCGTGGCAGGCTTCTCGACGCATCCGCATTGGGATCACCTGCTGTGGCACCCCGAGCTTGGCGCGGCGCCCCGATACGGTACGGCTCGCTGCGCGGCCTCTGTTCGGGATCAGATGTCGGACCCGGATTGGAAGGCTCGCGAGGTCGAGGAGCTGCCGCCGGAAATCGCCGACGACGTACCGCTGGACCTGCTCGGCCTAATTGCCGGTCTGCCCGCCGAAACCGCGGTCGTTCCCTGGGACGGCCCGCAGGTCCGAATGCTCGAGCATCAGGCGCACGCCCCGGGCCACGCGGCGCTGTTCATCGAGGAATTTGGGGTTCTTGTCGCTGGCGACATGCTTTCCGATGTCCTGATTCCCATGCTCGACCTCAGCGCAGCAGACCCGATCGACGACTACCTCGCCGCGCTGCAGCTGTTCGAGGGCGTGGCGGGCGGGGTCGATGTCCTGGTCCCGGGTCACGGGTCCATCGCTGGAGCTGATCAGGTACGCACCCGGATCGACCTGGATCGGGCGTACATGCACGCGTTGCGCGACGCCTATGTTCTGAGCGACCCAAGGATCGGTCCTTCGGCCAAGCCCGGCTGGGAGTGGGTGAGCGACGTGCACGCGGGGCAACTCCGGCGCCCCACCCAATGAGGCGAGGCGGGCTTGTCGCGGCGCCGCTCTCGCTGGCGATCGCGATCGCCGCGTGTGGCACGTTGGCGAGCCCGGCGCCGACGGCTGAGCGTCCATCGCTGGGGATCTCGAACGGAACGACCCTCGACGTTTCCCTGTTCGTCAACGATGGCCGTGTCGGCGAGTCCCCCGCGGGCGGTGCAGTACCGACGATTCGCACCGCCGACCTGCCGGCGCTGCCCTGGACGGTTGAGGCGCGGTCGGCGTCGGGCCGCCTGCTCACCTCGATGCTCGTGGAGCCGGGCCAGGTCTG
>JANLSG010000084.1:0-1567 GCA_031362295.1 Chloroflexota bacterium
GTCAGGTCGGCCGCGAAGCAGGTGCGCGGGTAGCCCGCGCCGCCGAAGGGTCGCTGGGCGATCTTGCCGGTGGTCTCGTCGCGGCTGAAGACCGCGCCCCAGTGCTCGAGCTGGATGATCTCGCCCGGCGCCTCGTTGCAGAGGATCTCGATCGCGTCCTGGTCGCCGATGTAGTCGGCGCCCTTGACGGTGTCGAAGGTGTGGTTGTCGGGGTGATCCTCGGTCTGGTTGCCGAGGGCGGCGTTGACGCCGCCTTGTGCGGCACCAGAGTGGCTGCGCACCGGGTGCACCTTCGTGACCAGGGCGACGTCCACGCCCGCCTCGTGTGCGGCGATCGCCGCCCGCATTCCGGCGAGCCCCGCGCCGACCACCACGACATCATGGCTGAGCAATGTCCGTGCCCTCCGCTTTCTTGGTTGCCCTCGCGGGTGACTCTACCGGACGCAGCCCGGCGTCCCCGCGGGTCATTCGTCGCCATTTGGGCCGTCGGCCGCACCCATTTCGGTATGCTCGGACCGTTTGCGGCCGTCCACCCGGGCGGCCGTTTGTCAGAGATGCAGCGCGAAGGAGTCGGACCCGTGGGACACCGCGTCACGTTCATTCCCGGCGACGGCACCGGGCCGGAAATCGCCGAAGCCACCAAGCGCGTCCTCGATGCGACCGGCGTCGATTTCGAGTGGGACGTCCAAGAGGCCGGCGTCGACATCATGGAGACGGCCGGGACCCCCCTGCCCGATTCGGTCATCGAGTCGATCAAGGCCAACAAGGTCGCCATCAAGGGGCCGATCACCACGCCCGTCGGTCACGGTTTTCGCAGCGTCAACGTCGCACTTCGCAAGGCGCTCGACCTCTACGCCTGCGTACGCCCGTGCAAGAGCTACGTCGGAGTACGGTCGAAGTACGAGGACATCGACATCGTCATCGTGCGCGAGAACACCGAGGACCTCTACGCCGGGATCGAGTTCGAGAAGGACACTCCCGAGGTCGCTGCCCTGATCGAGAAGATCATCGAGCTCGACCCGAGCGCCGCGGGCAGCATCCGCGAGCACTCCGGCATCTCGATCAAGCCGATCTCGGTGGAGGGCTCGCGCCGGGTCATCAAATACGCCTTCGACTACGCCGTGGAGAACAATCGCTCCAAGGTGACCGCGGTCCATAAGGCCAACATCATGAAGTACACCGACGGGCTCTGGCTCGCGGTCGCGATGGAGGTGGCCGAGGACTACCCGGGTATCGAGTTCGAAGAGCGGATCGTCGACAACATGTGCATGCAGCTCGTGCAGAAGCCCGAGCTGTACGACGTCATCGTGCTCCCGAACCTCTACGGCGACATCCTCAGCGACCTGGGTGCCGGTCTGGTCGGCGGCCTCGGCGTCGCCCCCGGCGCCAACATCGGCACCGACGCTGCACTTTTTGAGCCGACCCACGGCAGCGCGCCCAAGTACGCCGGTCAGAACAAGGTCAACCCGCTCGCGATGATGATCTCCGGCGTGATGATGCTGCGTCACCTGAAGGAGACGGACGCCGCCGACCGCATGGAGAACGCCATCGCCGAGCTGATCCGCGA
>JANLSG010000134.1:0-32983 GCA_031362295.1 Chloroflexota bacterium
CGAGCTCATCGCCAGGAAGGACGCGATGAACCAAGCCAGCGGCATGGAGAACAGCTGGACCTGCGTCTGCTCGATGCCGGCAAAGACACCGTCCACGAGCTTGACCTTGACGGTCGGCACATACGGCGCGAAAGCGGCCGCGGTGCTTGCGATGGCGAGCATTGCCACGAACTGGAGCCCGTGCAGCCCTGCCAGGACGCGGTTCCAGCGAGCCAGGGAGCGTGCGCGGTCGGGCGCGATCGGCGTGGAAGCGATGTCGGCGATCCCCGGCCGGTGCGGAATGCTGCTAACGGCGTCCATGGTTGCCTCGTGCTTCGTTGACAGGCGGACGCCCCGCCACTTTGGGCGGGGCGTCCGCGGTTGGGGAGGGTCTGAGCGCCTTCTGTTGGGAGCGCCCTGGCACTGCCTGCCTAGGGCAGGAGCACCGAGTTGATGACGTGGATGACGCCGTTGGAGGCGGAGATGTCCACGGTGGCGATGCCGGCCGAGACCAGGTCGCTTCGCGTGAGCCGGTCCCCATTGAGCATCTCGTAGCCCGGGGCCTTGATGACCGAGTTGCTCGTGCGGCGGCCGTTGGTGACGTGGTAGAGGAGGATGTCGGCGAGCGCGCCCGACCCGAAGGCAGTGTCCACGCCGCCCGCGTCGATGAACCCGATGACGTCCGCCTCGGTCAGGGTGTTGTCGCCGAGGAGGCCGCGGAAGGTCGAGACGAACGCCCAGTCGGTGGGGGCGAATACCGTGTACTGCTTGTCGGTGCTGCTGAGAGCGCCGGCGAGGCCGGCCTCGATCACGGCGGACTGGAGCACGTCGAACTCACCGTCGTTGACGAGGACGATGTCGACGATGGTCGAGGTGCCGGGCTTGGCGCCCTCGCCGGCGAAGGCGGGTGCCGCAGCGATCGTGAGGGCGAGGAGCGCGGCCGTCGTGCCGCCGAGGAGCTTGCGCATCGAGTTGGTCCCTTTCGAGTGTGCCGGAGATGCCGGCCCTGGTCTAGATGTACAACCTTTGTAGAAGGTCTGTGCAGACAGTAGGCGACATGTCGAATGCTTGTCAAGTGTTTACTTCCGTGTACCATGTGCAGACTATGTACAACATCAAGCAGGCGGCGGCTCGCGCCGGCGTCACCGTTCCGGTCCTCCGCGCCTGGGAGCGCCGCTATGAGATCGTCAGCCCGGCGCGCTCCACCGGTGGCTATCGGCAGTTCGACGATGAAAGCGTCGCGCGCGTGCGGACAATGCGCATGCTGGTCGACGAGGGCTGGTCCCCGAGTGCCGCCGCGGCGGCGATCCTCGACGGGTCCATGCCGGTCCGCGACGAGCAGCCCGCCACGACGGCAGGAGAGCCGAACTCCGCACGGGTGAGCCAGGCCGCGCAGGGCACCAGCCCCCTGGAGGCGGCGGCCCTGACCGAACGATTCCTCCGCGCCGCGCGTGCACTGCAACCGGACGCCATCACCGCCGTGCTCGACGACCTGTTCGCTCGGGGTTCGTTCGAGCGCGTGGCGACCGACCTCCTCTTCCCCGCTCTCGACGAGCTCGGGGAGGCCTGGGCCGCCGGGCGGGTCAGCGTCGCTGGCGAGCACATGGCGAGCAGCGCAGTCCAGCGCCGGCTTGGGCAGGCCTTCGAGGCTGCCGGGTCCGAAGATGGCCGGCCCGCCCGCATCGTGGTGGGCATGCCACCCGGTGGACGGCACGAGCTCGGCGCCCTGGCGTTCGCGGTGGCGGCACGGCGGGCAGGGCTGCCGGTGACCTATGTCGGCGCGGACCTGCCGATCGAGGATTGGCTCACGGCTGCCATTGGTGCGTCCGCGGCGGTGATCGGCGTGGCCACAGCGCGCGATCGGAGTGCGGCAATCGAGGTCGCAGGTCGGTTGATCGCCGCCTATCCCAACCTCATCGTGGCGCTCGGGGGACGCGCGGCGCCGGTGGCGCCCGGGATCATCCGCCTGCCGATCGAGCTGACCGAGTCGGTGGCGGCGGTTCGGTCCGCGATCGCCATCTAGCTGACCTGGCCCGTGCGAGCCGCCCGCGCATATTCCGCAAGCGCGCGGGCACGGCTGTCCGCGTGGGGCACGATCCGGTCAAGGTAGGCATCGGGCGGTGGCTCGTGCACGGCCGGGCCTTCGAGGCCCGGCACGCCAGCGAGCTCGGGCACCCAGCGCCGCACGTAGGCGCCGTCGGGGTCGTGTCGACGGCCCTGCAGCGTGGGGTTGAAGATGCGGAACCACGGCTGCGGGTCCGTGCCGGTGGACGCGGCCCATTGCCAGCCGCCGTTGTTGCTGGCCGGATCGCCATCCAGCAGGTGCGCCATGAAGTGGGCCTCGCCAACGCGCCAGTCCACGCCAAGGTGCTTCGTCAGGAACGACGCCACGATCATCCGTGCGCGGTTGTGCATCCAGCCAGTGGCCAGCAGCTGGCGCATCGCCGCATCGACGACGGGGTAGCCGGTCCGGCCGGCCCGCCACGCCTCGATGGCGTTTTCGTCCGTCGACCAGGCGACGCCTTCCAGGTCTGCCCTGAACGACTCGCGTGCGACGCGCGGGAGGTGCCACAACAGGTGGGCGTAGAAATCGCGCCAGGCGAGCTCCGAACGGAACCGCTCCGGGCCGGGCGCCTCGCCGCCCGTTCGAACCAGGACCTCGACCGGTGAGAGCAGGCCGAAGCGCAGATCCTGGCTGAGGCGCGAGGTGCCGTCGAGGTCCAGCCGGTCGCGGCCCGTCGCGTAGTCGCGCAGTCGATCCGAACCGGCCCATCGATCGAGGCGCGCTCGCGCCGCCGCCTCGGTCGGCTCCAGGAGCAGCGTCTTGTCCGCCGTCGGCGCCGGGTTGCCGAGCAGGGCGCCGGGATCCGCATCAGGGCCGGTCGCCGCCAGTCGCGCCGTCGGGATCGACGCCGGAGCGGCCTCGAGCGCTCGGACCGGGGCCGCGAGCCAGCGCCGATGGAACGGCGAGAAGACGGTGAACGGGCCGCCGGCCGGCCGAGGCACCTCCTCGGGCTCGTGCACGAGCAGGCCGCTGCCCGCGACGAATGGGATTCCGGAGCGGGTGAGGGCATCTGCGATGACCAGGTCGCGCCGTCGCCCGAACGGCGACAGGTCGCGCGTCACGATCACAGCCGCTGCGCCCGCCTCCAGGGCGAGCTTCGGAACGAGTTCGACGGGGTCGCCGCGCACCAGGGTGAGTGCCGAATCGCGCTCCCGCAGCTCGCGCTGCAGGCTCCGTACTGCACCGGCGACAAACCACAGCCGGTTGGCGCTCTTCCAGCGACCCGCAAGGAGCCGGTCATCGACCACGAAGAGCGGGAGCACGCGATCGAAGTGGGCGAGCGCGTACGCGAGGGCCGGGTGGTCGTGGACGCGAAGGTCGCGCCGGAACCAGAGGATCGCGGTGGACGGACCGGACATGGCCGCGAATGCTGCCATACGATCAGGGCCTCAGACCTCACGCATCCCCAACGACTTGAAGGAGCGACTTCCGATGCGCCTGCAGGACAAGGTTTCGATCATCACCGGCGGCGCCAGCGGCATGGGTCGCGTCGCGGCGCGCATGTTCGCGGCCGAGGGCGCGAAGGTCGTCGTCGCGGACGTGACCGCCGAGGCGGCGCAGTCGGTTGTCGACGAGGTGAAGGCCGCCGGCGGGCAGGCCATCGCGGTGGTCGCCGACGTCTCGAAGGAGCCGGACGCGAAGCGGATGATCGACGAGACGATCGCCGCCTTCGGGCGCGTGGACGTCCTGTACAACAACGCAGGGATCATGCCCGAGGCCGATCACTCGGTCATCGATACCTCCGTCGAGGACTGGGACCGGGTCATGGCGGTCAACGTTCGCGGCGTGTTCCTGGGCTGCAAGTACGCGATCCCGAAGATGGTTGAACAGGGCTCGGGGTCGGTGATCAACATCTCCAGCTTCGTGGCGATCCTCGGCTGCTCCAACCCGCAGGACGCCTACACCGCGTCCAAAGGCGCGGTCCTCGCGCTCACGAAGTCACTCGCCGTCCAGTTCGCACCGAAGGGCGTGCGCACGAACGCGATCTGCCCGGGTCCGGTGGAGACGCCGCTGCTCATGGACTGGCTCGTGAAGGACGAGGACGCGAAGCGCATCCGACTCGCGCGAAACCCCACCGGCCGCTTCGGCAGGCCCGAGGAGATCGTCCACATGGCGATCTACCTCGCCTCCGACGAGTCCCGCTGGACCAATGGCGCCGCGATGGTGGTCGACGGGGGAATCACCGTCAACTACTTCTAGATAGAGCCCCGCAGGGACCGACGGGGGTCAGGCGGCGGCGAGCCGGGCCCGTGCGGCGGGCACCTTGAGGTCGATCCCCACCATGATCCAGGCGGGGCCGTACAGCACCGTGAGCCGGAAGGGCGTCATGTCCGTCCACCCGTTCATGGCAATGGCGACGAACGCACCGACCGCGAGCAGCGTTGCCGCGAGGATGACCGCGGCGGAGACCTTGCCAACGAGCCGGCCCTGGATACGAACGGCGAGAAGGACCGTGCCCGCGCCCAGCATGAAGAGCGCGACGAGGCCGCCACCGAATGATGCGAACACCAGTCCGGCCCCGGTGAGCACGCCACCAACGGCCCCGGCCGACCCGATCCACTGGTCATACCTGGATGCGAGCAGCAGCAGCGCGATCGCGAGCATGAACGCGCCGAGCGTCCCGGTCGAGGAGGCGATGGCCAGCACGCTCTGGGCCTCCGTGTCATCGGGTTGGCCCACGCGTCCGGCGTACGAGGCGCCAAGCGTGGCCCAGGCGGTGAGCAGGGCGCCGGCCATGACGAGAAGTGCACCCGCAGAGCGATCCCTTGGGGCACTCGGGTCCGTCGCTGCCCTTCCGACCTGCGGATGGAGCCGGGCGTCGACAGCGCCGAGGACGATGTCGACGCGGTCGCGCAGCCGTGGCGGGCGCGCGAGGAGGAGCTCGGCGAACTCATCGCCGTAGCGCTCCCGCCACGCAGCGGGATAGAGGCGAAGAAGCAGCGGCACCGCCGGGACGGCGGATCCCGTCGGCCGGCCGGCGATCGCGGCCATCAGCCGGCGTCTCCGAGGCGCTGGAGACCCGTCTTCGCGAACTCGGACAGGCCCTGGAGCTGCGTCCGCAGCGTGCCCGCACCCAGGCCGGTGAGGCGATACGGCCGGCGGCGATCCTCCGGCTCCAGCGCCTCGATCAGGCCACGACGCTCCAGCCGGGCCAGCGCCGCATAGAGCGTGCCGGGGCCCAGGTGTCCGCCGGAGATCGCCTCGACGTCGGCCATGATCGCGTAGCCGTGCTTCGGGCCCTCGCCCAGCGACGCCAGGATGAACAGCGAAGGCTCGGCAAACCGGCCGATCTCGCCGAGTGGGTCGGTCATGCGGTTCCCCCTGCGGTGGTGACGGTGGACATGGAGACGATGGGACCCCGGGCGATCCGGAACCCCGTGACGATCCAGGCGAGCCCAAGAGGCAGGAAGGACGCGACGACCACCGGGCCGGGTAGCACGGTTGGCACGAACCCGACGGCGACGGCGACGGATCCGATGATCGGCCAGGGCACCGTCAGGAGCAGGAGCCGCCAACGACCGCCTGCAGGGGTGCCCGCGCGGGCGGCTGCAAGTGCGAGGGCACCCGGACCGAGCACGCCGACGATGGCGAGGATCGGAACCAGCAGGATCAGGTCCCACGGCAGGACCTGTGCGAACAGGAGTGCAAGGCTGACGGCGACCGCGATACCGGCCAGGGCAACCGGCCGGGCGTACGCCACGATGTAGGTTCCGGGAAGGCTGAGCAGCATCAGTCCAAGGGCGGCGAGGATCGGAAGCGACAGATCGCCATCGGCCTGGACCAACCAGCCGACGAGGTAGGTCGCAGACCAAATGAGACCCCCCGCGACGGCTGCGGCACCCGCGAGCCGGTCGGTGATGCGGGCCTGGCGTGCGACCGGCGCAGCTTCCACCTGCGGCACGAGCCGGGCGTCGACCGCGGCGAGGACGATGTCCAGGAGGTCCCGCTTCGACGGCGGTCGCTCCGCGAGCAGCGCCTCGAACTCGAGCCCGTAGCGGGCCCGCCAGGCCGCCGGATAGAGTCGGATCAGAGCGCTCACGCTGGTCGCCCCTTCAGGATGGCTGCCGAACCGGCCGCCATGCGGCCGAGTGTCGTCAGACGATACATCGGCAGGCGTGCGCCAGTCCATACCGATTCCACGAGGCGCAGGCGCTCGAGCCGCGAAACGGCACCCACCAGCGTGCCGTGGCCGATAGGTCCGTCGAGCGATCGAACGGCGTCGAGCATCGAGGTCAGGTCGAGTGGGTCCCCATCGAGCGCGATGAGGACCCACAGGGCCGGTTCGACGTATCTCCCGAGCATTCGGCTTCGTGGAGCCGCCGGCGTCTGGACCATGAACCGCTTCCGATCAGCCGAGATCAGCGCAGGCGATCTTCGCGCCGGTCGGCGAGTGCACGACCACCGACACGGCGGCCTCCCCTGCGGTGCCGATCGCGATCGTGTCGGCATTGCCGACGCCGGCCGCGTTCGCGGTGAACGGTCCGGGCCAGATCTCGTTCGGCGGCGCTCCCACGCCGAGCGGATTGAACCGATAGTGGACGCCGGCATTCTCGTTGGCGCACAACTTGAGGTGCACGTGCGATCCGTACACCGCGCCGGGAATGAGCCCCTCGACGTGGATCGTCACGATGGTCTTGCCGTCGGCAGTCCGGATCATCTGCGCCCGGCCGGTGATCTGGAGGTCGGCACCAGCCGCGAATTGATGGAAGTCGCCACGCGTGACCTGCGCGCCGGCTGCGAGGACCGCCGGCGCGAAGGCGGCGCTCAGCGCCACAATCGCCAGCATCGTTGCGAGCCGCCCTCGTGTCCCCGGACCGTGACCGAACCGTGCACCCATGACCTGCCTCCTACGACTTGCCATTGCCACGCCGCTACATCGTCGCCCGGTATATCGCAGATCGATATACCGTGTCAAGGCTCGATCGTCGGCGATCGAGGATGGGCGGCGTATGATCGGGGGACCCCGAAAACCACCCTGAATCGACTTCCAGAGGACCCCACGACCATGGCGATCGAGCCCACCACCGCCGGCGGCGCCGGCACCGAGATCGCGACCCTGCGGATGGTGATCGGCGGCGAGACCGTCGATGCCGCGGACGGCCAGACGTTCGAGATCACCAATCCCGCGACCGGGCAGGTGATCGCCACGGCGCCGCAGGGCGGCAAGGTGGACGTGGACAAGGCCGTCGCAGCCGCGCAGGCCGCATTCGAGGCGCCCAAGGGCTGGTCCAGCTGGGCCGCCGGCAAGCGCGGGCGCACGCTCGCCAAGCTCGCCGCGCTGGTCAAGGAGCACACCGAGGAGTTGGCGCAGCTCGAAAGTCGGAACACCGGCAAGCCGATCACCGGCGCCCGCGGCGAGATCACGGGCGTCAGCCTCGTGTTCGACTACTACGCGGGCGCCGCCAACAAGATCTTCGGCCAGACGATCCCGGTCTCCAAGCCGGGGCTGGACCTGACCCTCAAGGAGCCGATCGGCGTCGTGGGCCTGATCGTGCCCTGGAACTTCCCGCTCCTGATGGCGAGCTGGAAGCTTGGCCCGGCGCTCGCCGCCGGCAATACCTGCATCCTCAAGCCTGCCTCCTACTCGCCCATGACCGCGATCCGGCTCGGCGAGCTCGCGCTCGAGGCGGGCTTTCCGCCCGGCGTGATCAACGTGGTTACGGGGCCGGGCGGCACCGCCGGCGCCTCCATCGCCGCACATCCGGGCATCGGCAAGGTCGCGTTCACGGGCGAGACGACGACGGGCCAGGAGATCATGCGGCTGGCCTCGAACAACGTGAAGAAGATCAGCCTGGAGCTCGGTGGCAAGAGCCCGAACGTGGTCTACGCGGACGCGGACATCGAGCGCTTCGCCGCCGAGTCGCCGTACTCGGTCTTCGACAACTGCGGCCAGGACTGCTGCGCTCGCTCGCGGATCCTCGTGGAGCGGTCGGCGCATGACCAGGTCGTGGAGCTGTTCGCCGCGGCGACGCGCAAGGTCGTCGTGGGCGATCCTGCCGACGACAAGACCGAGGTCGGGACCCTCGTGAGCTTCAAGCAGCGCGATCGCGTGAAGGACTACATCGAGATCGGTCTCGCCGAGGGCGCGAACCTGATCGTGGGCGGCGAGGCGCCGGATGATCCGGCACTGGCCACCGGCGCGTATCTCATGCCGGCGGTCTTCGATGGCGTGAGCAACGACATGCGGATCGCGAAGGAGGAGATCTTCGGGCCCGTGGTCTCGATCATCCCGTTCGACACGGAAGCGGAGGCGATCCGCCTCGCGAACGCGACGCCGTATGGCCTGTCCGGCTCCGTCTGGAGTCGCGACATCGGCAAGGCGCTGCGCACCGCGAAGGGCATCCAGGCGGGCGTGCTGTCGGTGAACTCGAACAGCTCCGTCCACACCGAGGCGCCGTTCGGCGGCTACAAGATGTCGGGCATCGGGCGCGAGCTCGGCATGTCGGCGATCGAGCTGTACACCGAGACCAAGAACATCTTCATCGACCTCAGATGACCGGCGACGGGCGACCTGGACGGGAGCCCGAGAGCGCATCGTTCGAGACGGCCCGCGTGCGCCCGCGGCGCGGCACGCAGCCGATCTTCATCGTCGGCTTCCTGGCCGTCATCGGAGGCGTCGTCGCGGTCGGCCTGGGCGGTCGGTCAGTCGCGCAGCCGACCTTGCCACCGATCGCCCTCGACACGGCGGCTCCAGCGACGATCGCGGCCACCGTGCAGCCAAGTCCCGAGCCAAGCCCCGAGCCAAGCCCGGCGATCTTCATCCCTCATGCGACGGCGAACGCCGCGCCGGTGTACGCGACGGGGCCGGGTCAGCTGGAGCTGCGAGCGCAGCGGCTGCCGGCCTCGCTGTACGTCCACGGCGACGTGTTCGTCCCGCAAGTGACGTGGGTGTTTGTCTCGCTCCAGGACGGCGCCGGTCGGGTTGCCGGCTGGGCATCGGTCAGCGTGCCGGGCGCGGCCGGCCCCGCTCGAGACAAGGGTCCGACCCTGCGCTTCGACGTCGAGATGAACGTGCCGGACGGTTTCGGGGCCCCGCTTTGGCTCAACGCGAATGCCTATGACGCCGAGGGCGCGCTCATGACCAGCGTCCGGCTCGAGATCGGACCCGCGACCTTCCCACGGATGCAGTTCGAACCCTAGCCGGGCGCGTGGTCAGCCGGGGCCGCCGACCGTCCAGCGATCCACCGGCGGCTCGAGGTCCGGTCGGCGTCGCGTGAGCCAATCCGCCAACGCCCACCACGTGGTGCGGAACGCGATCTCAGGCCAGGGAATCGCCTCGGGCGCGAACGCCTGGACCTCCAGTGCCTCCGGGCTCGTCCGCAGCTCGCCGCCGACGATTCGGGCCTCGTAGACGAGCACGATCACGGCCGCCTCGAGTCGCGCGTACAGCCCGAGGATCTCGACCGGATCCACGACCAGGCCGATCTCCTCCTCCGTCTCGCGAACCGCGCCCTCGGTGGCGGTCTCGTCGACCTCGAGGAAGCCGCCCGGTTGGGCCCACCAGCCGCGGCCGGGCTCGTACCCGCGCCGGAGCAGGACGACCTCGCCGGCGTCCGTCACCGGGATGGTGGACACGACGAGCTTCGGGTTGACGTACGCGATGTGGCCGCAGGCGGCGCAGACCAGCCGGGGCCGCGGGTCGCCATCGACCGGGACGAGCGCAAGCGGGCCGCCGCACCGGGTGCAGTGGTTGAGCGAGGCGGCGAGCCATTCGGGCGTGCCGCCACCGGCCGGGAGATCGGTGGAGCGCCCGTCGGGGCCGCGGTTCACGCCGTGAGGATGAGGCTGGCCGCGCCAACCACTACGCCGATCCCGAGCAACGCGGCGAGCACCCAGGTGAGGCGGAACAGGCCCCGGCCGCGATCGATGGGCATCCACGCCCAGGCGCTGCGATAGAAGCGAAGCGCGGCGTCGGCAGTGGTGAGCACGAAGATCGGGGCGGCGACGAGCGCGCAGAACTTCACGATCGGGCTGGACATCGGGGTGCCCGCCTCGAGCGCCGTGATCGCCAGGGCGCCGGCCACCAGCGCGATCGCGGACAGGTTGATGTAGTGCTTCTGGAGCGGCGTGGGCCTGGTGACGGGAACGCGATCGGGGCCCTTATGGACGCCGATTGCCTGCCGGTCCAGGATCGGCATCCCGGCCTCCCAGCGCTCCTCGTCATCCATCGGCGTTGGACGGGTCCTCGAGCACCATGCGGGTGAGATCGGCCCGGTAGTCCTCCAGCCGCGCGGCGAGCGCCGGATCGCCGATGGCCAGGATCTCGACCGCGAGCAGTCCGGCGTTCTCGCCATTGCCGATGGCGACCGTGGCGACGGGGATGCCCCGCGGCATCTGGACGATCGACAGGAGCGAATCGAGCCCGTCGAGGGCCTTGGTCGGCATGGGCACGCCGATGATCGGCAGGGTCGTCTTCGCCGCAAGCATGCCGGGCAGGTGGGCCGCGCCGCCGGCGCCGGCGATGATCACGCGGATGCCGCGGCCGCGGGCGCCCTCCGCGTACCGGTACAGCAGGTCCGGGCTCCTGTGCGCGGATATCACGCGCAGCTCCGACGGGACCCCGAGCCGGTCCAGTAGCGCCGTCGCCTGCTCCAGCACCGGGAAGTCGGAGCGGCTCCCGCCGACGACGCCGACGAGCGGCGCGGACGCCTTCGCCATCACGCCCCCGCGATCACGGCTCGGACGCCGCGGCAGGCGCCCAGCCGATGTGGCCGGCTGCCTCGGTTGCCCGCGCGAGTGCCTCCTCGCGCGTCGCGCCGAGCGCCGTCACGTGGCCCATCTTCCGGCGCTCGAACACCGTGCGCTTGTCGTACAGGTGCAGGTGCGCATCCGGAACGTCCAGCGCCGCGTAGGTGCCCGTCGGGTGCGCGGGCCGGGGCGCCCCCTCGCCGAGCAGGTTGACCATCGCGACGGCGGGTGCGCGCATCTCGACGGAGCCGAGCGGCAGGCCACAGATTGCCCGCAGGTGCTGCTCGAACTGGCTCGTCACCGCGCCCTCGATCGACCAGTGGCCGCTGTTGTGGACGCGCGGTGCGAGCTCGTTCACGACAAGGGCGCCGTCCGGCATCAGGAATAGCTCCACGGTCAGGGTGCCCACGAGTCCCATCGACGTCGCGAGATTCTTGGCGAGCGCTGCCGCCTCCTCCTCGACCGCCGCCGGGACGCCGGCCGGCACCACCGTCTCCACGAGGATCCCGCGATCGTGCCGGTTGCGCGCGAGCGGGAATGTCCGGCTCACCCCGTCCACGTTCCGGACGACGACAACCGACAGCTCCGTCTCGAAGGCAAGCTCGCGCTCGAGGAGCGCGGGCCAGCCGATCCGTCCGTCAAGTTCCTCGATGCCGCTCGTCCGGTCGATGCGTACCTGGCTTCGACCATCGTACCCGCCCCGAACCGCCTTGACTCGCACGGGATAGCCGAGCTCCGCGGCGGCCTCCAGCACGGCGGCAGGGCTGCTGACCTCGCGCCACGTCGCGACGGTGCCCTCGTTCGCCTCGATGAACCGCCGTTCGGCGAGCCGGTCCGCCGTCAGCTTGAGCGGGTACGGACCGGGCCGGATCGGGCGCCGTCGGTCGTCCAGGGCCGTGACGACTGCCTGGCCCACGTGCTCCAGCTCGTAGGTGATGACCGAGCATTCCGCGGCGAGCCGCAGGGCCGCGGCGACGTCGTCGTAGCCGGCGACCTCGATGCGGTCGGAGACGCTCGCCGCCGGCGCGTTGGGATCCGGGTCCAGGATCGCGATGCGGTAGCCGAGCTCGCGACCCGCGAGGGCCAGCATCCGCCCCAGCTGGCCGCCGCCGAGGATCCCGATTGTCGATGGCGGGGCGATCGGCGGCGGGGCGAACCCGAGGCGACGGTAGACCTGCAGGATCCAGGCGGTCTTCGAATGCGTGTAGCGCAGCCCCTCGACCGGGCCGGCGTCGGTGATGCCGCGCTTCAGGCCCTCGTACTGGCGGCGCAGCTCCGGGTCGTTCCGCAGCGCGTCGCGGAACGCGACGTCCCGCGGAAAGTCGCCGCCATGCGGCTGCACGTGGAGGTGGATGCGGTACTGCTCACCTTCGAGGTCCAGCGAGCCGACCGGCATCGGCCGGGTGGGAGGCCAGGGATCGGGGCCCGGCTGGGGCTGGAATCCGAGCTCGTGGAGCATCGCGACAACGCCGGGGATGTCCGCGGGCTCCGTCTCGATCGACAGGTCGACGATGCCCTTCCCAGGCAGGCCCGGCACGGACGTGCTGCCGATGTGCTCGACAACGAGATCCGGCCTGTGCGCGTGCACCAGGTCTGCCACCCGGCTGGCGACCTCGATCGTCCTTGGATCCCATTCGTGGACCACCGCCGCGAGCCGCTCGTATGGCCCGATGGGGCGAGTCGCTGGGTTGCCGCTCGTCACGCCGGGAGTGTAGGCGAGCCCTGCGGCACGGGATCGCGCGCCCGCACGGCCTATCGTTCCGATGGTGACCGAACCAGAGCTTCCAGCCGGCCTGCTCGGCGGGGCGTCGGTCCGGCCCGGGATCACGTACCGGATGCTCCGAATCATCTGGCGGACCGCTGCCTGGCTGCTGCGCGCCGACCTCGTCCTGGAAGGTGCGGAGAATCTCCCGCGAGATTCGAGAGGGCGCCCGGGGGGCCGGTGGATCGCCGCGGTGGTCCCGCACCGGACCTGGATCGATCCGTTCGTGCCGTGGATCCTCCTGCCGGAACGGCCGCGGTTCTCGTTCTTCGGCGACGCGCGGCCGATGGCCCGCTCGCCGCTGCGGCGGTTCCTCACGCGCCGGCTCGGGGGCGTCATTCCGATTCCCGCGAGCCGGGATCCTCGAACGGTCGAGACCCATATGGCCGCTGCCCGGGAGGTGCTCGACGCCGGCGGCGTGTTCATGCTGATGCCCGAGACCGGGCCGGCCTCGAAGCCGGGCGAGCTGCGGCGGCTGGGCGGCGGCATGGCCTACTTCGCACTCCGCAACGACGCTCCGATCGTGCCCCTGGTCCTCGGTGGCAACGATGAGCTGTACTTCGGGCGGCGGGTGACCCTGCGCATCCTGGCGCCGCTGAATCCGCGCGACCTTGCAGGCCTGGCCGCCGGCGAACCTCCGCCGGAGCCGGGCTCATCCGTGGAGCGGCGGGCTGCGCGGCTTCTGACCACGGCGTTCGTCGACGCGGTCGCGCCAGCCGTCCTCGACGTCCACCTCCGCGCCACGCCGCCATCCGGCGCCCGGAAACGCGGTCGCTTCCTGACGACCCTGTTTCGCTGACGCAGCGCCCGCGGCGGTCATCCGCGCGTCATCAAAGGTTCCGATCATCGGCGGATGAACTGGATCGGCGATCTCGAGCGCGCCTTCGCGACCAACCTCTATCCCCTCCGCGTGCCGATTGCGATCGCGCTCGTGCTCGGGCTCGTGGGCGCGGTATGGCTCGCGCGCCGGCGCGGCTGGTTCGCCGCGGCCAGGCGCCACCCGGCGCGGACTTCCCTGCTGGTCATCGCCCTGCTCGCCGTCGGGCTGCCAACGGCCTGGTACCTGGGGTCGCCGCTCTTCATCCGGACCGCGCTCGTCGAGCCGGCTCCTTCAGTCGCTCCAAGCGCGGCGCCGTCGATCGCACTGCCGTCCACCGGGACACCGACCACGCCGCCCCATGCGCCGGAACGAGCCGGGACGTTCACGGGCGCCGACGATTTCCACTTCGGGAGCGGCACCGCTCGCCTGATCGAAACCGCCCCCGGGGTCTGGATCGTCCGCTTCGAGGAATTCTCGGTCCGAAACGGGCCGGACCTCTACGTCTACCTGTCGCCGGACCCCGCGGGCTACGTGGACGGCGTGGTGGAGCTTGGGCCGCTGAAGGCGACAGACGGCAACTACAACATGGCGGTCCCGCCGGGAACCGATCCCCGCAACCTGCAGAGCGTCGTGATCTGGTGCAAGCAGTTCGCCGTCCAGTTCGCCGTGGCCCCGTTGAGCTGATTCGCGGGTTGCGGCTCGTCCGTCGCTAGCATTCGGCGGATGGCCGATCGCATGCCGCTGATCCTCGACGTCGACACCGGCATCGACGACGCGCTCGCGCTCCTGTACGCCTGCGCCTCGCCGGAGATCGACCTCCTCGCGGTGACCTGCGTCGGCGGCAACGTGGACGCCCGCCAGGTTGCCGAGAACACGCGCGCCGTGCTCGAGTTGGCGGGTCGAACGGACGTGCCGGTCGTCCTCGGCCGGGAGCAGCCGCTCGTCAAGGCGCTGGAGACGACACCCGAGACGCACGGCCCCACCGGCATCGGCTATGCGGTCCTGCCGCCGCCGGCGCGCGCCCTCGAGGACGACGAGGCGGCGGATCGCATCGTCGCGGTTGCGCGGGCTCGGCCCGGTGAGGTCACGCTCGTTACGCTGGGACCGCTCACGAATCTCGCGGTCGCCCTTGAGCGGGAGCCCTCGCTCCCGAGCCTGCTCCGAAACCTGTTCGTGATGGGCGGCGCCTACCGTGCGCCGGGCAACACCACGCCGACGACCGAGTGGAACATGCACGTCGACCCGGACGCGGCGAAGGCGGTGTTCGCGGCCTGGCGGCCGGGCCGCGCCATGGATCGCGAGGCGGCCGACGCGATCGGACCCACGCGGATAGTCGCGATGGGCCTCGACGTCACCGAGCGCGCGGTATTACTGCCGGCCCATCTCGGCGCCCTCGCCCGCCGCGCCGGCGCCGAGCTCGCGGATGCCGGCGCGATGGCGTCGGAGCCCGGGCGCGTGATCGGTACGGTCGCCGCGAACCCGATGCTCGGCTTCCTGGGTGACGCGCTTCGCTTCTACTTCGAGTTTCACGATCGATACGGCGGCTTCTACGGCGCGCATATCCACGACCCGTTCGTGGTCGCCGCGGCGATCGATCGCGCGCTCGTGCGAACCGAGGCCGTCTTCGTCGATGTCGAGGCGGGCCTGGGCCTGGCCCACGGCATGACCGTCGCGGATTGGCGGGGCATCACCGGGAACCAGCCGAACCTCGACATTGCCGTCGATGGCGACGCTGCGGCGTTCCTCGATCGCTTCGTCGATCGCGTCGGCGGGCTGGCCGCGGCGCGCTCCGCCGTGGCACGCTAGACCCGAAGCGTCAGAGGAGATCGGCATCGCCGGAATCTGGCCCCGAGTCCTGACGGGCGGCGTCGCGCTTGCAGCGACCGTCGTCATCGGCCTGAGCGGCTCGCCGTTCGACCCGACGCCCGGGGACGGCGGGATCCCTGCCGGTGCGAACCGGTTCATGCTCGTGCTCGCCGTCGGGCTGATCGTTGGGTTCATCGCGTACGCCGTGGTCGAGTGGCTCCAGACGCGTCGGCTCGACTCGATCACGGGCCAGTTCACGACGCGCACGATCGTGCTCATGCCGATCGCGATCGCGATCAACATCGTGCTGGGGCAGACCATCGGGACGGCGCTGAAGCTGCCCGTCTATCTCGACTCGATCGGGACCATCCTCGTCGGCGTGCTCGCCGGGCCGATCGCGGGCGCCGCGACCGGGCTCCTCTCGAATCTGGCCTGGACCTTCCTGCTCGCGGGCACGCCATTCGGGTCGCCATTCGCGTGGCCATTCGCGATCGTCGCCGTGGAGATCGGGCTGCTCGCCGGAGTCTTCGGGTATGCGGGGGTCTTCCGATCGCGGCCGGGGACGTCAGCCGCCGGACTTGCGGGCGGCCTCCTTGCCGCGGTCGTGGTGCTCGGCGGGCTCGCCTGGTACGGGATCCTGCCGTTCTACCAATGCGCCTCGTTCGCGCTCGACGGTCCGCGGCGCCTGTGCCTCGAACTCTTCGCCGAAGGCCCAATCGACCCGCTGTTCCTCGCGCTCGGGATCGTGGTCGCGCTGGTCGTGGCGCTCGCGCTCGTCGCACTCGTGTTCAGGCTCGCGCGCGATCGCGACCTGGGGGTCGTGTACGTGCTGGTTGCGGGCGCGACGTGTGGTGTCGTCTCGGCGTTCATCGCCGCGCCGATCGCGGCGCTCGTCTTCGGCGGCGTGACGGGTTCCGGCACGGACCTGCTCGTGGCCGCGTTCCAGCAGGCCGGCTCCGACCTCCAGCAGGCGGTCCTCCAGCAATCCCTCATCTCCGACCCCATCGACAAGACCGTAACCTTCCTGATCGTGTTCACGATCCTCGGCGCGGTGTCGCGCCGGGTGGCCGCGCGGTTCCCGCAGGGCGAGCGAGCCGTCGGCACGATCGAGGCCTGACCCATCGCCATCGACGCGCTCGCCGCCGACGCCGCGCTCCTCGCCCGCCTCGCGCCCGCGGCGCCGACCGCATACCACCGCCTGAATCCGCTGACCAAGGCGATCCTGGCCGCCGCGGTGACCCTCGCTACCTTTGTCCTCGGAGGCTACGTCGGGCCGACGGTGCTGTTCGCCGCCGTCGTGGTGCCCAGCGCCCTCGTCGCCGGCGTGCTCCGACGCGTCGTCGTGGGATCCGTGCTGGTCACCCTGCCGTTCGCGATCGCCGTCGGGCTCGTGTCGGTGTTCACGCGACCAGGCTCGACGATCCTGTTCGAGCTCGGCCCGTTCGAGGCGACGCTGGAGGGCGCCGACTTCGCCGCCCGGGTCGTCGTGCGCCTCTTGGTGATGGCAAGCGCCCTGGCGTTGTTCGGGCTGACCACGCCGCCGCGGGCCTCCGTCATCGACCTTGAGCGGCGCGGCGTCTCCCCGCGCCTGGCCTTCGCCATCGGCGCCGTGGTCGCGGCAGTCCCTGCACTGGTGGAGCGAGCGCGCGACGTACGGAATGCGCAGCGGGCGCGCGGCCTCGATACGGAGGGCAGCGTCCGTCGGCGGCTCGGCGGAGTCGTGCCGCTGGCCAGCCCGGTCGTGATCGGCTCGCTGCACGAGGTGGAGGCCCGGAGCCTTGCGCTCGAGGCACGCGCGTTCGGGCGACCCGGCCCTCGCCACCTGCCGTGGGCGCCGCCCGATACGGCGCCCGAGCGGCTCGCCCGCTGGCTGCTGCTCGCCGGTCTGGTTGCGCTCGTCGCGGCATCCGTCGCCGGCGCCCTGCCGACGCTGCCATGAGCGCCCGATGACGCTGGAGCTGCGTGCCGTCTCGTATCGCTATCCCGGGTACCGGCGCCGCGCGCTGGAGGCGATCGACCTGCGCGTCGGCGACGGCGAGATCGTCGGCCTCGTCGGGCCGAACGAGGCGGGCAAGTCCACGATCTGCCTCGTCGCCTCGGGGCTCGCGCCCGCATCGATCGGCGGCGAGCTCGCCGGAGACGTGTTCGTTGATGGCGTCGCACTGCGCGGCATCCCCGTCCACGAGCTCGCCCGCCACGTCGGGCTCGTGTTTGCCAATCCGGCGAGCCAGTTGTCGGGGATTGCCGGCACGGTGTTCGAGGAGGTCGCGTTCGGACCCGTCAATCTCGGACTGGCCGTCCCGGAGACGGTGGGCCGGGTTCGGGTGGCGCTCGCCTCTGTCGGTATCGAGGATCTCGCCGAGCGGCGGCCCGATCGGCTGTCCGGCGGGCAGACGCAGCTCGTCGCCATCGCAGCGATGCTCGCGATGCGTCCGCGCGTGCTCGTGCTCGACGAGCCGGTCGCGGAGCTGGATCCCGAGGGGCGGCGGCTCGTGGGTGAGGCCCTCCGCTCCCTCGCGGGCGCCGGCACCGCCATGCTCGTCGCGGAGCACGACCTGGATCTGCTGCGGTCGCTCGACGCGCGCGTCGTTGCGATCGACGGCGGCCGATTCGCGGTGCCGGCGTGATCCGCTGCGAGGGCCTCGTCTACGAATATCCCGACGGCACGCGGGCGTTGGACGGGCTCGATCTGTCGATCGAGCGCGGCGAGCGCGTTGGGATCGTGGGCCGAAATGGGTCCGGCAAGTCGACGCTCGTCCGACACTGGAACGGCCTGCTGCGCCCGACCGCCGGCCGCGTGCTGATCGACGGCCACCCGACCGAAGGCAGGCGCGTCGCAGAACTCGCACGGCTGGTCGGGCTGGCGTTCCAGGACCCGGATCGGCAGCTGTTCGCGCGGACATGCCGCGACGAGGTCGCGTTCGGCGCACGCAACGTCGGCCTTCGCGGGCGGGAGCTCGAGCGTGCGGTCGAGGAAGCGCTCGGTGCCGTCGGCCTGGCCGACCGCGCGGCTGCGAATCCCTACGACCTCGGGCCGTCGAAGCGGCGCCTCCTCGCCCTCGCGAGCATGTTGGCGATGCGCACGCCGGTCGTCGTGCTTGACGAGCCGACCATGGGCCTCGACGCGACCGAGATCGCCCGGGTCACGGTGGTGGTGGCAATCCTCGCGGCCGACGGCCGGACCGTCGTCGCGATCTCCCACGACGCCGGCTTCGTTGCTGGGTCATTCCATCGGGTCGTCCGCCTCGACGCGGGCCGGGTCATCGACGATGGTTCGCCCGTGGAGACGTCGGCCAGTCGCGTCTGACGTTGGAACGCTGGGAGAGCGGTACGACGAAGGAGGTCGACGCGCGAGGCAGTTTGACGCCGCTTGGTCGGTCAATCGCTCGCCAGGCGAGCGAACCGGCGGCTGAGGGGCAGCAGAGCCGGCGTCCTGGCGCCCTTGTCGGTCGTACCGCTCGCCGGACGTTCCAAGGCGATGGAATTCTCGATTGGATGCCGGGCGCGTCGTCGAGGTCAGTCCGCGATCGTGAGGGCAACCTCGTGGACGGCGCCGTCGGCGATCCGCCAGGCGCGGAGGCCCGGCGCGCCACCAACGTCCGCCTCGGTGGGATCGAGCGAGACGAGGACGTACAGCGCGTCCGGGTAGTGCGATTCGCGGAGGTCCGTCGGCGACGGACGTGCCGGCGACGCAACGTGCGAGTGGACGATCGCCCAGAAGACCTCGTCGGCATCGTCGGTCTCGATGGTCAGCCGGAGCAGGTCATCGGGGTCGATCGCGTAGCGGTACGGGGAGGCAAGCGGGTTGCGCAACGGCACCCAGCGCAGCGCGCGGCCCCTGTCGGCCGCGGGCCGGTCGCCCACAACGATGCCGCAGGCCTCGTTCGGGACCTCGCGCCGGGCGTGCGCCACGATCTCGTCGCGAATCTCGCGGGAGATCGAGACGGCGATCGGGCCCGGATGCGGGCGCCCGGCGCTGCCCGGGTAGTAGTCACCGGGACGCGGCTCGCTCACCACCAGCTGACACCGCCCTCGAGGGCATCTTCGAGATCGTCCAGCGGGCGGTCATACGTGCCGGCGGAGAGGTATTTCCAGCCGCCGTCGGGCAGGAGCGCAACGATCGTCCCCCGCTCCATCGTTGCCGCGACCCGCGCCGCCACGGCCAACACCGCGCCCGAAGACGGCCCCGCGAAGATCCCCTCACGGTCCAGGAGTTGGCGCGCCGTCTCGACCGCCTCGCGATTCGAGACCAGGTACCGGTCGCTCAACAGGGTCGGGTCGAAGATCTCCGGCACGAACCCGTCGTCCAGCGATCGAAGGCCCTGGACGGCCTCGCCCGGCAGCGGCTCGGCAGCCACGATGCGCACGCCCGGCTTGGCACGCCGCAGGAACCGGCCGACGCCGGTGAGCGTCCCGCCGGTACCCAACCCGGCCACGAACACGTCGAGCTCAGGAACGGCGTCGAGGATCTCCGGACCGGTTGTCTCCTCGTGCACGCGGGGGTTGGCCGGGTTGGCGTACTGATCGGCCATCACGAAGCGCGGATCGCGCGCGACGAGATCGCGGGCGAGGGCGATGGCCCCGTTGGAGCCCAGCGCGCCCGGTGAATCGATGACCTCCGCGCCATGGAGCGCAATGAGCGCGCGCCGCTCCAGCGTGACGTTGTCCGGCATGACCACCGCGACGCGGTAGCCCTTCCGGCGCCCGATCATCGCGAGCGCAATGCCGGTGTTGCCGGACGTCGCCTCGAGCAGGATCGAATCCGGGCTGAGGCGGCCGGATGCCTCGAGGTCCTCGATCAACGCGCGCGCGACGCGATCCTTCACCGAGCCGGTCGGATTGGCGGCTTCGAGCTTCGCGAACAGGCGGACGGCGGGGTTCGGGGACAGCCGTGCGATCTCTACGACGGGCGTGCCGCCGATCGACTCGACCAGTCCTCCGAACCGACGGCGCCCCACCTCGGTAGGGACCGTCACGTCACCCTCCCGCGATCGCCGGCAACAGCCGGATCTCGTCACGGGCACCAACCGGCGTCTCGAGGCCCGCCAGGTAGCGGACGTCACGCCCGTTGAGGTACACGTTGACGAACCGGTGGAGCTCACCATCGGGCGTCAGGAGCTGGCCCGCGAGCGCAGGGTGACGGCCAACGAGCGCCTGCACGGCGTCACCGATCGTGGCGCCATCGACCTCGATCGCCCGCTCCCCGTCGGCATTCGCCCGCAGCACCGACGGCAACCGAACGGTGCTCATCGAGCGCCTCCCATCGAGCCGCCGAGCACGAATGGCTGGTCCGCCCCGAACGGCGACGGCGCCGTCCAGGTGCCCGTCGCGCGAGCCGCTCGCGCCGCGTCCGAGCACGTTGGGCAGGCCGGGTCGCGCTCCAGCCTGAGCTCGGAGAACGAGCCGTCGAGCGCATCAAAGAGCAGCAGCCGCCCGACGAGCGGCTCGCCGATCCCGAGCAGGACCTTGAGCACCTCGTTGGCCTGGAGCAGGCCCATGATCCCGGGCACGACGCCCAGGACACCGGCCACGGAGCAGCCGGGCGCGAGCTCCGGCGGCGGCGGGGTCGGGTACAGGCAGCGGTAGCACGGGCCCTCGTACGGCACGAAGGTAGAGAGCTGGCCCTCGAACCGGAACACGGAGGCGTGGGCCACCGGGATGCCCGCAGAGACCGCGGCGTCGTTCAGCAGGTAGCGCGTCTCGAACGTGTCGGTGCCATCGAGGATCACGTCGTAGCCGGCGATGAGCCGCTCGACGTTGTCCCCAAGAAGCATCTCGTCGTACGTGACGACCTTCACGTCCGGGTTGAGCGCCTCGATCGTCCGCCGCGCGGAATCGACCTTCTTCTGGCCGAGCCGCTCGGTGGAGTGGATGACCTGCCGCTGGAGGTTGCTGGCTTCGACGACGTCGAAGTCGACGATTCCGAGCGTCCCCACGCCGGCCGCGGCGAGGTACAGTGCGGACGGGCTGCCAAGCCCACCCGCGCCGACGATCAGGACCTTCGAATCGAGCAGCTTCGCCTGGCCGTTGGTGCCCACCTCCGGGATCAGCAGGTGCCGGCTGTAGCGCGCCTGCTGGGCGTGGGTGAGGGTTGCTGGGGCTTCAATGGGCAGGCCGGCCGCGTCCCACGCGAGGATGCCGCCGGCCATGTTCACCACGTCCGTGTAGCCGAGCTGCTGGAGCAGCTCAGTCCCGAGCCCGGAGCGCGCGCCGCTCCGGCAATACACGACGATCGGCGTGTCGCGATCGGGCACGGCCGCCGCGATCTGGTCGGCGAGCACGCCGCGCGGGATGAACAGCGAGCCGGCGATATGGCCGGCGTCCCACTCGACCTGCTCGCGCACGTCGATCAGCGTGGAACCGGCGGCTTTCGCCTGGACGGTGGCGTGGACGTCGATCTCGCGGATCGCCATCAGGCCGCTCCGTCCGACTTCGCCGATGGGTCCGGGACGTATCGGAGGTATGGCCGCGGGGCGCGCCAGCCCTCCGGATAGGTCTCGCGCGCCTGCTCGTCCGTGACCGACGCGAGGATGATCACGTCGTCGCCCTTCCGCCAGTTGGCGGGCGTGGCGACCTGCCTTGACGAGGTCAGCTGGAGCGAATCGATCACCCGCAGGATCTCATTGAAATCGCGGCCGGTGCTCGCCGGGTAGGTCAGCGTGAGCCGGACCTTCTTCGCACCATCGATCACGAACACGGAGCGCACCGTGGCGGTGGCCTCCGCGTTGGGATGGATCATGTCGTACGCCTCGGCGATGGATCGATCCTTGTCCGCGATGAGCGGGAAGTTCAACGCGACGCCCTGCGTCGCCTCGATATCCGCGGACCAGCTCTCGTGATCGGACACGCCATCGACGCTCAGGCCGATGACCTTGACGCCGCGGCGGTCGAACTCCGGCTTGAGGCGCGCGACGGCACCCAGCTCGGTGGTGCAGACGGGCGTGAAGTCACGGGGGTGGGAGAACAGGATTCCCCAGCTGTCGCCGAGCCAGTCGTGGAAGTGGACGTCGCCTTCGGTGGAGCTGGCGGTGAAGTCGGGGGCGGTGTCGCCAAGTCGGACGCTCATCGATGGTGATCCTTTGGTGTATCGGGTGCGGGAAGGAAACAGCGCGGACGGCACCGGCAGGACCGGAATGCGCGTCGCACTCTGCCGCGCGGTTGCGCGGGTCGCGAGTCTGCCGGCGTCAAGCCGGCGGCTGACACCTGCAGCTGCCCAGCTGATCGATCGTGGTCACGCTTGACCTGCCGGCTCCGGGGCGGGAACGGCCGCGGGCTCCAGGGCGCCCTGGAGCGTCTCGAGCGAGAGCATCGCGCACTTCATGCGCGCCGGGCTGATGTCGATGCCGAGCATGTCCAGGACGTCGCTCGAGCCCATCGCCTGCGCGGCATCGACGCCCTTGCCCTTGATCTCATCCGTCAGGAGCGAGGCGGACGCCTGGCTGATCGCGCAGCCGCGGCCGGTGAAGCCCACACCATCGATGACGCCGCCGCGCACCCGGAGCTGGAGCGTGATCCGATCGCCGCACAGGGGGTTGGCGCCCTCCTGGGAGATCGTGGCGCCATCCAGCACCCCGAAGTTGTGGGGGCGCCGATAGTGCTCGAGGATGTAGTCGCGATACAGGTCGTCCATTCGTGCGCAGCATTCTAGCGCCGAGCGCGGAATCCCCACCAACGGCCTTGGGATTGCTGGGGCGACGAGCGACGGGTAGTCTGTTTCGCGATACATCGTGAGCCGACGGAAGACGCAGGCCTGATCGCCCGTACTCTCTGCAGCAGGAGGGCCAGCCCTGGATTCGAAACGTGGCCGCGGGTTCCGCGCGGCCTGGGCCGTCACGCGGCTGGTGGGCGCGCGGGCGCGACGCCGGCGAAGCGCGGCCGCCCTCGTCGCGCTGTCCGTCGCCGGATCGATCGTCGTGCTCGGCTCGCTGTTCGGTGTCGGCGTCGTCACCGAGGACCTGGCGACCCGGCGCGCGCTGGCCGACCTCGCCCCTCCGGACCGTTTGATCGGGATCACCCACTACACGCTGGACGGCCACGGCGATGCGGAATCGGAACGGGTGGCGCTGGAGGCGCTTCAGCCGATCGTCGAGGTTACCCAGCCCGTCGTTGCCGTTCGGCTGTACCAGCCGCCGCGCGAGCCATTCCGGATCCTGGCGATGGACGGTGCGGCGGACTGGGTCGAGCTCACCCAGGGTCGGCTGCCCGTTCCGTGCCTCGGTGTGTCGCCGTGCGAGACCGTCCGCATCGGGCCGAGCGCGCTCCCGGACGGCACGGGCGAGGTGGGCACCTTCGTGGTGCTGGAGGGCCTTCGGTTCAACATCGTCGGCGTCGCGGCGCCCTCGCCGAACCTGCCGCTCGCGGTCATCCAGCCGGATGGGCTGGCGCTGCTCATCGAGGGCCGTGCGGGACTCCAGGAGCCGGCGGCCGTGCTGGAGGTGCCGCGGACCGGCTTCTGGCTGGCGCCCATCGACCCGGAGCAGGTCCATAGCTGGACCCTCGCCGACCTCGCGACTCGAGTGGACGAGATCCAGCGAATCCTCGCGCCGGCCGGCCTGTCCTACCAGCTGTCCACGCCCGAATCGACCCTCACCGCAGTCCATGAACGCACCGCCGTGGCCATCGGGCGGCTGGTATTCATCAGCTCCCTCATCGTCGGCGTGTTGCTGGCATTCGCCGCGTTCGCGGCCGCCATCGAGCGCTCCGACGTGTCGCTGGAGGACCGACGGCTCCGCGCCGCCGGCGCGTCTCGGGCCGCGCGGCTGCTGTTCGTGGTCGGCGAAGGGCTCTTCCCCGCCGTCGCCGGCGCGATCGTCGGCGAGCTCGTCGCCGCTGCCTCGGTGGCCTGGCTCGCATCCAGCCAGGGCGCGCCGATCGACATCGTGCTCAACCTCGCCCTGTTCCAGCCGGCGGGCATCGCGCTGACGGCGCTCCTCGTCGGGCTTGCGATGGTCGCGATCGTGCTCGGGATCCATCCCGCGGCGGGCCGCCTGCTCCAGCCACGGGTGGTCATCGCCGCCGTGCTCCCAGCGGGTCTCATCCTCGTCTGGACCCGCCTCGCGAGCGGCCCCAGCGATCCGGCAAAGCTCGCGGCCGACGTGACCTCTCCGGCATCCGTGCTCCTGCCCGGCGCGCTTGGGCTGTCCGTGATCCTGGGCAGCCTCGTGCTCCTGCCGCCGCTCCTGCGAGGGCTGGCACGGGTCACGCGCCGGGCGCCGCTCGGGATTCGCCTCGCGACGATCTCCGTGGCCCGGGAGCCGCTCCGGCCAGCCGCCGTGATGACGCTCCTGGCGTTCAGCGTTGCCGCGGTCGTGTTCGGGCAGGTGTACGCGGCCACGCTCCGCCAGGGCGCCGCGGATCAGGCCGCGTTCTCCGCGGGACTGGACGTGCGCGTCCAGACGCTCTCGGCGGAGGGTCGGTTCGGGACGTACGTGCTGCCGCTCCTCGAGGGCGGGGCGCTGGGCCCGGACGTGGAGGTCCGGCCGATGGCGCGCGCACCGGGGGAGACCGCGACACGACGAACGTTCATCCTCGTCGGGATCGACGCGGAGGCGATCGGCGAGCTCAAGGGCTGGCGTCCGGACTTCTCGCCGACGGACCCCAGCGCGCTTGGCGCGGCGATCCACCTCGACGGCGAGTGGCGGCTCGCGGGCCACGCGCTGCCGACCGGGGCACGCACGTTCTCCATCGACATCGACTACACGGGCGACCCGATCCGCATCGGCCTCGTCGTGGAGCAGGCCGACGGCGCGATTCGGTTCACGATCCTCGGCGAGCTTGTCCCGGGCCGCCAGACGATGACGGGGGAGCTGTTCGATCCCACGGAGCTCAACCTGCTCCCGGCGTCGGAACCGGTCGGCTGGCGGATCCTCGGCCTGGTCGCCGTGAACGGCGGACCCGCCGCGGGCGGCGGCCCCGAGCAGGGCCAGCGACAGCGCGGGGAGGCCACGATCACCGGCCTCCCTGACCTCATCGACCCCACGGCGCCGACCCACCTCGAGGTCCAGGGCGGCCCGCAGTTCATCCGTCCGCCGGCGCGCACCGACGGGCTCGTCCTGCCAGCGATCGTCAGCCCGGACCTCGTGGAGGACGTCAACGCTGCCGGCGTCCTCGACGTCCTGATCGGCGCGAACATCAACCTGCAGCTGCGACCGGTTGGCACCACGACCCTCTTCCCATCGATCCTGGACCCCGGTCGCGTGGTCATCGTCGATCTCGCGCCGCTGCTGCTGGCCGTCAACGCCCGCAATCCGGGCATCGGGATCCCAAACCAGGTACTGCTTGGGACGCCGAGCAATGCACGCACGGCGGAGGTGGTCGCGGCACTCGGGACCGACCCGTTCCCGCAACTCGTCGTGCAGTCGCGACCGGCGATCGAGGAAGCCCGGGCCAGCGACCCGTTCGCGATCGGGCTGGTCTGGGGGCTCGCCATCGGTGCGATCGCCGGTCTGGTCCTGTCGTTCGTTGGCGTGCTCCTGGCCGCGTCGTCTGAGCTGCGGGACGAGCGCGGCGAGCTGTGGGAGCTGGAGGCGCAGGGCACGACGCCACGGTCGCTCGTCTCGCTCGTCGTGCTGCGCACCGTGGCGATGTGCGCGGTCGGGACGGTGACGGGAATCCTGGTGGGGGTGGGCCTCGGCTGGTTCGTGGCGTCCTCGATCGGCGTGGGTGGCGAGGGTGGCGTCGCCGTGCCGCCGCTGGTCTTCGTCGCGCCGTGGGCGCTCGTGGTCGGGATCGCCGCCGCGATGCTGGTCGTGATCGCGGTCGCGGTCACCGTGCTCACGCGCCGCCATTTCGCCCACGCGTCGCTCGGGGCGGACGTCCGATGACGCGCGTCATCCAGGCCAGCAGCGTCATGCGCATCTATCCGGGCGCGGCCGGCAACGTCGCGGCCCTGCGCGGCCTGGACCTCGAGGTCGCCGAGGGCGAGGTGGTCGCGATCGTCGGGGCGTCAGGCTCCGGAAAGTCCACCGCGCTCCGGATCCTCGCGGGATTGGATCGGCCATCGGCCGGGAGCGTCGAGTCGTTCACCGTCGCGCTGGAGCGCACGGGCGAGGGCGAGCTGGTCCGCTATCGAGCGGACGTCGGCGTGATCGACCAGCAGTACTGGCGCTCGCTGTCGCCGTACCTCACGGCCCGCGACGCGGTGGAGCTGCCGCTCCGGCTCCGGGGTTGGGGCGCGAAGGAGCGAGCAGCGCGCGCCACGGAGCTCCTGGACCAGGTGGGCCTCGGGGATCGCGGCGACGCAACGCCGAGCCGCCTCTCCGGCGGCGAGCAGCAGCGCGTTGCGTTCGCAGCCGCCCTCGCGCCTCGGCCGCGCCTCCTCCTCGCCGACGAGCCGACCGCGGAGCTGGACGAGCGCACCGCCGCGGAGCTGGTGTCGCTGCTCCAGGCCCTCGTCCGCCGCGAGGGCGCCACCGCGATCATCGTCACCCATGACCTGCTGGTTGAGCGCATGGCCGATCGAATCGTGTACGTGCGCGACGGCCGCGCGATCGCCGTGCGCAATGGGCCGGATGCCGAGGCGGAGGCCATCGTCGATGCCAGTGGCTGGCGAGCGCCGGCACTTCCGCCGCCGGCGCCCCGCATGGCGCCCGTCGAACCGGCCGCAGGGACGGAGCCCGCAGTCGCGGTGGAGCACCTGTCGCGAACCTACGGCTCGGGGTCGGGCGCAATCCACGCCGTGCGCGACCTCGATGCCACGTTTGCCACTGGCGGGCTGCACATCGTCACCGGTCCGTCAGGTTCCGGGAAGTCGACGCTGCTGCGCCTCGTGGCGGGCCTGGACCGGCCGACGAGCGGTCGCGTCCTCACGCTCGGGACGGACCTCGCCGGGCTGGACCGCGAGGCGCTCGCCCGTTTCCGTGCCCTCGATGTCGCGTTCTGCCCGCAGGCGCCGCGACTCGTGCCGTTCCTGAGCGCGCTGGAGAACGTTGAGCTCGCTCTGGCGATCCGGCGCGCGGGCGACACCGCGGCCTCGCGCCGCGAGCGGGCCCGCGAGGCGCTCGAGGAGGTGGGACTGGCGGATCTCGCCTCCGAGCCGCCGGAGACCCTGTCGGGCGGCGAGCGGGTCCGGGTCGCGATCGCTCGCGCCGTCGCGGCCAGGCCGCGCCTGTTGATCCTGGACGAGCCGACGGCCGCCCTCGACCGGGCAAGCGCGACGTCGCTCATCGCGATGCTCGCGCGCCTGGACCGCGCAAAGGTGACGATGCTCGTCGCGACCCACGACCGTGACCTGATCGCCGCCGCCTCTGACCGCCTGGACCTGCGCGACGCCCGCCGGGGCTGACGAACGGTCTCGAGTCGCGTCCCTCCATGGACTCGAGAAGGTTTGGATCGCTGGGCGAGCGCTACGACGAAGGAGTGACCGAGAAGCGCTGCGCAAGGGCGGCTCCAGCGGTGATTTGGAACGCCGCGCGTGCGGCTTGATGAAGAAGGGCCATCGGCCCAGCCCTGTCGACTGTTCGTCGGTCGTACCGCTCGCTGGGCGTTCCAGCCTCGTGCCAGAGAGGCTAGCCCGCGACCTGCTCGGCGGCCGCGAGATCGTCCAGGAAGGTCTTGATGCTGGGGACGCTCTCCAGTGCGCGCTTGAAGTACGCGTCGACCTCGCGCATCGCATCCGAGCGGGCCTCTTCGAGGTCCGCGGACCGGGCCGCCGTCTCCGTCCGGGTGGAAAATGCAGCACGTAGGCGCAGCAGCCGCGCGACCATTTCCGCCTCGGACCGGCCCTCAAGCGCGGAAATCGACGACATGATCAGCCCGTCGAACTGGGCGACCATCGCCTCGGTATCGAACGCGTCGCCGTCCTCCGACGCCTCGCCGAGCGTGCGCAGGAGCGCGGCGACCTGGTACAGGGCCGTCACCGGCTCGTCGAACAGCTCGCGGAGATAGGCCGCCTCGGCGTACCGGCCGGTGAGGCGGAAGACGTTGTACAGGCGGCGCGCGGCCTTGCCGTAGTTCGGGTCCTTGACGGTGTACTTCCAGACCTCGTGGGTGAGGGTCGTGACGTAGTCCGCGACGGAGTCCGCGCCCAGCTGCTTGACGAGCTTCGAGAAGAGCGGGATGGATTCGGTCTCGAGGTAGACCTCCTGGAAGTAGGAATCCAGGAAGCCATCGAGGGGCGTGATCGTGCCGTCCGGCGCCTCCCACGTGATGTCGAGCATGTTCGACGCGTTCACGAGGGTGTGATCGATCGGATCCTCGATCACCCAGTCGAGCTTGCACCAACCCGGGTCGAGTGCAGCGTCGTCCCACCAGAGCACGTTCTCGGTGCCGTCGGTGTTCCTGTAGGCGATCCCGCCCGCCTCGACCTGCGCAGGTGTCCAGGAGACCGGCGTACCGCGTCGCACCGGCCCGCGGTCGTCGTCACCGTCGACCGGCCAGTTGCCGAGCTTCACCTCGTGGAGCCGATGGCCCGCGCCCCGCATCGTCGCCAGCGCCTTGTCGCGCATGAGACCGCCGAGCACCCGGCACGCCTCGTCCCTTGTCTCCGCGCAGATGTGGATGCGTTCGAAGAAGTCGGCGTCGGCGGGGAACCGCTGCACGCGGGCCTGCGCCGCCGAACCCGAGAGGGCGAGCGCCGTGGTCACCGTGGGCGGATCATCCGCGAACCCGACGACCCCGGCCATCCTGCGGAAGCGGGCGAGGCCTGCCGTATCGAGGTCGGCCATCGTGACGCGATGCCCGTACACGCCCGTATCGACATCCACCGTGACGTTTCCGCCGGACGACTCATTTGAGACGGCATCGATCCAGCGTTCAGCCTCGGCCCGATCCAGCTCGATGCCGAGCGCCTCAGCGGATTCGACGACCTGGTCGGTGATCTCGTCCGGCACGCCCTCTCGTTCGGTCATGGTCCGTAGTGTGATGCACGGGCCACGGCGTCTGAGGGCGATCGCAGCGATGGTAGAAGTGATGGTAATCTCCTGCCATGCGCACCACCATCGACGCCGCGGGGCGGATCGTGATCCCGAAAGCCATCCGTGAGGAACTCGCGCTGTACGGCGGTGAGGAGGTCGAGCTCAGGGCCGTCGACGGAAGGATCGAGATCGAGGTTCCGCCCACACCCATGCACCTGGAGAAGCGCGATGGGCACCTCGTCGCTGTCCCGGAACGCCCCCTTCCCCCGCTCACGGACGAGATCGTCCGCGCCACGCTCGAGAAGATTCGGCGGTGAGGGTGGTCGACACGAGCGTCGTGATCGCAGCCTTCGCCGCTTGGCACCCTGCACATTTGGCGGCTCGTCGACTGCTCGACCAAGCGCCTCGCCTGCCGGGCCACGCCGGCTTGGAGACCTACTCGGTCCTGACGCGCCTGCCGCCGCCGCATCGCGCGCCGGCGGGGGAGGTCCGCACGTTTCTCGAGCGGGAGTTCCCGGAGCCTTGGCTCGTCCTGCCAGGGGAGGCCCTGGCTGGCCTGATCGGGCGACTCGTCGCCGCGGGCATCTCCGGCGGCGCGACGTACGACGCGCTCATCGGGGTAACTGCGAAGCACGCGGGGGCGACATTGATCACGCGAGACCGTCGGGCGTTGGCGACCTACGAGCGCCTCGGCGTCGACGTCCTGTTCGTCGGCTGAAGGTCAGCCGAAGATCCGCTTGACCTCGGAGAGGCCGGCGACGAGGGCGTCAATGTCGGCCTCCGTCGTGTACACGTTGAAGCTGGCGCGCGCGGTCGCGGCGAGCTCGAGCCGCTCGTGCAGCGGCATGGTGCAGTGGTGGCCGGCGCGAACCGCGACGCCCGATCGATCGAGCACCTGCGCGACGTCGTGGGGATGGACGCCGGGCACGTTGAACGGGATCACGCCGCCGCGGAGGTCCGGGTTCATGGGGCCGTACAGGTCCAGGTCCGGGTGCGCGCGGCCGAGCGCGTCGAACGCATAGGCGAGCAGCTCGCGTTCGTGCTCTCGCACGTAGTTCATCCCCAGCGCCATGAGGTACTCCGCCGCGGCCCCCAGGCCGATCTCCGCCGCGATATCCGGCGTGCCCGCCTCGAACTTCCACGGAATGGAGTTCCACTCCGATCGTCGGAGATGGACCTCGCGGATCATGTCGCCGCCGGCCATGAATGGCGGCATCGCCTCCAGCAGCTCGCGCCGCGCCCAGAGCGCGCCGGAACCGGTGGGCCCCAGCATCTTGTGGCCGCTGAACGCATAGAAGTCCGCGCCGATCGCCTGGACGTCCACCGGCACGTGCGGCACGGCCTGTGCGCCGTCGATGAGCACGAGCGCGCCCGCCTCGTGGGCCAGCCGCGTCATCTCGATGACCGGGTTGATCGTGCCCAGCGTGTTCGACACGTGGGTGAACGCGACGAGCTTCGGCTTGAGGCGGAGGAGGACCTCGAAGACGTCCTGGCGGAGGATGCCGTCGTCGGTGATCGGGATGAACTCGAGGTCGCCGTCGCGCTCCTGGGCCAGGAGCTGCCACGGGACCAGGTTCGCGTGGTGCTCCATCTCGGTGAGCACGATCGCGTCGCCGCGGTCGATGTTCTTCCGGCCCCACGAGTACGCGACCAGGTTGATCGCCTCGGTCGCGTTGCGGGTGAAGATCACCTCGCTGCTCGACGGTGCGTTGATGAACCGCGCCACGGAGGCGCGCGCCGCCTCGTACGTTGCAGTCGCTCGCTCACCGATCTCGTAGATCCCGCGGTGAACGTTCGCGTTGTACTCGCGGTAATAGCCGTCCAGCGCCTCGATGACGGCCGTCGGCTTCTGGCTCGTCGACGCCGAGTCGAGGAAGACCAGCGGGTGGCCGTGGGACTCGGTGGCGAGAATCGGGAAGTCCCGGCGGACGACCTCGGGCACGAGCTTGCCGTTGCGAATCCGGCCCTCGAGCTCGGTTTCGGGAACGGTGAGTGTCATCGATGAATCCTCCCGGCTAGCGGGCGGCCTCCACGGGTTCGGCCGGCGCGCCGAGGTCCGGGCCCTGGGGCACGAGCAGCGCCTCGTCCGGCACGTCCGGCGCCAGCCCGGCCTCGCGCAGGATCGGGCCGTAGCCCTCGCTCTCCAGCCGGAGCGCGAGGTCCTTGCCGCCGCTCTTGACGATCCGGCCCTGGGCCAGGACGTGGACCACGTCCGGGGTGATGTAGTTGAGCAGGCGCTGATAGTGGGTGATCAGCAGGATGCCGAGATCGGGGTTGAGCATCGCGTTTACGCCCTCGGCCACGACCCGCAATGCATCGATGTCGAGGCCCGAATCGGTCTCGTCCAGGATCGCCATGCTCGGCTCCAGCATCGCCATCTGGAGCATCTCCAGGCGCTTCTTCTCTCCACCGGAGAAGCCCTCGTTGACGTACCGCGCGGCGAACGCCTCGTCCATCTTCAGGAGGGCGAGCTTGGCCCGCATCTTCTTTCGGAAATCCATCATGGAGACGCCGCCCTTGATGGCGTCCGTCGGGTCGATGTCGGGGTTCTTGTCGATGCCCTGGAGCTTCGCGTTGAGCGCGCTCCGGATGAAGCTCGCGACGCTGAGACCCGGGATCGCGGTGGGGTACTGGAAGGCGAGGAACATCCCGAGCCGCGCGCGCTTGTCCGGGCTGAGCTTGAGCAGGTCCCGGCCGCGCCAGGTGACCTCACCGCCGAGGATCGTGTACGAGGGATGGCCCATGAGGGCGTAGGCGAGCGTCGTCTTGCCCGATCCGTTCGGGCCCATGATCGCGTGGACCTCGCCGGGCCCAACCTCGAGGTCGATGCCCTGGAGGATCTCGCGCTCCGGCGCGCCCGCGGGCGCGACCCGCAGGCCGCGGATGACGAGACGGTTGTCGGCGTTTGCGGCGGCGCTCGCCGAGGTGCCGTTGGTGTGGTCGGTCACGATGCGGTCAGGGCTCCTTCGGCGTGGACGATGGATGCGGGTTCGATGGACACGAGACGTTGCGGGACGAGGTCGGCAAGGGTCACGCCCTCGAGCGCGCCCGCGACCGCATCCCGAACACGGACCCACAGCAGGTTGACGGTGCACGACGACGTCCGATCGCAGGCCAACTCGTGGGCGGGCTCATCCGTGGCGCAGATCATCGGCGCGAGTGGGCCTTCCAGGGCGCGGAGGACCTCGCTCATCGGGATTGCATGGGGCGGGCGAGCCAGCTCGTACCCGCCGTGGGCGCCGCGGGTGGAGACAACCAGGCTCGCGTCGCGAAGCACGAACGCCAGCTGCTCCAGGTACGCCCGGGGCATGTCCTCGGCGCCGGCGATCTCCGCGAGCGACGCCGGCCCGGCGCCGAAGTGGCGCCCCAGCTGGACCATCAGGCGCACCCCGTACTCGCCCTTCGTGCTGAAGGCGACGGCGCCCGTGCCGTGGAACGACGGCCGGTGCGAGGTGGTGGTCGGCGCGGTCTCGACGGAGGTCAGCAGACGGTCCTCAATCCCAAGCGTTCTTGTCGGGATTGAGTGTACGAACGCCCCGGAGGGGCGTCAATCGAGCCGCGGGGTAGTGGATGGACGGGTTCGAAGTTGCCGCCGTCAGGCAGGTTGGAGTCGGTATGCTCCTGCCGCTAGCCGTTCTGCCGGAGCAACGCAGGTTCTCGATCCGATAGAGCAACGACTGCGTGCTCACGCCGAATTCTTTGGCTGTGCGTACCACCCAGTCGTAATCCCCGTGAGGTCAACCGCCTCCGCCCATTTCTCCTCGATCCAGTCTGCCGGCATCAGTAGCTCCGCCGCAAAGGCATTCGCGTCCGTCTCCTCGGGATCCGTCCCCGTGGCGCTGTTCGGGTCTCTCCGGAACTCCCGGTCGCAACGAATGGTGCAGCGACGCCTTTGGCTGGCTCGTTGGCTCCAGCCAGGGATACGGTTTGTTGACAGCTGCCCACTGCGCGCACACAGGGGGCTCGATAGCGCTCGCGCAGGGTTCGCCAACGATTGGGAACGTAACTGC
>JANLSG010000153.1:0-29229 GCA_031362295.1 Chloroflexota bacterium
GGCGTCTCCGACAGATCGACGAAGGCTGACAGTCGGTCGCGTGACATTCAGCGGCGCTGACTGATGGGCGCGTGCGTCACAGGCGCGGTCGCGCCGGCCGTCCTTCGAGAGGCGCTCAGAGGTCAACCGGCGCGCGCAGGAGGTGGACATGCGGCTGTTCGATAGCGACCAGGCGCGGCGGTTCGTCATTCCGGCGTTTGTCGTTGCGTTCGCGAATCTTGCCGCGCTCGGGCTCCTGATCGGCTATGTCGGCGCCTCGCGGGCGTACGCGGTCGGGCTGCACACGCTGTTCCGCGACCACCTCCCAGCCGTTGTGGTTGCCGCTCTCGTCGCACTGGTCATGGCGACAGCCTTCGGCCGGAGGCTCGGCTCGATCCGCGAGGGGGCGCTATTCCTGCTCTGCGTGTTCGTCGCCGACGTCGTTGCCGGGTTCCTGCCCATCCTCGTTTTCAACGAGATCACCAGGCACCCGGACCTTCCGCGCGTTCTCATCACGGAAACCGCCGGGGGGACGCAGCTCCTTGCCGCGGGGCTCGGTTTGCTCCTTGGCTACCGCATGAAATCATTCGCCGTGAGCCACCCCAACGAAGAGAGGCATCGAGCGAGTGACATTCCGCGACGCTGACTGAGGCCTCGACACCCACATGCGACTGCGAGCCATCCAGGCCCTCTTGGCAATTTTCATCACGGCTTCGACCGCGGCGTGCTCCGGGCCCACCTACCCGACGCCAGCGCCCGTCGTGTGGGGGATCGACGTCCCGACGCCAGGCCCGGAGGCGATCGACTCGCAGCCCGTCCTATCGCGCCGGGAAGGCCGGCTCACGCTCCTGCCGATCTCTCCAACCGGCGCGGTAGTTGGGGCCGAGTACGGGTACGAGATGCCTCACTGCGGAATCAACAGCCCGATCGACGTCGATGGCAGCTTCTGGGACCCCGTGAATCTCCCAGACGACCCGGTGCAATTCGACGGCTCCCGTGGCACGTTTCGACTGGACACGCCCACCACGGCGACCTTCACCGATGACAATGGGGCGGTCCTTCAGTTAGTCCGCCATGTCGGGCCGAAGGAGTTTGGCGGTTGTGCTTAGCACTGCGTGCCCTCGGCGCGCGGTCCTCGCGTGACATTGCGGAACGCTGAGCGAGGCCGGAACACCCACATGCGGCAGCGAGTTATCAAGGCCTTCCTGACGGTTCTCGTCCTTGCTACGACCACGGCGTGTTCATCGCCCGCCTACTCGACGCCCGCGCCGGTCGTCTGGGGGATTGATGTCCCAGGGCCCGGCCAGGAGGCGATCGCGGCGCAGCCTGTCTTGTCGCGCCAGGACGGCCGACTCACGCTCCTGCCGATCTCTCCAACCGGAGCAGTGGTCGGGACCACGTACGGCTATGAGATGCCTCACTGCGGAATCAGCAGCCCGATCGACGTCGACGGCAGTTTCTGGGACCCCGTTGACGTGCCGGCGGATCCAGTCCAATTCGATGGTTCCCCTGGCACATTCCGGCTGGTCACGCCAACCACCGCGACCTTCACGGACACAGCTGCGGCGGTGCTCCACCTGGTCCGCCATTTAGGGCCGAAGGAGTTTGGCTTCTGTGCGTAGCGATTCGCCCCTTGGACGGCGACACTCGCGCGAGATTCGTAGCGAACTAGGCCTCGACGCGCTCCACGACGGTGGCGATCCCCTGCCCCACGCCGATGCACATCGTGGCCAGGCCGTAGCGGCCACCGCGTCGCGCCAACTCGTGGACCAGCATCGTCACGAGCCGCGCCCCTGACGCCCCCAGCGGGTGGCCCAGCGCGATCGCGCCGCCGTTGACGTTGACCTTCTCCGGATCCAGTCCGAGCTCATCCATGCACACGACCGATTGCGACGCGAATGCCTCGTTGAGCTCCACGAGGTCGAGATCGGCGGCCGTGATCCCGGCCCGCGCGAGCGCCTTGCGCGCTGCCGGCACCGGCCCGATCCCCATGATCGCGGGATCCACGCCCGCCACCGCCGTGGAGACGACGCGCGCCAACGGCTTGAGCCCCCACTCCCGGGCGCGATTCGCCTCGACGACCAGCGTCGCCGCTGCGCCGTCGTTGATCCCGGACGAGTTGCCCGCCGTCACGGATCCGCCTTCGCGGAACGCCGCGCGCAGCTTCCCGAGGGCCTCCATGGATGTGTCCGCGCGCGGGTGCTCGTCGCGCGAAACGACCACTGGCTCGCCCTTCTTCTGCGGCACCGCGACCGGCACGATCTGCCCGTCGAACAGCCCACCCTCGATGGCCGCCACGGCCCGCTGATGCGACCGGAGGGCGAACGCGTCCTGGCGCTCGCGGGTAACGTCGTTCGTAGCGCCGTAGCGCTCGACCACGTTCTCCGCGGTCTCGCCCATCGTCCACGGGTGGTGCAGCGCCGAGAGCGCCGGGTTGATGAACCGCCAGCCGAGCGTCGTGTCCTGGAGCTCCCGCGCGCCGCGATCCCATGCCGCCTCTGCCTTGCCCATCACGTACGGGGCGCGGGTCATCGATTCCACGCCGCCGGCGATGAACGCGTCGCCATCGTCCGCGCCGATCGCATGCGCGGCCGCGTTGATCGCCTGGAGGCCGGAGCCGCACAGCCGGTTGACCGTCTGCCCGGCGACCTCGACCGGCAGGCCGGCCAGGAGCGCGGCCATCCGCGCGACGTTCCGGTTGTCCTCGCCCGCCTGGTTGGCGCAGCCGAGGATCACGTCCTCGAGCAGCGCCGGGTCAATCCCCGATCGCTCGACGACGGCCCGGATCGCCAGCGCGGCGAGGTCGTCCGGCCGGACGGTGGCGAGCGCACCACCGTACCTGCCGACCGGCGTTCGAACAGCCTCGATGATCCACGCCTCGCGCAGCGATCGACGCGGATCCCTGGCCATGGGCGTGCTCGCGATGCGGGTTACGGCAGCTTCGTGAAGGCCTCGGTCAACTGCGCGTCCGTGATCGCTTCACCGCCGACCCCAAACACCGCGTCCTGTGCGGCGTACACGTACGTCGTCTCGTCCGGGGCGACGATCTTCTTCGCGGCCTTGCCCGCGATCGTGACGTCCGTGACGGTGGTCCCCTCGTCCTGCGCGTAGGCCGTGAACAGCGCCGTCAGCAGCGAGGAGCCGGACACCCCCTGGATTCGGAATGCGACGATCGTGATGCCCCCGGCGCCGCCGAATGCGACGCTGAGGTCGGATGAGCTCTTGCCGAGCGCCGCGAGCGCAGCATCGAGCTCTGGGGAATCGCCCTGGCCCATGAACTGGTCGCCGGTCATGCTCAGGACGACGAGCGCAGTCCCGCCGATCTCCTTCGGGAACATGTCCTCGAGCTTCACGTCGCCGTGGAAGGACGACAGGTCGAGCGATGGCTCGCCGCCGCCGGTGGCGGCAGGCCTTTGCGTCGCGACCGGGCCCTGCGTCGCGGCTGCGCCCTGTGTTGCGCCGGGCGCCTGCGTCGCGGCGCCTGGGCCGCACGCGGCGACGAGGATGGCAAGGCTGGTGAGCGCGGCCAGTGGCAGCGCGAGCATTCGCTTGGTCATCTGATCCCTCCGGAGTTGTCGCGGGGTCGTGTTCGCGCGGATCGTACGCGCTGCCTCACATCGCTGCTCTCGCCTCGCGGAGCAGCGGCAGCGCCGGGCGGAAGGTGTCGGTGTCCTCGTCGCTCAGCGCATCGAGCATGACCACGACCTCGTGGACGCCGGTGCGCGTCGCCCACTCGAACGGGCCGAACGGGTGGTTCGCGCCGAGTCGCATCGCCCGATCGATGTCGTCGGCGCCGGCGACGCGGTCGCCCGCGGCTCGATACGCCTCGTTGACGATGGCCAGGATCACGCGTTCCGCGATCGCCGCGTCGTCGAGGACCGCGGCGGCGCCCGGACCGGCGATCGGGAGTGCACCCGCGAAGCGCGCTGCGGGACCCGCGGCGCGACCATCGACGTACCGGTAGAAGCCTTCACCCGTCTTGCGCCCGAGCCTGCCCGCGGCCACGAGCTGCTCCTGGATCGGCGACGGCCGAAATCGCGGCGGCCTCCCCGACGCCTCGAACAGCCCACGAGCCGCGGCGAGATTCACGTCGATGCCGATCAGGTCCATCAGCGCGAACGGGCCCATCGGGAAGCCCGCCTCGACAAGCGCGCGATCAATGGTCTCGATCGTGCCTGACGCCTGCCTGAGGAGGCGCAGCGACTCGAGGGTGAACGGGCGATTTACCCGATTCACGATGAAGCCGGGCGAATCCGTGACCCGGATCGCTGTCTTGCCCCAGCCCTCGACGATGGCCGCGGCCCGCTCAGCCGCCCATGCAGCGGTGCGCCTTCCCGCCACGACCTCCACCAGCGGCAGCACCGGCGCCGGGTTGAAGAAGTGGAGGCCCACGACACGCTCCGGCCGGCCCGTTTCCTCCGCGATGCTGGAGACCGACAGCGCGCTCGTGTTCGTGGCGAGGATCGTTTCCGCGTCGGCCGCCTCGTCGATCTCCGCGAAGATGGCGCGCTTCAGCTCCAGCTGCTCGAGCACGGCCTCGATCACCAGGTGCGCGCCGGCCGCGGCGGCGGCCGGAGAAGGAGCGGCCGAAAGTCGCGCCAGGTAGCCGGCCACGAAGCCGTCGCGCTGCGCGGGATCCGGGACGGAGCGGGCCGCGCGCTTCGTCAACCCATCGGCGATTCGCCGCCGTGCCGCGTCAACCGCACCCGCGACGGGGTCGCTGAGCACCACGTCCCAGCCGCCCTCGAGCGCGACCTGGGCGATTCCGGAACCCATCGTCCCGGCGCCGATGACGGCAAGCCTCGCGCGATCCACGCGCAGACGGTACCCCGTCCGAGGGGTCAGGCCGCAGCGATCGGTGGCGAAGCCGCAGCGGTGCTCGCGGATTGGAGCCCCCGCCGGACGAGCACCGCGCCCAGGAGGGCGAACCAGATGAAGCTCCCGGGGATGGAGAGCATGGCCAGGATCCATGCCCCGTCGGGAAGGGCATCGGGTTCGAGGAGCGGCCCCACGCCCGAGAGGAGCCGGAGGCCCGGCAGGATCGCGAGGACGGCGAGCCAGCGCGGCAGCACGCTCGACCGGAAGCCCAGGATCGCGACGCCAACCGCCCAGCCGCACATCGCGAGGATGGAAGCCTGCGCGACGCCGTGCACCCCCGCGACCTGCTGGACGAGGTAGCCGGCCTCTCCCCAGTCCGGGTTGAGGCCATCGATGTACAGGAGGGGCCGCACGCTGTAGCGGAACACGCCAAACAGGAACAGGCAGAGGGCTGCCGCCAGCCCGATGCTCGAGACCGTGCGCAGCCCGAGGCTGCCACTCCGCCCGGCCAGCACGTCCCACACGGCAAAGACGACGATCGTCAGCGTGACCGCCATCAGGAACAGCACGAGGCCTTGCTGGAGGTAGTTGTCCAGGTGGCCCCGGAGGTAGTCGAGATTCACCGCCGGGTCGTCGGTGTCCTCGAAGCCGAATGACTGCTGGGCAAGCTGCAAGGCCACCGACGCAATGCCTGCAACCCCGAACACGATCGCCGCGACCCCACCAGCCGCCATGTTGGACCGCATGGACCCTCCGTCTCTATACCGGCGCTCGCTATAGCGCGGCGCAGCATAGGGCATGCGGGGCCGGACGATCGGGCCCATGCGTGCCCCGCGATCGAGGGCGTACGATGACCTCGATTTCCCCATACGAACTGCGCGGGAGAGATCGTCGGCTGCGGGCCTTGTGCCCACGGATCCGGCGGCGCCGACGGAGCAACGGTCCGGAACCTCTCAGGCACCAGGGACCGCGCAGGGATGGGGACGCTGGAGAGCGTGGATGACGGGGCAACCCGCCAGCGCGCGCCGACGGAGGAACTCTCGGGGCGGACGCCCCGCGAGGACGCTCTCAGGCACCAGGACAGCGGGGCACCGGGAGGTGCCGTGCCGATGTCCGAGACCAAGCAGACCGTCGGGTTCGTCGATCGCCATGTGGGCCCCGATGCGCGCGAGGTCGACGCGATGCTCGCGAGCCTCGGCTACGAGTCGCTGGATGCGCTGATCCGCGCGACCGTGCCGACCGCGATCCTCCGCAGGGACGGTCTTGGGTTGCCGCCCGCGCGAAGCGAGGCCCAGGCGTTCGCCGACCTCCGCGAGATGGCCGCCGCGAACGCGCCGCTCCGGTCGATGATCGGGATGGGCTATCACGACACGATCACGCCACCCGTGATCCTGCGCAACGTCCTGGAGAACCCGGCCTGGTACACGGCCTACACGCCGTATCAGCCGGAGATCGCCCAGGGCCGGCTCGAGGCGCTGATCAACTTCCAGACCGCGATCTGCGATCTGACCGGCATGGAGATCGCGAATGCATCGATGCTCGACGAGGGCACCGCGGCCGCCGAAGCCGTGACGCTGTGCCACGCCGTGAGCACCGTCCGCGACGGCAACCTCCTGCTCGTCGATTCGGATACGCACCCGCAGACGATCGCCGTCCTCCGAACCCGCGCGGAGCCACTCGACGTCGCGGTCGTCGTCGCCGGGGTTCCGGAGCTGCTCGCTCGGGCCGCGGCGCCCAAGGAAGGCGAGCGGCCATTCGCGATCCTGCTGTCCAACCCCGGCTCGTCCGGCGCCGTCCGCTCGATCCGTGGGGACATTGACGCCGCCCACGCGGCCGGCCTGCTCGCCATCGTCGCGACGGACCCGCTGGCTGCCGTGCTCACCGAGAGCGCCGGCGACCAGGGCGCGGACGTGGTCGTCGGGAATAGCCAGCGCTTCGGCGTCCCGATGGGCAACGGCGGTCCGCACGCCGGCTTCATGGCGACGCGCGACTCGTTCAAGCGCTCGCTCCCGGGCCGCCTGGTGGGCGTGAGCATCGACGCCGACGGCGCACCCGCCTACCGGCTCACGCTCCAGACGCGCGAGCAGCACATCCGGCGCGAGAAGGCGACCTCCAACATCTGCACGGCGCAGGTCCTCCTCGCCGTGGTCGCGAGCATGTATGCGGCATGGCACGGCCCCGATGGGCTACGCGCAATCGCCGAACAGACGCATGCGCGCGCCTCCGCCCTCGCCACCGCGGTCGCAGAGATTGCCGGACTGCAGCTCCGGCATGACCAGTACGTCGACACCATCGCAATCGAGACGGGCACCACCGGCCGCGCCGACGCCATGGTCGCCGCCGCGGCGGCCGGGGGCTATGAGCTCCGTCGCCTGGATGCGACCGGAATCTCCATCGCCTGCGACGAGACGACCACTGACGCGGATGTCGCGGCGGTCATCGAGGCGATCGGCGGCGCACAGCCGAAGACCGCGGATGTAGCGAAGACGGCGCGCGCGGCACTCCCGGCCGCGGTCCGCCGCACCGACGCGATCCTCACCCACCCGGTGTTCTCGCTGTACCGCTCCGAGACGGAGATGCTCCGGTACCTCTTCCACCTGGCCGAGAAGGACGTGACCCTCACCCGGTCCATGATCCCGCTGGGCAGCTGCACGATGAAGCTCAACGCGACCACCGAGATGATGGGCATCAGCCTGCCGGGCTTCTCTCGCGTGCATCCATTCAGCGACTCCACGCGCCTGCCCGGCTATGCCCGGCTGTACCACGACCTCGAGTCGTGGCTGGGCGAGATCACGGGCTTCGCAGCGGTCAGCCTGCAGCCCAATGCCGGCTCACAGGGCGAGTACGCCGGCCTGCTCGCAATTCGCCGTTGGCACCAGTCGCGCGGCGAGGGACATCGGAAGGTCTGCCTCATCCCGGCGTCCGCGCACGGCACCAATCCCGCGAGCGCGGTGATGGCCGGATACCGCGTGGTCGTGGTCGCGACCGATGCGCACGGCAACGTCGACCTCGATGACCTCCGCGCGAAGATCGCGGCCAATGCCGCGGACCTGGGCGCCCTGATGATCACCTACCCCAGCACGCACGGCGTCTTCGAGGAAGGCATCGTCGAGATCTGCCGGCTCGTCCACGAGGCCGGCGGCCAGGTGTACATGGACGGCGCGAACATGAACGCCCAGGTCGGGCTGTCTCGGCCCGGCGACATCGGCGCCGACGTCTGCCACCTGAACCTGCACAAGACGTTCGCGATCCCGCACGGCGGCGGCGGTCCGGGCATGGGCCCGATCGGCGTTGCGGCGCACCTGCGCTCGTTCCTGCCCGGGATCGGGCTGGACGAGGTGGGCCGTGTCTCGTCGGCGCCGTTTGGGAGCGCGAGCATCCTCCCGATCTCGTGGGCCTATATCGCGATGCTCGGCGCCGAGGGCGTCCGCCGCTCGACCCAGGTCGCGATCCTCAACGCGAACTACCTCGCGAAGCGGCTCGGGGACGCGTTCCCAGTGCTGTACGTCGGCGAGAAGGGCACCGTCGCCCACGAGTGCATCCTCGATTGCCGACCGCTCACCGAGGCGAGTGCGGTCACGGTGGATGACATCGCGAAGCGGCTGATGGACTTCGGCTTCCACGCCCCCACCATGAGCTTCCCGGTCGTGGGCACACTGATGATCGAGCCGACGGAATCCGAGTCGAAGGCGGAGCTGGACAGGTTCGCGGACGCGCTGCTCCAGATCCGTGCCGAGATCGCGGACGTGGAGGCCGGGCGCGTGCCGGTGGAGTCGTCGGCGCTTCGAAATGCGCCACATACGGCCACGGACCTGCTGCGCGAGGAGTGGGCGAGGCCGTACACCCGCGAGCAGGGCGCGTTCCCGCTCCACTGGGTGCGGGCTCGCAAGTACTGGCCGCCGGTCCGTCGCATCGACAATGTCTACGGCGACCGCAACGTGGTCTGCGAGTGCCTCCCGGTCGAGGCGTACGCCGAGGCATCCGGCGAGACGCAGCTGCTCATGGTCGCCGGCTAGCGCGCTGGTCGATCGTTTCGGTGCCGCCCCGGCATTGATGCCAGTCGTGATGATGGGAGCAGCAAATTCGGGCTACGGAGGTCCGTAGGGCCTTCGAAAGCCGGCCTCGTGGGCGGGAATCGACGCGGGCCGTGCTCAAGACGGATGTCGCAGCGTGAGACCTGCCTCGTTATCGCCTCGCCAACCGCCGATTTGATGCTCCCAGCATCACTGGTCCCGATCGGCCAGCAGGGCTACCGGGCTCAGACGGGCTTGAACGATTCGAAGGGCTGGCGGCAGTCGGCGCAGTGGCGGATGGACCGGCACTGCGTGGGGCCGAACACGTTTTCCAGCGTGGTCCGCAGCGAGCCGCAGTAGGGGCACGCGACCGGCGCTTCCGCGGCGCCGAGCATCGGCAGGCCGCGACCGGGCCGGGTCGGCGGGGGTGGGGCGAAGCCCGAGCCGCGGAGCTTCTCGCGGCCCGCCGGCGAGATTCGATCCGTGGACCAGGGCGTGGCGAAGGAGATGTCGACGCGCACCTCGCGCCCGAATTCGGCGAGCCGATCCGAGACCGCGTCGCGGATCATCTCGAGGGCCGGGCAGCCGACGAACGTCGGGAGCAGCTCCACGACGATTCGGTCGGGTTCGACGTCGATACAGCCGATCATCCCGAGCTCCACGATCGAGACCGCGGGGATCTCCGGATCCGCGACCTGGTCGAGGGCGGCCATGATTGCGCGTGGGCCGACGGGCCCCAAGCTCGTCGTGTGTGGCGCGGCCATCACCATGTCGCGCCGTCCTCGGAGCGGCGGACGGCGGTGAACTCGCCCCACAGCCAGCGGAAGCTGTCGGAGTGGCCGCGCCGGGCATCCTCGGTGTCGGACGCGTGTGGGGGCATCGGAAGTCCAAGCGGCACGAGCACCGTCGAAAGATCCGCGCGCCACGCGGCTTCAGCCTCGCCGAGCGTCCGCGTCAGGATTCCGGCATCGATGAGCACCCGCTCGCCGGCGAGTGGCGTGAACACCGTCGACGCGTCTGGCCCGAGCGCGACCAGTGCCTCCTCCAGGCGCCGGCGTGGTTCCTCGCCGCCACGGGCCAATCGATCGATCCAGGCCAGCAGGTGCATCCGGTGGTAGCGCTCCTCGCGCCGAAGCTTTTCCACAAGATCCGCGAGCGGCCGATAGGCGCCGCCAATGGAGGTGAGCCTCGCCTCGTCCGCGAGCTCGTACAGGAAACGGCGCGCGATCGTGTCCGCCCAGTCGCCGCGTGGGTGGTCGAGCAGTCGGGCGTGGCGGTACTCGTGGGGCTCACGGTCGTACGCCAGCGCGTCCTGGTCGCGGCCATCGGCCAGGACGCCGGCGAGGAGCTGGTACAGGGCACGAGCGTGGCCGAGCTCGTCCTGCGAGATGGAGCTGATCGCCACGTCCTCCTCGAGCAGCGGCGCGATGCCGGTCCACTCGGAATCGGTGAAGCCGCTGACGAACTCGTCGTCCGCCATGGTCAGGAGCAGCTCTGCGAGTGCCTCGCGGGTGCCGGGCGCGAGCGCACGCACGGCGTCCGCTTCGGGATTCAGGTTCGCTATCGCGACCGTGGACGGGCCGGTGCCGCTCACGCCTTGCCCTCCGTGCGCCGTCCGCCGGTCCGATCGTGGCCAGCGGCACGGGCCGCCGGCTTCTCCGTGCCGGCGCGCTCGCGCGCGGCGGCGAGCTTGTCGCGCATGACGTAGCCGCCGGGCTTCTTGAACGAGCGGTCCAGCGGCGGGTCCAGCAGGTCCGGATCCTCCAGGACCGCGATATCCGCTCTTCGGACGACCCACAGGCGGGTGCTCTCGTTGCGTCGCGCGAACATCTCGCGGGCGTAGTGGAGGGCCAGCTCCGGATCCGGCGCCATCACGTTGCCGCCGTGGCGCATCGGGTCGCCGTCCTTGGCCTGCTGGAAGACTTCGTATGCCTCGAGGGCGACGGGCTCGACGGGGGTCGCCATCAGGCGGCCGCAGGGGTCGGGAGTCCGAACACGGTTTGTCGCACCCAGCGCGTGTCCTCGCGGTTCAGCCGCCGGAACTCGAGGCGTTCCTGCGAGCGTGGGCCGTGCCCGGTCACGACGGAGCGCAGCTCGTCCCAGTCGGGCTCGGTGTAGCTCCAGACCTTGGTCGTGTCGTCGAGGCGAAGGTTCGGGTCCGGGATGACGAGCCCAAGCTCGAGCAGGCGAGGCACGTAGATCGTCAGGAACTCCTGGCGCAGCTCCTCGGAGGTCTTGGCCTTGATGTGCCAGTGGAGATCCCGGTCCTTCGAGCGGTCGCCCCGCGGGCCGTGCATCTGCATCAGCGGGCCCCACCAGCGATCGAGGGCCTCCTGAACGAGCGCCCGCTGCGAATCCGTGCCGGTCATGAGGGTCACCACGACATCGCGCCCGTGCATGATGTGCACCGACTCTTCCCAGCAGATCTTCTGCATCGTCCGTGCGTACGGCGCGTAGCTCGAGTCGCGGAGGGCCTGCTGCGCGACGATCGCCGCAGCGTCCACGAGCCAGGCAATGATCCCGATGTCGCCCCAGCTCTTCGTCGGGTAGTGAAAGACGTTGTGGAACTTCGTCTTGCCGGCGATGAGGTCCTCGAGCATCGATTCGCGCGGCTTGCCCAGGTCCTCGGCGACCCGATACAGCAGCTGCGCGTGCCCGACTTCGTCCTGGACCTTGGCCGTGAGGGCGAGCTTCCTGCGGAGCGTCGGGGCCCGCATGAGCCATTCGCGCTCCGGCAGCACGCCCATCAGCTCGCTGTTGGCGTGCATCTCGACGAATCGGAGGACCGCCGTCCGGTACTCGTCCGGCATCCAGTCCGTCGCTTCGATCTTGCCGCCGGCGATCACGTGCGCCTCGAAGTGCGCGAACCGCTCGTCGTGCGGCAGGTCCTCGTTCCAGGGTCGTTCGCTCCGCTGGCGGACGGGCAGCACGGGATCGAGCGCGAGCGGGTCCGTCATGTTGATGCCTCCGGTCGAGTGTTCACGCGTTGGAGACCATGCGCAGCGAGAGCTCTGCGAGGTGATCGGCGATGCGAGTGGCGGGCAGGCGGCCGTCCGGGTCGTACCAGCCGGCGACGCCGTTCACGGCGCTGAGGAGCGTGCTCGTGGCGACCGCGGAATCGGTCATCGCGAAGACGCCGACCGCGATGCCGTCCTCCAGCCGCCGGCGGAAGCGGGCCTCGTAGGCGTCGCGGCGGGCGAGGATCTGGGCGCGATGATCGCGGTCGAGCGCGCGCCACTCGTGGACGAACACTCCGGCGGCGTCGACGTCCGATGTGAGGACGTCCACGTGCGCGCGCACCAGCGCCGCCAGCGCCTCCGACGGGTCGCGGGGCCGACGGGCATCGGCGCTCGCTTCGGCCGCGTCCGCCGCGACCTCGAACCGCGTTGCCGCCCGATCGACGATCGCCCAGAGCACGTCTTCCTTCGAGGTCACGTGGGCATACAGGCTGGGGCCCTGCACGGACAGGGCGCGCGCGATGTCGCGAATGCTGGTTCCCGCGTAGCCGTGCTCGCGGAAGAGCTCGCTCGCGACGTCCTCGATCGCCTGGCGCTTCGTCAGCTCGACCATGCTCCGGGTAGTCTCCCTCCACCTAACTAACGATCGTTAGGCTACGCACGAGGAGGCCGACCGTCAACCCCCTTGCGCCCTGGTGGCATGTGCGCCAAGATGTGCGCATGAGTGTGCGCACAAATCTGCTCCTGCCAGAGGATCTCGTGGAGGCGCTGGATCGCATCGCCGGCCCACGCGGACGAAGCCGGTATGTCGCGGAGGCCGTTCGTGAGCGCCTTCGCCGAGACCAACGGCTGACGGATATTCGTGGGGCCGCAGGCATCTGGCGGGACCACCCACTGTTCCCGACATCAGAGTCCGTCGTCGAATGGGTTCGCGAGCTCCGGCGGGAAGAGACGGACGCCGGCGAGTCGCCATGAGGTACCTGCTCGACACAACGTTTGCAGTCGACTATCTCCGCGACGACCCTGTCTGTGTGGCTCGCTTCGGGCGGCTCTTCGAGGACGGCGATGAGCCATACGTGAACGAGGTGGTGCTCTGCGAACTCGCCGTCGGCGTTCGCGCCACCGACGATCCCAAGTTCCTTGCCTTCGTGCGGGCCGTGTCATTCGTCCAACCTGGACCTGATGCCGCCCTGCAGGCCGGTGTTTGGCGCCGCGAGGCACGACGGCGGGGGCGAACACTGAGCCTTTCGGACGCGCTGATCGCGGCAGCCGCAGACGGCCTGGGCGGTCCCGTCCTGACGCGGAACGCTCGGGATTTCCTCCTGGCGCCGATCCGGGTCGAGACGTACTGAGCAGGCGTCGGCGCACTCCGGCAACGCCAGCGCGAGGGTCCTCCCCGGAATCAGGACCTTTGCCCAATTCGCTCGTGTAATCCGAGGCGGCGGTCGCCGTTCTGAACCTGTTGATCTCATTGGCCGCATCGCGCGGCCTCACGGGGAGGTTCAGGGCATGAGCGGAACGGGTCGTCGTCGGAGCCCGAGGCGGGCAGGCACACCGGAATCGGCACCGCAGATGGAGGCGGTCGCGCCAGCCATCGAGCCAGAGGTCGAGCTGCTCGACGATCGGTCGATCCCGATCACCGGGGCGCGGGCGGGCCGGAGCCTCGGGCGCTCGCTGCCCGGCGCGATCGCCGGCACGCTCCTCGTGGTGGGCCTCGCATTCGGGGCCGCGCTGGGAACCGGCAATCTCGGTCCGACCAACGATCGCGAGGGAGCCGGCAGCACGACCGCGGCCGATGGCGTCGGCGAGTCATCCCTGGACACCGGCGACGGTGACGGCGCCAGGGGCGACGACGGGTGGGGCGATGGGCCTGACGCAACGGCGAAGCCCGGCGAGCCGGATGGCGAGCATCCGGATGCTACGAAGGAGCCTGACAGCGAGCATCCGGACGCCACGACCAAGCCCGACGGCGAGCCGACGGAGAAGCCCGATGCCACGCCGAAGCCTACCGAGAAGCCCGATGCGACGAAGCCGCCGCTCGAGGCCATCGCGCTCGGCCTTGGCATCAAGGAATATCACGCGGTGGTCGAGTGGGGCTCCTGCTCGGGCCTCGACTTCGATGCCTACAAGGTCGTCCGGTCGATGAACTCGACCGCGAGCTGGCCGCTCGGCGAGGGCGACACCCTGATCGCCGTGGTCGAGCCCGGCGGCAATCGGCGCGCGTACGACGGCGAGTCAGCGCACGGCGTGAAGGTCTGGTACCGAGTGTTCTGCGTCCGCCACACCGAGGACGGCTACAAGGTCGTGAACTCGAGTGCGGCGAGGGGCATCGAGGTGCCGGAAGAGCTCGCGCCGCCGCCCCCGGATCCGATCACGCTCGGGCTCGAGGCGAGCCTCGTCGACGGCGGGAAGGTCCGCCTGGACTGGAGCGCCTGCGAGGTTGACGGGTTCGCGTTCTACAAGGTGGTGCGCTCCACCACGAACGAGGACCCCTCGTACCTGCCGTACCACGACGGGACCGACGTGGTCGGCGTCGTGAGCGAGGCCGGCGCGACGGCCCTCGAGGTCTGGCCGCCCGATGGCGGCGGCACCGCCTGGTATCGCGTCCAGTGCATCGGCTACCACGGCGACCAGAAGGTCCTCCTCGGCGAGAGTGCCGTCGTCGCGGTCACGGTGCCGTAGGGTCGGGAGTACCGCTGGGCGATGGCCGGATGGTCCGCCGGACCGTACGTTCGGTTCGCCGATGGCGATCAACGCCCGCACCACGCGCATGGAATCCGCCCGGGAGCAGGCCCTCGTGGCCGAGGCCCGGGCGGATCCCGCTGCCTTCGGCGAGCTGTACGACTACTACCTCCCCCGGATCTACGCCTACGTCGCGCGACGGGTCGAGGATCGATCGGTGGCTGAGGATCTGACTGCCACCACGTTCGAGCGGGCACTCGGCGCGGTGCGCGGCGAGGACTTTCGCAACGCGTCGTTCGGCGGCTTCCTCTACCGGGTGGCGGCGAACGCCGTGATCGACCACGCGCGGCGCGAGCGCCGGTCCATCCCGCTCGGCGTCCGCGCGAGCGACCACGACGGCGGCGAGGATCGCGGGGGCATCGAGGAGCTGAGCGACGAATCGGCGACCCGGGCGTTCGCGGCTGCCGTGGACCGCGACACCCTGCGGCGGGCGCTGCAGCGAGTCCCGGAGGTCCATCGCCGCGTGATCGTGCTCAAGTACTTCGACGGCCTGGAGGTCGAGGAGCTGTGCGCAGCCCTCGGCTGCTCGCGCCAGACATTTGCGGTCAAGCTCCATCGGGCGCTCCGCGCGCTGCGGGTCGCGGTCGAACAGGAGGCGATCGATGCGGCCTGACGACCGGCGCGCCGCGATGGCAGGGTCGGCGAACGGTGACGCCCCGAGATCCGACGTGCCGCTCGAAACGGCGCTTGCCGCGCTCGACGACGAGCTCTCGGCGGCGGGGGCGCAGGCTCGACGTGCCCTCCAGGGGAGCACGCAGCCGACGCGCGTCTTCACGAACCGCCTGCGGGAGCAGCTGCTTGGGCAGATCGGGGCGCCCGCCATGTCGTCGGCGGCGGGGGCCGGTGCGGCACTTCCGCGCGAATCGCCACGGGGCTCGCGGTTGCGCACCGAACCAGTCGCCGGCGAAGGGTGGCTGCCCACGCCGCTCCGCCCGCAAGTTGCGCGACGCACGCCGACAATCCTGCCGCGCGCCCGCTGGTCGCTGCTCGCCGCGGCTGCGCTGACCACGGTCATCGTGGCGGGCGCGCTGGGCGCCCGGTTTGACTGGCTCCTGCCCGCGCCAACGAGTGACGCCAGTAGTCCGCCCGCTACCACGCCTCCGGAGACGCGGACGCCCGCGCCAACCAGCCCCCTCGTCGTGGTTCCGGTCGATTCGGCGCCCCCGGTTACCTCGGCGACGGAAGCTCCGGTGAGCACGCCCACGCCAAGGCCCGAGCCGACGCGGAAGCCGGAGCCCACCACGAAGCCGGAGCCGACGTTGCCGCCGGTCGGGTCAATGGAGCTCCTCGCCAAGGCGTGCCCGGGCGGCGTCGTCCTCGACTGGACCAAGCCCTCGTCGGCGGTCGGCCACTACCACGTGCTGCGAGGCTTCGGCGACAGCGTCCCGCCGACCTATCCCGCCGACGGCGCCGCGGAGATCGAATCCGCGACAAGCTGGAGCGCCGGCATCACGGACGGCTATGACGCCGGCCTGGACGGCGGCGCGACCGCCGCCTATCGCGCGTTTGCGTTCGGCAGTGGGGACCAGGTCCTGGCGTTCAGTCCGTCACGAACGGTCACCGCCGCACCTGCGCGCGAGCTCGGGCCACTGGCTGTCGAAGCCCTGGGGCCGGGCTCGATCCGCGTGTCGTGGGGTGCCAGTGAGGTGCCCGCGGCGTGCTTCACGTACGGCAAGCTCGTCGCGGCTGCGGACGATCCCGACCCGAGCTACGTCAAGGGCTCGCCGTACCTTGCCGCGATCGGCGATCAGGCGACGACGAGCATCACGCTGGACGGGCTGTCGTCCGGTCAAACCGTGTGGCTGCGCTACGAGCTGATCCGGGTGACCGGCACCGGCAAGTTCGTGGTAGGCCGGACGGACGTCCTCCAGGTGACCTACCCGTAGGAACCGCGCCCGGCGCGGGCGCCTACTCCCCCGTGAACCGCGGCGGGCGCTTCTCCATGAACGCGGCGAGGCCCTCGGCGTGGTCCTTCGTCCGGCCGGCGAGATCCTGCAGGTGCGCCTCGTAGTCCAGTGCCCCGTCGAGGTCGTGCTGCCATGCCGCATCGAGGGCGCGCTTGGTAAGGGCCATCGCGCGGGGGGCACCGGCCGCCAGCCTGGCAGCGACGGCGCGCGCCTCCGTGGTGAGGTCGGCGGCGGGCACGACCCGGCCCACGAGCCCGAGCCGCACTGCCTCGGCGGCCGACACGGAATCCCCGAGGAGTGCGAGCTCCGTGGCGCGCGTCATGCCGACGAGCCGGGGAAGGAGCCAGGTGGCGCCGCTGTCGGGCACGAGCCCGACGCGCCCGAACGCGAGCGCGAAACTCGCCGCGTCCGAAGCGATCCGGATGTCGCATGCCATCGCAAGCGAGGCGCCGGCACCCGCGGCCACCCCATTGATCGCCCCGACGATCGGCTTGGGCAGGGCGCGCATCGCCCGGATGATCGGGTTGTAGCGGTCGCGCACCTCGACGCCGAGCGGCGCCGCGTCCGGCTGCAGCCGCTCTCGGAGGTCCTGGCCCGCGCAGAACGCCCGCCCGGCTCCGGTCAGGATCACCGCGCGCACCGTCGCGTCACGCCCAACCTGGCGGAACGCGGCGAGGAGGGCCTGCTTCATCGGCACGGTCAGCGCGTTGAGCGCATCCGGCCGGTTCAGGGTGATGGTCGCGACCCCGGTCTCGCCGTCGATCTCGACGCGGACCGTCGCCTCGGCACCCGTCGCCGCGCCGCCCTGCGCCACCTCGCCCGCCATCGTCAGCGGCTGAACGCGACGAGCTCGTGCTCGTCGCCGACGAGCTCGAACAGCCCACCCGCGATCGGCTCGTGGGCGTCGTCCATGACGTCGGCCACGAAGGCCGCGAACTGGTCCGCGAAGTCCGGGTCGGTGGGCTGGAGCGAACCGGCAACGAGGAGGTCCCGGTCGGGGAGCGCCACGAGCACCCGCGAGACGCCGCCGCACTCCCCCGCGAGGTGACGTCGGGCCTCGGGAAGGAGGATGCGCGCCGCGTCGCCGCCGTCGCCGGTGTCGGAGGACACGAGCCGACGCTGGCCGTCGAGCTCGTCGGTCCACGGCGCCGTTGCGGACCAGGCGCCGAGGTTGGCCAGCGCCGCGTCCCGCAGCGATTGCGCGTGGATGCCCCAGGTGAGCAGGTGCTCCGCGTTGATCACCACGTCGTACGCCGGCTCGCGCAGCACGTAGACGACCGCGAGCCCGGCCGGCCCGGGATCCACGAGGGGCAGCGAACGTTTCTTGGTCCCCTCGTGCGCGAGCCGCGACTCGTCCATCTCATCGAGGAGCAGGCCGTGCGTCCCGCCGGGACGAAGCGCGGGGAAGACGTGGTCGAGCGCGGCATTCCAGTCGTGCTCCGCGGTTGCGCTCGGGGGGACCGACGCCTCGGACGTCGGCTGATGGCCGCTGATCGACATCAGCGCCCCTGCCAGCGCGCCGCGCGCTTCTCCGTGAATGCGGCCATGCCCTCGGTCTGGTCCTCGGTGTCGAAAAGGCCGTAGAAGCTGCGGCGCTCTGACGCCACGCCCGCCGCGAGCGGCAACTCCTCCGCCTGGTTGACCGCGGCCTTTGCGGCCAGCACCGCGATCGGGGGCATCGCGGCGATCCGACCCGCGAGCTCCAGCGCGGCCTGGACGGTCACCTCGGCCGGCACGACGAGGCTGACGAGGCCGTGCGCCTCCGCCTCCCGCGCCCCCATGGTGCGCCCGGTGAGGATCATCTCCATCGCCCTGGCCTTCCCGATCGCCCGGGTGAGCCGCTGCGTTCCACCCGCTCCGGGCATAACGCCCAGCCTGATCTCCGGCTGCCCGAACCGCGCGTCCTCGCCGGCGACGATCATGTCGCACGCCATGGCGAGCTCGCAGCCGCCGCCAAGGGCGAAGCCGCGCACCGCCGCGACGATGGGCTTCCGGGTCGCCGTGATCCGCTCCCAGTGGCGGAAGTCGTCGCTGGTCGTGAGTGTCGCATTGGTCTGGCGGGCAAGCTCGGGAATGTCCGCGCCGGACGCAAACGCCCGATCGCCTGCGCCGGTCAGCACGACGGCCCGGCAGTCCGGGTCGCGGTCGAGGGCCTCCAGGGCGTCCGCGATCGCCTCCACCTGGGCGAAGTTGAGGGCGTTGAGGACCTCCGGCCGGTCCATCACGAGAATGGCCACGCCATCGATGACGCCGTCGGGGCCGTGCGCCGGCAGCGTGACGTGCAGGGTCGGGTGCCGCGAATGCTCAGTGGTCACGTGTCGGGACAGTATCCGCCCCGGACCTATCCGACGCCCTTGCCGCCGACCTTGCCGCCCAGCAGGTCCGGCGCGTCCTCTGCGACGAGGAACGTGGCGAGGCCGGGGGCGATCTCACGCAGGATCCGGCCGGCTGCGCGCATGGCATCGGAGCGGAGTCCCTCGTCCAGCGCGGCGCGATCGTCGAAGTCCATCGCGACCGCGAGCATGAGGTCCGTCTCACCGCCGAGCGCCTCGCCGATCCGCCAGATGCGGGTCGCCCGCAGCCCCGGTGTCTGCGCGACGAGCGGCAGGTGCTCGTCGCGGTAGCGAGATTCGAACGTGGCGAGGGCGTCTGCGCCGCCCTCCGGGGCCCGATACAGCACGAGCAGGGTCGTCACGCTGGTCCTCCTTCGGCGCGGGCCTCGAGCCGCGCGGCACGCTGGCGAGCGACCTCCTCTGTCGCCCGATAGAAACCGGCCATGGCTTCGTTGAACAGGCCCGGCCGGCGGGACATCACCTCGTGGCCGCAGTCGGGGGCGATGAACAGCCGGCCGGCCGGGAGCTGCCTGGCCAGACCGGCCGCGCTCTCGGCCGGAACGAACGGGTCGCGATCACCGCAGACCACCATGGTCGGGCAGTCGATGCCGTGCAGCTGGGCGGGGGTCATCAATGGCTGCGCGGCGATGTCCGCGGCGATCGCCCGAAGCAGGTGCTGCCACGCTCCCGCGCCCTGTCCTGCATCGTGCCGCCGGGCAAGCGTGGCCGCGAACTCCGGATCGCGCTCCAGGATCCGTGCCGGGTCCATCAGCCTGCGCCCGACGCTCGCGCGCGGCTCGCGGAGCGTCGTGATGCCGGCGACGACCAGCGTCCGCAGCCGCTCCGGAAAGCGCGCCCCGAACTGGAGGGCCGTCATCGCGCCCATGGAAAACCCCACGAGATGGAAGGAATCCAGCCCGATCCCATCGACAAACGCCACAAGGTCATCGACGAGCCAGCCGTATTCGAACCCGTCACGTGCGTCCCAGCGCGTGCGTCCGTGGCCGCGCGCGTCCGGCAGGTGGATGAGGAACCCCTTGCCCATGCCGGGCAGCTGCGCCGCGAAATCCTCCTTGCCGAGCGACGTGGCGCCGTGGAGCGCCACGAGCGGCGGTCCCGCGCCGACGACGTCATAGCCGACGTCCAGCTCGTTCGCCCGGATCGTTGGCACTCAGCCCTCCGACTTGCCTTCGAGCGGGCTGCCCGTACCCTGCTCGACCCGCAGGTAGCGCCGCCGGTAGTACAGGAGCGGAGCGACGCCCTCGCCGAGCTGTTGCAGCGAATCAACCCGGCCGATGAACAGGTCGTGGTCACCAGCGCTGAACGTCTCCACGATCGTGCACTCCAGGGTCGCGATCGCGCCATCGATCAGCGGCAGGCCGGTGGGGCCGGGCTGCCACGACGCCCCACAAAAGGCCTCCCGGCCAGGGCTAACCGGGGCATGGGCAAAGCAATCCGACAACGCCTGCTGATCCGCCCCGAGCACGTTCACCGCGTACCGGCCCGCGCTCCGCACCATCGGCGTAATGAACCGCCGCCGATCCAGCGCGACCATCACCAGCGGTGGCTCCAGCGACACCGACGAGAACGCGTTCACCGTGATCCCCTGCGGTCGCTCGCCCTCGAACGTCGTGACCACGCTGATGCCGGTCGCAAAATGCCCCATCACCTCGCGAAACCGCTCCGGGCGCGAGATCGCCGCCTCCATCACATCCACACGCGGAGGATCGCACAGGTTGCCTCGGTGCCCAGCGGGTGCTGGTTACAATCCGCGCGATGGCAAGCGGACCCTGGGATCGCGCAGCATTGGTGCCGGTTCGGCGCGGGGAGCGCAAGGCCGAGGTGATGGCGCTGGCGCCGGGATTGCCGACCGTCGATGAGCTGTTCACGTTCATGCGCGACGCCGAGCGCCGCTTCGAGACCCTCCGGCTCCGCCTCGAGGAGCGCACCTATGGCGCCCGTGGCGAGCAGCTGGTCACGCTGGACGTGGCGGTGCGCCATCCCGGCCATGCCCGCGTGGTGACGACGACGCCGGGGCGCAAGGCCGCCGGCAGTCATGAGCTGTGGATCTCCGACGGCGAGGTTGTCCGGACCTATTCAGCGATCCACAAGCTGGGCACGAGCCGGCCAGTGCGCAATCGCCCTCGCGGCCTGGACCCGGCGCAGTACCCCGGCCGCTCGACCGTCTACGAGCCGATCACCGCGCTCCCGATGGAGACGCTTGCCGAGCTGTTCGTCCACCCGGCGGGCTACTCCCAGAACGTGCTCGCGACAGGCCGCTGCTGGATCTCCGGCACGGACCAGATCGCAGGCCGTGAATCGATCGTGCTGGAGTGTGATCACCCGCGCGCCGTCGAGCGTGCGGCGGACCGCCCGGACTACCACGTCCAGGTCTCCGTTGATCGGCTCGACGGCGTCGTCACCCGCCTGGTCGAATCCGTCGGCGGCGAGGTGACCCGGATCGCCGAGGTGGTGCACCTGGATCCGGACGCCGCGCTGCCGGCAACGACGTTCGAGTTCGAGTTTCCCGAGGGAACGACGCTCCTCTACTGACCCCGGCCCGGCGCCGCGCGACGGTGCGGGATTCGTGCCAATCCAGCGATTTCGACGCGTATGATCGCCTCCGAATCGCGCGCAGCAGCGTCGCTCTGGAGGGAGGTCGCAATGGCGAATCGTGAGGAGGCCATCAGGCAGGACACCGCGGACCTGCACGGCCTCGGCTATGCCCAGGAGCTGCTCCGCAGCATGGGCGGGTTCAGCAACTTCGCAATCAGCTTCTCGATCATCTCGATCCTCACCGGCGCGGTCATCCTGTACAACCTCGGGCTGACACTCGCCGGGCCGGCCGCGGTTGGGCTGGGCTGGCCGCTGGTGACGATCTTCACCCTGTGCGTCGCGGCCACCATGGCAGAGGTCGCGTCGGCCTATCCCACGGCCGGCGGCCTGTACTACTGGGCCAGCAAGCTCCGCAACAAGGACTGGGGCTGGTGGACCGCCTGGCTCAACCTCGGTGGCCAGATCTCGATCGTGGCGGGCATCAACTACTCCGCCGCGTTCTACCTGTGCGCCACCATCCTGAACCCGCTGTTCGGGCTCGACCCGAACGTGGAGACGCTGGGCGTACTGAACGCCATCTGGATCACCGGCATCCTGATCGCGATCGAGATCGCGTTCAACGTGGCCGGCACGCGCATCGTCGCGTTCATGAACGACCTGTCCGTGTGGTGGCACATCGGCTTCGTGGCCGCGATCGCGATTGCCCTGTTCGCGCTCGGCAGCCAGCCCACGCACCCCATCAGCTTCCTGTTCGAGGTCACACCCGGCACCAACGCCGACGGGAACCTGTGGTCCTCGGTGGTGCCGTTCGGCATCGCCGGCGCGTTCGCCCTGAGCCTGCTGCAGGCGCAATGGACCTACACCGGCTACGACGCCTCCGCCCACGTGGCCGAGGAGACCGTCTTCGCCCGGCGTGCGTCGGCGTGGGGCGTCTTCCTGTCCGTCGCGGTCTCGGCGGTCGCGGGCTACGTCGTCCTCGTCGCGCTCACGCTGAAGATGACCTCTCCCGCCGATGTCCTCGCGAACAGCGGTGGCGGCGGCGGCGTCCAGTACATCCTCGAATCCAACCTGGGCGCCGGCCTGAGCTCGCTCGGCGGCATCCTCGCGGCGGGCGTCGCCTTCGCGATGACCTTCTGCGGCTTCTCCTCGATCGCCTCGGCCGGCCGCATGCTCTATGCGTTCAGCCGCGACGACGGCCTGCCGGGCAGCGGCTGGCTCAAGAAGGTCAGCAAGCGCTGGCGCACGCCGAGCAACTCGGTCTTCGCCATCAGCCTCGCGAGCTGGCTGCTCATCCTTGTCGTGTACGTCCTGACGAAGCTCTTCGGCGGCGACCCGCTGTTCCTCATCGGCGGCATCACGTCGGTGAGCACGGTCCTGCTGTACTGGGCGTATGGCGTGTGCATCTGGCTCGGCATGCGCGGCGACCAGAGCTGGCGGCAGCGCCAGACATGGAGCCTCGGGCGCTGGAGCAAGCCATTGGCGTGGATCTCGGTGATCTGGATCGTGCTGTTCAGCCCGGTCTTCCTCTACCCATTTGCGCTGAACCCGGCATCGTGGCTGATCGTCGGGGTGTTCCTCGTGCTCCTCGCCGTGTACTACTTCGCCTGGGCGAAGAGCCGCTTCAAGGGCCCCGTAGCGCAGGGCACGGCCGAGCAGCTCAGCGAGATCGAGAAGGAATTCTCCGAGGCAGCCGGGCAGATCGCCGGCTGACCTTCACCCACGCACCCAACCTGACGGGCCGGCCGGGCAACCGCCGGCCCGTCACCTTCTGTCCAGCGAAACCCAAGGAGGGTGGGCCATGAGCGACGCGGATCACGCCAAGGCGGGCGAGCACAAGGCCGCCAAGCACCTCGGGCTCGTCGAGCTCGAGGGCTGGGTCCGCGAGGGCCGGATCGACACGATCATCGTCGCGATCACGGACATGCAGGGCCGGCTCGTGGGCAAGCGTGTCCAGGGCGAGGCGTTCCTGAACGGCGTCATCGATCATGGCGCGCACTTCTGTACGTACCTCCTGGGCACGGACATGGAGATGAACACGCCGGAGGGCTTCCGGCTCATGAACTGGGAGACCGGCTACGGCGACTGGATCGCCGCGCCGGTGTGGGACACGCTCCGGATCCTGCCCTGGTTGGAGAAGACCGCGATCGTGCTCTCGGATACGGTCGACGAGGAGACGCACACCGAGATTCCGATCTCGCCGCGCACGATCCTGAAGCGCCAGGTCGAGCGCGCCGCGGCCGCCGGGATCACCGTCAAGGCGGGCTCGGAGTTCGAGTATTACGTCCTGAAGGACACGTGGGACCAGATCGCCGAGAACGGCTTCGCCATCCCGAAGCGCTTCGGCTCGTACAACGAGGACTACCACCTCCTCCAGGCGACCAAGGCCGAGCCGCTCCACCGGCTCCTGCGCAACCTCATGACCGAGGCGCGGATCCCGATCGAGTTCTCCAAGGGCGAGGCGGCACCTGGCCAGCACGAAGTCAACATCCGCTACGACCACGTCCTCGAATCGGCCGACCGGAGCGTGCTCTTCAAGCACGGCGCGAAGGAGATCGCATACCTCAACGGCTGGGGCCTCACGTTCATGGCCAAGCCGGACCACACCTGGACCGGGTCGTCCGGCCACCTGCACATGAGCATCTGGGACAAATCCGGGGAGCGGCCGCTCACCTACGACCCGAAGGCCGGCCTGCCCTACGGCATGAGCACGAAGTTCAGCCAGTTCGTGGCCGGGATGATGAGCCTGTCCCGCGAGCTGGCGGTGTTCATCGCGCCGTTCATCAACTCGTACAAGCGCTACGCGTCCTTGTCGTGGGCGCCGGTCAACGTCGTGTGGGGCCGCGACAACCGGACGACGGGCTTCCGGCTCGTGGGGCACGAGAACGCGCTGCACATCGAGAACCGCTTTCCCGGCGGCGACATGAACGCGTACCTGACGTATGCCGCCGCGATCGGCGCCGGCCTGTACGGCATCGAGCACAAGCTCAAGCTCCAGCCCGAGTTCAAGGGCAACGGCTACATCGCCAAGGGCGTGTCCCGGATGCCGCGCGCCCTGTACGAGGCCATCGACCAGCTCGAAGACTCGAAGGCCGCGGTCGAGATCTTCGGCCAGGATGTCGTGGACCACTACCTCAACGCCGCGCACGTCGAGCAGAACCTGTACGACTCGGTCGTCCACGACTGGGAGCGCGAGCGCTACCTCGAGCGAGGCTGACCGGCCGGGCGATGCGGCGCGAGCTGGGGGACGAACGGAAGCGATACGGCCGAAAGAGCCTTCGCGAGCAGCTCGAGGACGCGATTGCGTGGCCGGGGAATCATCGCTCCGCGACCGGCGTCATCCTCGTCGTCATCGCCGGCGCCCTGCTCCTCGTCGCCGTTCGTGGCGGCGCGACCTCGCTCCGAGGCCTGGCCGTGGGTGATTGCCTGTACATCCCGACCGCCGCGGCGCAGGACCCATTGAGCCTGCGACCGATCGGCGAGGCGCCCGCCGTGGAAGAGGTCCTCATCACCGCGGGCGCCGAGGAGGCTGCCTGCACCGCTTCGCACGGACACGAGGTCGCAGCGATCGTCGTCGCGCCCGAGCCCAGCCGGACGACCGGCGAGTTCGGACAGCTCCTCGATCGCGACGCAATCCGGCGCCAGGCGCAGCCCCTCTGCGACGCCGCCTTCGATGCCTTCGTGGGGCACGCCATCGCCGGCTCGAGCTACGTCACCTTCCCCGTCGCGCCCGAGCCCGCGGCCTGGGTCGCGGGTGGGCGCCAGACGGTCTGCCTCGTCGCTCGACGCGACGGGCAGTGGATGGATCACCCGGCTCGCGGCAGCGGCGAATAGCGGCCGGCGCCGGACGGCTCGTCGATCGAGATCGCAGCGGGACCCGAACCAGCCGCGAGGTACGAGGCAAGGCCCTCGTTGAACGGCGTGAGCCGTCGCGGCATCCGGGCCAACAGCGGTCCAAGATCGACGGTTGCCGGCGCGTTGATGAAGTCGATCGCGTCCGGCGTGAGCGGCGGCGATGGGAGCAGTCGGAGCGGCTGGGCCGCGAGCTTGAGGAGCGGAGCCGGCGCGGGCACGATCGGACGTCGGATCGCGGCGGCGCGCAGGGCACGACCGATGACCTGGCGCATCGACATGGTCTCCGGGCCGCCGATCTCGAAGAGCTGGCCTGTCGCGGCGGGGTCGACGAGGCTGTCCGCCGCGAGGCGGGCCACGTCATCGATGAACACCGGGGCCATCTGCTGGCCCCCGAAGTTGGTCATCGGCACCATCTGGAGCGTCCGGGCGAAGCCGATGAACCGATTGAGCGACACGTCGCGTGGGCCGTAGATCCAGGTCGGCCGGATGATCGTCGCAGCGATGCCGCTCTCGCGCACGGCGGTCTCGGCGCGCCACTTTGCGCGGAACCAATGGCGGGGCGCATCGGCCGCGGCACCGGCCCCGGACATGTAGACAAGGCGGGAGACGCCTGCCTCGACGGCGGCCGCGACCAGGCGCTCCGTGCCCGCGGCATCGACGGCCATGAAGGTCTGGCCGCGACGAGGAGCCTCGATCGGGTTGTTCCTGAAGGCGAGCGAGATCACCAGGGCGTCCAGCCCTTGCACGGCGCCCGGGAGACCCGCACCCGTGGCCACATCCACCTGGCGCAGCTCAACCTGGTCGGGCAGTGGGCCCCGCTGCTCCTCACCATGATGCGAGAGCACGACCACGCGGTGGCCGCGCCGGTGCAGCTCGGCGGCGATCGCGCCGCCGACGAAGCCGGTCCCGCCCGCGACGCCGACCGTCATCGGCTGGTCGTTCGCTTCGGGGACCGCGAAGATCGCCGCGATCGTGCGGGCCCTGTGGCGGAAGATCTCGAGCAGCTGCCCGCGGACGACGAGCTGGTGCGCCAGCTCGCCGAGGGGCCCGAGCGGCAGCTCGTAGGTGACGTCGTCCTCGATCAGCGTCCCGTCGGGCACTGAGCGGAACGTGTGGCGGTGCTCCCAGCGCTTGTACGGACCGCGGAGCTGGACGTCGCTGAAGGCGAACGGCGGCTCGTAGCGGTCGATCCGAGTCCGCCAGCGCATCGGGATCCCGAGCAGCGGCCGGATCCGGTAGTCGATCTCCAGGCCCGCGCGCATGTCCATGTCGTCCGACAGCCGATCGAAGCCCATTCCCCGCGGCGTGATCCGGGCGAGGTTCTCCGGCCGCGAGAAGAAGGCGAAGACCTCCTCGGTCGGCCGGGCGACGAGCTGGCTGGCGTGCAGGTGGTGGACGCTCATCTCAGCCGCCCGGCCGGAGCGTGCCGCTGAAGACCTGCCAGGCCAGCAGGGACTTGGCGACGAGGCTCATGACCATGTACGTCTTCTCGCCCACGAGGTAGTCGCGCCAGCGGCCGATCCGCCGGAACTGGAGGACCATCGTGATGGCGAAGACGTTGAACGAGGCGAACAAGGTCGCGACGATCACGTAGACGAAGACGGGGATGCTTGAGCCTTCAGGCAGGTCGGGCTGGGCGCCATAGGCGAGGAGGATGGAGAAGATCCCGATCCACGGCGCGATCCCGGCGATGCAGCCGAAGATGTAGTGCTTCCAGGCCGGGTTGTCGCGGCGACCCTCGTTCGCCGATTCCATGCTCCAGCCAAACAGGTTCATGGCGATGTTGCAGCCCGCGATCGCGACCAGCGCGGGCACGTCGCGGATGTACGAGATGTAGGCGATCGCGACGATCATCACGGTGCTGCTGAAGGCGTACTCGACCCAGCGCAGCGGGTTCATGCCCCGCGCCAGCCAGGCCTCGTAGCGCCGGCGGAGCGGCCAGCCGGCAGCGAAGTGGGCGATCGAGCTCATCGCCAGGAAGGACGCGATGAACCATGCAAGCGGCATGGAGAAGAGCTGGACCTGGGTCTGCTCGATGCCGGCGAAGACACCGTCCACGAGCTTGACCTTGACGGTCGGGACATATGGCGCGAACGCGGCTGCGGTGCTCGCGATGGCGAGCATCGCGACGAACTGGAGTCCGTGCAGCCCTGCCAGGATGCGATTCCAGCGGGACAGGGAACGCGCCCGCTCAGGCGCGATCGGGGATGCGGTTCCGGCGTCCATGGGTTGCCTCGTGCTTAAGTGGGGAGCAGAACGCCCCGCCCATCGTGGGCGGGGCGTCCAGCGTTGGGGGTTCAGGCGCCCGCCCTCGGCGAGCGCTGGTGCCAGCTGCCTAGGGCAGAAGCACCGAGTTGATGACGTGGATGACGCCATTGGAGGCGGAGATGTCCACGGTGGCGATGCCGGCCGAGACCAGGTCGCTTCGCGTGAGTCGGTCCCCATTGAGCATCTGGTAGCCCGGGGCCTTGATGACCGAGTTGCTCGTGCGGCGGCCATTCGTCACGTGGTACAGGAGGATGTCGGCGAGCGCGCCCGCCCCGAAGGCATCGTCCACGCCGCCGGCCTCGATGAAGCCGATGACATCGCCCTCGGTGAGGGTGTTGTCGCCGAGCAGACCGCGGAAGGTGGAGACGAATGCCCAGTCGGTGGGCGCGAAGACGGTGTACTGGTCGTCCGTGCTGCTGAGGGCGCCGGCCAGGCCGGCCTCGATCACGGCGGCCTGGAGGACGTCGAACTCGCCGTCGTTCACGAGGACGATGTCGACAATCGTGGAGGTGCCGGGCTTGGCGCCCGCGGCGGCGAAGGCCGGCGCGGCGGCGATGGTGAGGGCGAGGAGCGCGGCCGTGGTGCCGCCAAGGAGCTTGCGCATCGAGTCGATCCCTTTCGTGATTGCCGCCGGGCTGCCCCGCGCGGAGTGGTTGTTGAACCTTTGTGTAAGGTCTGTGCAGACAGTACCCGACTTGTTGAATGCTTGTCAAGGGTTTGTTCTCGTGTACTATGCGCAGACCATGTACAACATCAAGCAGGCCGCGGCTCGCGCTGGCGTCACCGTCCCCGTCCTTCGCGCCTGGGAGCGTCGCTATGGGATCGTGGACCCCTCGCGCTCCGCTGGTGGCTATCGCCAATTCGACGAGGAGAGCGTCGCCCGCGTGCGAGCCATGCGCGGACTCGTCGACGAAGGCTGGTCGCCGAGCGCCGCCGCCGCTGCGATCCTCGACGGCAGTGCGCCGGTCCGGGACGACCGGCTCGCGATTGCCGGTGAGGTCGAAGGCGATTCGTCGATCGATCGGGCGAGCCGACCGAGCCAGGAAACGGGATCGTCCGAGGCGGCCGCGCTGAACCAGCGATTCCTGGCGGCCGCCCGGGCGCTGGCTCCGGACGAGATCGCCGCCGTTCTCGACGACCTGTTCGCGCGTGGCTCGTTCGAGCGGGTGGCGAGCGACCTCCTCTTCCCCGCGCTCGAGGCGCTCGGAGACGCCTGGGCCGCAGGCCAGATCAGCGTTGCGAGCGAGCACATGGCGAGCAGTGCCGTACATCGCCGGCTGGGTCAAGCCTTCGAGGCGGCCGGGGCTGAGGATGGCCGTGGCGCACGCGTCGTGGTGGGCATGCCGCCCGGTGGGCGCCACGAGCTCGGCGCCCTGGCCTTCGCGGTAGCGGCGCGGCGCGGCGGGCTGCCGGTGACCTACCTCGGGACGGACCTGCCCATCGAGGATTGGCTCGCCGCAGCCATCGATGCATCCGCCGCCGTGATTGGCGTGGCCACCGCCCGAGATCGGAGTTCGGCAATCGAGGTCGCAGGCCGGTTGATCGCGGCCGATCCGAACCTCGTCGTGGCGCTCGGCGGACGCGCGGCGCCCTCGGCGCCCGGGACCATTCGCCTGCCGTCCGGGCTGACGGAGTCCGTCGCCGCGGTTCGATCCTCGATCCGCCCCTAGCCCGTGGGAGCGGCCCGCGACGAATAGGCCGCCAGCGCGCGGGCACGGCTTGCCGCGTGGGGCACGATCTTCTCCAGGTAGGCGCCCGGCGGCGGCTCGTGCACGGCGGGACCCTCGAGGCTCGGCCCGCCGGC
>JANLSG010000174.1:0-11864 GCA_031362295.1 Chloroflexota bacterium
CCGGTTATCTCGCCCTGGTCGACCTTTCGAACCCGACGTTCGCGCTGGAGCACACGCGCTCGGTGGACGACTGGTCCGGCGCACACCCGGCCTCGAAGTACTCCCTCAAGGTTCGGGACCTCGTCATCGACGGCGACGAGGCGACCGGTTCGATGGAGGTCGGCTGGCTGATCCCTGGTACCGGCGACTACGAATTCCCGCGGACGACGTCGTACCAGGTTCGCTTCACGGGCGGGCCCGGCGCATGGCGGTACGCCGGCGAGCTCTGGGTCGACACGCAGGTCGAGCACTTCCTGATCCACGTCGCACCCGGCCTCGAGGCCGCCGCGGCCGAGATTGCCGCGGACCTGCCGGGAATCTACGAACGGGTCACCAGGGCGATCGGCTACGTGCCGGTGGCCGCGCTCGAGATCAAGCTCTACGAGGCCCCGGCTTCGCTTGTGGCCAACACGCTCCTCAGCCTGCCGGACATCCGCGGCTGGAACGAGCCGGGCGAGGCGCTCAAGCTTCGATACGATCCCGCCGACCCGCTCGCGCCGGTCATCGCGCACGAGTTCACGCACTTCATCGGCTTCGATCGGGCCGGCACCCAGCGGACCCGCGCCCCGTGGTGGCTGGAGGAAGGGATCGCGTCGCATGTGGCGTCGTCCTACGAGGGATCGGCGAGCCCCGACCGGCTCGGTCAGGTCATCGCCTGGGAGGCATCGGGTGAGCTCGCGCCATGGGCCTCGATGGTGGTGTTCGAGGACACGCCCGTGGACATGTGGAAGTTCGTCTATCCGCAGGGTTACGCGATGGTGCTCTACGTGACCGAGCGTTACGGCGAGGAGGAGCGCAACGCCTGGCTGGCGGCGATGGCGATCGAGATGGACATCGGCGAGGCGACGCCCGCCAAGCTCGGGCTGACGTTCGACGAGCTCGATGCCGGCTTCCGCTCGTGGCTCGTCTCCCAGCGGCCGGACTGACGGGGGACCGACTCGGACCGGACCTGTACCGACGAGTACCGACTCGCCCGGAACCCGCCGCGCGCCGCCCGGAACCGCCTCGCGCCGCCGCTTGGCTCGCTGGAACGCCTGGAGAGCGGTACGACGAAGGAGGTCCGGCGCTGACCCCCTCAGACGCGCTTGGCACGGGTTCTCAACCGTCATTCGGAACGCCGCGCGAGCGAAACGACGAAGGAGTGCATCGCGAGGTCTCTCGATGCGACGAATGTCGGTCGTACCGCTCGCCCAGCGTTCCAGCCGCGCTCCAGGGCGTCGGCGGCGAGGGTCGCGAGATGCGTGGGCTAGATCAAACCCTCGCGGATCGCGTAGGCGACGGCGTGCGCCCGGTTGCGGAGGTCCAGGCGCGACGTGACGTCGTGGATGATGTTCTTGACCGTGCGCTCGGAGTAGAAGAGCCGGCGCCCAACCTCGGCGGTGTCGTAGCCCTCGGCGAGCAGTCGGAGGACCGCCGTCTCTCGCTCGGTGAGCCCGGAGAAGGTCAGCCCGCGCGGCGAGAGGACCTGGCGCTGGAGCTCGCCGACCTGGCGCAGGAGCCGGCCGAGAAGGTCCGGCGGCAGCGTGCCCTCGCCGGCGGCGGCGGATCGAATCGCGACACCGAGGTTGTGGGCGGTCGCCTCGCTGCGCCGGATGACGCCGGATACGCCGGCCTCCGCGGCGGCGAGCAGGCCTTTGTCATTCACCCAGGTGACGAGCAGGACCACCTTCGAGACGCCGCGCGCGCGCAGCGAACGGATCTCGGTGGTGATCGCATCGGTCACGTCGTCGGCCACGACCAGGGACACGCCGTCGATGTGCGGCGTGTCGCCGGAGCTGACGATGAAGCCCTGCGCGCTGCGCAGCTGGCTGACGATGCCAGCCTTCGTCAGGGGATCGGCCGCGGACACGTGGACCCCGATCGACGGGTTGAAAGGGACCGGCTCGGCGACCATTGGAACACCCTCCCTGGACCGTTCGGCCGCCCCCGATTGCCCTCCCGGCACCCGCTGGCCGCCCGTTGTGCGGACCCTAATGGGCAGCCCTTTCCGCCGGCTGAACGCCGGCTTAACGGGCACCGATCCGGCGACGGTTTGGCTGCCCAATCGGGCAATCCGGCGCGATCGGCGAAACTTCGCCGCATGACGGGACGAATTCGGATGGCTTGGATCGGACGCCTCGTGACGCTCGCCGCAACTGTGTCAATCGGCGTCGGGTGCTCCGCGACAGCCACGCCGGCGCCGCAGCCGTCGGGCCCGCCCGTGCTCGGGGTCGACTGGGGACGCGTGGCATCTGTCGAGCGGCCCGCCAACTACGAGGAGACCGTGTCGCCCAGCTACCAGGCGCAGCACCCGATCCTGCGCATCCAGGGGCAGGCGATGATGGCGGATGTCATCGGGCTCCCTGGCGGTGGGTTCGTCGCCGTCGGGTACGTGCCACCGGACTGGCAGCCCGTTGCCTGGACCTCCGCCACCGGGGACACCTGGACGATCCATTCGGCGCTCGGCGCGAGCGACTACACGTTCCCGGTCGCGCTGGCGCGTGGTCCTGACGGGACGGTCGTCGCGGTTGGTCGGTCGGGGAAGGTGCCCGTCGCATGGACGACGGTCGATGGCCTGACCTGGGACCGGCACGGCGTCGAGATCCTCGGGGACGACGGCGTTCCCGAGCGGATCACGACCGTTGCGGCCGGGCGGGAGGGATTTGTCGCCGGGGGCTCGGTCGGTCCCGAGCTCGCCGAGCGGCACGCCAGGTTCTGGACATCTGCCGACGGCATCACGTGGGTGCCGGCGCCTGACGACCCTGCGGTGTTCGAGAATTCGGAGGTTCGATCGGTCGCGGCATTCGAGGACGGCTTCCTGGCGGTGGGTGTCGCCGGCACGGTGCAGGATCCAACGGGTGCAGTGGCGTGGTTCTCGGCGGACGGCAGCGTTTGGAAGAGGATCGGCGATCCGTCGTTCGACGGCGCCGTCGCGGCCTCCGTCGCCGTTACGCCATGGGGTGGATTCGTCGCCGTGGGATCGACGGTCGATCGGAAGCAGGCGGTCGCCTGGGTGGCCAGGGATGTGCTGACCTGGACGCGAGCGCCGGACGAGGTGTCGCGCCAGCACGGCGGCGGTTTCGCGTGGATGACCGACGTGGTCGCGATCGGTGACGTAGTCATTGCCGTGGGCGACGTCCAGGGCCTCCAGCGTGGCACGGCCGTCTCGTGGATCTCGCGCGATGGACTGTCATGGACAAAATCGATCGAGGCGCCGGTTCAGGAAGGCGCGGAGTTCTACGCGATCACTCCAGGCGGGCCCGGCGCATTGGCGGTGGGTGCGTTTGGTGCGCCCGACTCCTACGTTCCCAACGTGTGGGTGACCCCCGGCCGTTGACGCCGCACGCACAGGTCCGTCACGCTGACGCCACGTCCCCGTAGCTCAGTGGACAATGGCTTGGCGCACTCCGGTTGGTGTGGCTGCACCTGAGCGGATAACAGTGGCTCGTTCGGTGGCATCCCGACTCTCAGAAGCACGCCGCACTCACGCCCACGCTTAGGAGTGGTGTGAGGACGGGTCCTCAACTCGGGCGAGGGAGCCGAAGGCGACCGGGCCCTATGGTCGGATGGGAACGATGGACGTCAGCGTGAGGGTGGCGCGACATTCGAGCACCTCCCACAGCTCGCAGCGCGAGGCGGTCGGATCGTCGAACGATCCCGTGACCTCGACCCACTGCTCGGGAGTCGGAAGGCTCACGTTCATCTCCGGGCGCAATCGAAAGTCGAGACGGTTGGCATTGCCGTCGTCGTACCAAGCCATCTTCACGGGGAAGAGTGCGGGTCCGGCGACGGGCTGTCCGGAGGGGTCATCGGGCAGCGTTGTCAGCCAGCCCCGCAGTGTGAGCACCTGTCCCTGGAAGCAGCCGAGCCGCAAGCCCCAGCTGGCCACCAGGTATGTGATGTCCGCGAGCTCAACTGGCGGGACCGGGCACTCGTCCGCGGAGACGAGCCATGGGTCAGCGCTCTGTCCTCCGGCGACCCACCCGATCTCATCGGGAGTGGGCGCGAGCGGGGCAGGCCGACTTACTCCGTCGAGGTCGTAGACCGTCGGCGAGACCTGCCACCAGCGGTACCCGTCCGCGTCCACAGGGCCCGCGAGGATGAAGACCCGATCGACCCGAGACTTCCTGCCCCAACGAACCGGCGTTGGAGGCGCGTCAGCACCGCCCTCCTGGAGCTGTGGGGCAGTGGTCGACGGTCGAGTCCGGACACTCAGCTCCGCAACCGTGATCCGGGCGAACCCTCCCACGAACAAATCCGCCGGACGCGATGTCGGCGAGCGGCTCGCGACCGCGGCGAGGGTTGGCGATGGCGTCTCGGTTGGCGCGAGCGTCGGCGGCATCGTTTGCGTCGTACTCGAGGAATCCGCGGCCGGGGTCGTGGATGTGAGAGCCGGCGTGCCCCCGCACGCCGCAACCGCGATGGTTGCCGTGATAGCCCATATCCCGAAGGTGAATCGTCCCGCCACGATCCTTGGAACGTCCTGCCGCCACCGTTGTTACGGGGACGTCGCCGGTCGTGCGTAAGATTGCGCCCGCACGGGTCCCCGTAGCTCAGCGGACAGAGCGGCTGCCTTCTAAGCAGCGGGTCGCAGGTTCAAATCCTGCCGGGGACGCCAGATCAGCAAGCTGCGCTCGCGCCTAGCATTGCCTCATGAGCGAGAAGCGAACGACCGCTCGGGCATTTCACGAGGCCGTCGGAGTCGAGGACTGGCGGGTCCTGTTCTCCGGCGCCCACGCCTACTTCCGCGTCGGATCCTTCGCGGAAGCAGCAAGGTTTGTGGCCGCGATCGCCGAAGTCGCGGAGGTTGTGGGCCACTTCCCCGATGTGGACGTGCGACCCGAGGGGGTCACCGTCCGGACCGCCGGCGGGGAGTACGGCGCTCTGAGCCATCGTGATGTCGAGCTGGCTCGCCAGATTTCGGCAGAAGCGCGGAAGTTGCGGATCGAGCCGGACCCAACCCAGGTCCAGGTCGTGAGCATCGCGGTGGCACAGGATGCCGGCAGCGATGTCGGTCCGTTCTGGGCCGCAGCCCTCGGGTACCGGCGCCTTGGACCGAACGAAGACGTCGTCGATCGGCACCGACGGAACCCGCACGTGTCGTTCCAAAGCCTCCGCCCGCCCAGGCCGGGGCGTGGCCGGACCCACATCGACGTCAGCGTGCCGGCCGATCAGGCCGAGGCAAGAGTCGCGGCAGCCCTCGAAGCTGGCGGACGCCTGGCGGACGATACGCATGTGCCCCATTGGTGGACACTCGCGTCGCCCGAGAACCACGGTGTCGACATCGCGGCTTGGCCGGACTTCGAGGACGACGCGGAGGACTGAGCCATGGCGGCACCTCGTCACCCACCTTGGATAACCGCCGCGCTTGCGGTCGCGCTGTCTCTAGTCGGCTGCGGCTTGATCGCCCCGCCGGGCGAGCCGGTCCCGCTTCTTACCGGCGATGGACCAAACGGCGGCGGCTGCTTCACGGCTGAGTACCGCTTCACGCTCGAACCTGACGCCCACTACGGCACCCGCACGGGCGAGGACGGCGTCCCAGGCGACGAAACCATCCCGGTCATGTGGCCGACGGGCTACACCGGTCGGCGGCTGAGTTCGGGCGAGGTCGTAGTGCGGGATCGCAGCGGCAACGTCGTGGCAACGACGGGACACACCTACGAGGTCGGGGGCGGCTCCCTCGACTACGAGAACACCCGCGCGTGGTTCGCCTGCAGCTACGTGATAGAGGCGGCGCAGTAGCGGCGGCGCAAATCCAGCGCTCCTACCGCCTCGTGGGTTCAGATCCTGTCCGGGACGTCGCATCCCGCGTTTCGTGGGCCCTATCCTTCGCCCCGGAGGGATGGACGCGCCCGAACATGCCCAGCGGCTGACGCGCGACCTTGATCCGCTCATCGGCCGTGAGGCAGATCTGGAGCGGGTCGCGACGGCGCTCGCCCGGACGCGCCTCGTGACGATCACCGGCCCCGGTGGGACCGGGAAGACACGGCTCGCCTCCGAGATTGTCTGGCAGCTCAAGCAGGCCGGCGAGGAAGCCTGGTTCATCGACCTGACGACGGTCCCAGGACCGGAGCTCGTGGCGGCCGCGATCGTGTCCGCGCTCGGCCTCCGGGGCGCAAGTCTCGAACCGGCCGACATCGTGACCGGCGCGTTCCGAGACCGCGCGGTCGTCCTCGCCCTCGATAACGTCGAGCAGATTCCGGTCGTTGGGCCCTTGGTGGAAGGCTGGCTGCGCGAGCTCCCGGGGCTGCGCCTGCTCCTCACCTCGCGGATCCCGGTGGGGGTCGGCGGGGAGATCGAGGTCCATCTCGAGACCCTGAGCGTGCCATCGGCTGACGACCCGAGCTCGGTAGAGGCGGCCCCGGCAAGCGCGCTCTTCCTGCGCCGTGCGCGCTCCATCGGTCGCCTCGACGAGCTGGATCCCGCCGCCTCGAGTGCGGTCGCTGCACTTGTCCGCCGCCTCGATGGGCTGCCGCTCGCGGTCGAGCTCGCCGCCGCTCGGACAAGGATCATGACCCCCGCCGAGATCCTGGGCCGGTTCGAGCGCGAGGGCCCAGCGGCGTTCGACCGCCCGAGCACCGAGGCCAAGTCCCTTCGCTCGATCTTCGACTGGACGTATTCGCTGCTGGAGTCCGACCAGCGCACGTTGCTCGCCGCGGTCGCGCTCTGCCCAAGCTTCGATCTGGCGCTCGCCGAGGCACTCGTGCCTGACATCGATGCAGCGCGAGCGCTCGATGCCCTCGTCGCCGTCTCCCTGGTCCGGGAGGCGCCCAGCCGGACCGGCGGCAGCCGTTTTCGCGTCTTCGAGTCGGTGCGGCAGGAGATGGCCCGCCGAACGTCGGCCGTGGAACGCGAGTCATTCCTCGACCGGCACGCCACGGCGATGCTCGGGGTGGCGACCGACCTGGCGGCCATCATCGACGAGATGAGCCCGCGCTGGGCCTTCGACCGGCTCGATGACGAGGCCGACAACGCCCGACGGGCGCTCGACCATCTCCAGGCGGTCGACCCGTCGAAGGGCGTTCGCCTGTGGCGCGAGCTGCGCTATCTCTGGCGCCGACAATCGCGCGTTCGCGAGGGCCTCGCCCGTCTCGCCCAGCTCGAGGCTGCCGGCAAGGTGCGAGATGAGGACCTCTGCGCGGCCTACATCGTGGCGCTGCATTTCCCCGAAACCGCATCTCGCGCCGGGAGCGGTCTAGAGCTCCTGGAGCGCGCGATTGAAATCGCCCGGCGCCTCGACGACAAGCAGGCAGAAATCGAGCTCCTCTGCGTGCGAACACGCATCCACGCCCACCACGGCGATGCCGCGGCTGCGGAAGCGGATGCTGCCCGCGTCGCGTCCCTCGCGGCAACGTTCCCGTCCGATCGCGCGCCGTACTTCGCCGACTGGGCTCGCATGCATGTGACCAGCTTGGGCAAGGTCATCGACGATGAAGCCATTTCGGCCGCGAAGGCAGCACACCGGAGCGCAAACCACGGTGCCCCGATGCGGGCCCGTTTGGTCGCGGGAGGGCAGGTTGCCAACTTCTATGTCTATCGGCGCGAATACGCCGAGGCGTTGGTGGTTGTTGACCAGATTCGCTCGAGGCTCCTCGACACGGGTCCGAATGGGCTCTTCGTCGAGGACAACGACGCCATCCTGTATCTGGGCATCAAGGCCAATGCGCTCGCGGGTCTCGGACGGCTCGGGGATGCCGCGGCGCAGATCGTGGAGGCCGTCGAGCTGTGTCCGCCGGAACCGCCGCTGCAGGACGTCGTCAACATTTTGGCTCCGGCACTGATCATTATGGCCGCGCAGGGCAAGTTCGAACTGGCAGCGCGACTGTTTGGATGGCTCGACCAGGGGCGCTCCGGCGGGTTCTATGACCTCCACGATCGGGAAGCCGCCGTGTCGGCCATGCGCACGGTCCGTCGCCAGCTCGGTGAGACTGCTGTCGCACTAGCGATGCGCGATGGTGCGGCAGCAGATCCGGTTGGGCTCGTTCGGGCCGTGCCCGGGTGGCTGGCGGAGCGCGCGACGACGGCTGCGCGGAACACGCTGCGCCACGGCGACCTCACACGACGGGAAGTCGAGATCGTCGAGTTTGTCGCCCAGGGCAAGAGCAACCGCGAGATTGCCGAAGCCCTGTTCATCAGCCCCAAGACCGCCTCAGTCCACGTCGGCAACATCAAGGAAAAGCTAGGGGCGCGCACGCGGCTCGAGATCGCATTGCGAGCCAGGACGATGGGCTTCGCAAATGACGGATCGACGCCCGAAAAATAGGCAGCGGCCTAAGACGTTTCCCAATGTCCCTCTTTCCGCCGCGCTCGACAGTCGTCCCTAGCGAAGCCGGACGACCCGATGGACAAGCTCCCGGGCGAGCGGCCAGCGAGGAAGGACACGCGGGATGCACAGGTCCAAGGTTCGGATCGGTCGGATACGGGTTGCCGTTCTGTCGGCGATGGCGGCGCTGACCCTCGCCGGGCCGGCGCTCGCCGCACGGCCGACACGCGAGATCATCGACGTCGGCACTCCGGAGATCGAGGGGCTGATCTCGGCCCACCTCAGCGAGACATGCGGCTTCGAAATCTCGGTCGACGCCGACGCAAGAATCGTGGTCCTCGTCTTCTCGAACAACGACGGCACATTTCGTCGCGAGATCGACACGGCGCAGATCAAGTGGACGCTGACGAACGTTGCGACCGGCGTCTCGATCAATACCCACAATGTCGGCCCGGACATCTACTGGGTCAATCGGGATGGCGTCACGATGCTCGCCAGCATGGGGCGCGCCTATGTCGCCCATGAGGGACTCGGCTTCATCGGCCGCGTGCTGCTCAACGCGGATACCGGCGAGGTCCTCGCGTCCGGAGGCCACTTCACCGGCGACATTCAGCAGCTGGTCTGCGTCCCCCTCGCCCCGTAGGCGCTCCGTTTTCGCGTCCAAAGCATGTGGTCCTCCGCACTTTCGGGCAGGGGTGACGGGATCCATCGTCTGATCCGTCAACTCGAAGCACTCGGAACACCCGGAGGACCACTCCATGCAGGACACCACCAAGCGCACCGCAGTTCGCGTTCGTACCCGTATCGGGTCGGCGCTGCTGGCGGTGCCGCTCGTCCTTGCGCTCGGAGCAGCGCCAATGCTCGCGGCCGCCGCCCCTCGACTCGTGCTCAGCCCGGCTCGCGGGGCGTCCGGAACCGTTGTCACAATGACGATCAAGAACTGCAGCGATCCACGGCTCTGGACCGAGCCGGGGATTGGTAACGCCTCAGGAGCTGCAGATGCTGGCGCCTCCGGTTTCGTCTATTGGACGAACGAGCCAGGCGCCTACGACGTTGGATTCGAGCCCGCCGATGCATGGGTTGGCAGCGGGACCACATGGACGTCGAGCTTCGCGGCGAGCCTCCCTTCCGGCAAGAGCAACGTCTTCGTCTTTTGCATTCCAGCGGGCCGGCTGGTGACAGCCATCTTCACCGTCAGATAGGCAAGGTCGCTCCACTCGGCCCGTGCGCTCGCATGGGCCGAGTGGCTGCATGCCGCTGACGGGGCCGCCTGCTCGCGTCGGCTTACCCCCCCCCGAACCGCATGCCTTGGATCGATGTAAAACGGGCCTACACGGCCTGGGTCGGCTCCGCGGCGCCCAGGCGCGCGACTACTCGTTCGGCCGTCGTCCCCTGGACGAACAGGGTGAACAGCACCACGCCAAACGTGATCTCCTGGAGCAGCGCCCGCTGCGGGAAGTCGGCCGGCAGGGACAGCGCCATCGCCACGGCCACCGCGCCGCGGAGACCGGCCCAGAACATGACGTGCAGCCAGGCGAGCGGGACCGCGGTGCTCGGCCGGCGCCCGCGTACCAGGCGCGCTGCTCCCCCGAGGAGCCCATAGACCACCACTGCCCGGCCGATCAGGATCGCGACGAGGCCCCACAGGATCGACGGCGCCGCCGCGAGCAGGTCGCCGAACGAAATCGCCAGCCCAACCAGCAGGAATACGAACGCAGTGAGCAGGTAGGCGATGAATTCCCAAACGACATCGAGCGCCTCCAGCGCCTTCGGGCTGAGGCCAACAGCTCGACCGTAGGTCCCGATGACCACACCGGCGACGACCGTCGCGATGATCCCGGATTGGTGCAGGCCGTCGGTCAGGAGGTACGTGCCATACGCGGCAGCGAGCGAGATCGTGAGCTCGATCGCGTGGTCGTCCACCAGCTTGATCAGCCGCGAAGCGATCCAGCCGGCGAGGAGCCCGATCCCGAGGCTGCTCACGACGGTGACGAGGACTGTTCCGGTCGCCTGGCCAATCGTCACGGGGCCCGAGACCGCGTTGACCGTGACGACGAAGAGCACCAGCGCCGTGCCGTCGTTGAACAGGCTCTCGCCCTCCACGAGCGTCGCGAGGCGCCTCGGCGTCCCAAGATTTCGGAACGTCGAGATGACGGCCACCGGGTCCGTTGCCGCGACCATCGCGCCGACGACCATCCCCAGCTCCAGCGGCAGGCCGGTGGCGAGATTCAGCACGACCGCGACGATCCCCGCGGACACGAGCACGCCGGGCGCCGCGAGCAGCACCAGCCAGCCGAACGTCTGGCGGAGCTCCGGCAGCTCCAGTCGGAGGGCCGCCTCGAAGACGAGGCCGGGCACGAGCACGAGCAGCACCAGCTCCGGCGTGACCTGGATCGTGCCCGTCGGCAGCAAGGCCCCGGCCAGGAGCCCGAGCACGACGAGGGCGACCGTGTACGGGATGCGCAGCCTGCGCACGACCACGGCGGTGACCGCCGCGACCGCGACGAGCGCGACGAACACCCGAATCGCCTCCAGCGTCGCCGCTCCGCCCGTCTCGGTCACCCGTCCTCCCGCAAACCCACCACACTCGTCCGCCCCGGAGGGTACTGCCCCGAACCGGACCGAAGTACGGCTTGGAAGCCCGCACCGCCGTTCGTATGGTCCGGACGACGACGAGTCATGGGCGCAGCCAATCGTCGCGGGGAAGCCACTGCGCCGCACTCATCAAAAGATCGTCGTCTCGAAAGGCTTACACGGATGGGCTCGATGGCATTGAACGAGCTGGGCAAGATGCTCACGGCGGCCGAGGTCGCGGAGATGCTCCATCTCCACGTCAACACGGTGAAGCGCCTGGGCGACCGCGGAGAGCTGAAGTACTACCGCGTGTGCAAGCGCGGTGACCGGCGCTTCCTGCTCGAAGACGTTCGCCGCTTCCTCGACAACAACAGATAGCTTCAGGCGGCCGGCGCCGCGCAGGCCACCCTTCGAAAGCGCCGGTTTCCCCGGCGCTTTCTGGCGTCCTGGACTGCTCGGCGCCACCCGGCCCGGACGCCCGGTCCAGTCAAGCCGTCGGTGTCGTGTTCGGTTCCTCGGATTTCTATGCCAATTGCGGCATAACGGCCGCACGCGGCTGGCCGGCGTCCGCACCCTCCGCCCGCGCCTTATGCAGCAATTGGCATGGATCTGGGCGAAAACGAACGAAGGACCGGCGCCGCGATTGGCCGTGTCCCGGGCCCGACCCGCCTGGCGGAGGGCGCGCTGCCTAGAATGCCCGCGTGATCGACCTCCGTCCGACTGAGGAGAACCGGCTCGTCCAGCAATCGGTGCGCGAGTTCTGCGAGGCCGAGATCAACCCCCACATCCGCGAGTGGGACGAGAAGGGCGAGGTGCACCGCGAGATCTTCGGCCGCATGGCCGATCTCGGGCTGCTCGGGGCGCCCGTCCACACCCGCTGGGGCGGCTCCGGCATGGACTACATCAGCTTCGCGATGATCTGCGAGGAGCTGGAGCGCGCGGACACAGCGTTCCGGGTGGTCCAGAGCGTGCATGTCGGGCTGAACTCGCTGACGCTCATGCAGTGGGG
>JANLSG010000203.1:0-2148 GCA_031362295.1 Chloroflexota bacterium
CTCAGCGCCCCGACCGCCGCCCTCGCCTGGACCAACTACGCGTTCTCGTCCACCGACGAGAACACGACCATCACGCTGATCAATCAGGCGCGCGCAGCCGCCGGTCTGCCTGCCCTCGTCGAGAGCTCGGCACTCAACGACGTTGCCCGCTGGCGCGCCAAGGACATGTGGGACCGCAACTACTTCAGCCACAACGTCCCGAGCCCGCCCGGCGGGGACGTCTTCGACGAGCTCAAGCGCCGCGGCATCTGCTACACGGTTGCCGGCGAGAACATCGGCCGCAACAACTATCCGGACGACCAGACCACGCAGGTCAACTTCAACGGCTGGATGAACTCGTCAACGCACAGGGCGCTCATCCTTGGCTCCGGGTTCAATCGGATCGGCGTCGGGGCATTCAAGGGCACCGGCTCGACGTATCCGCAGCACTACTTCGTCGCCATCTTCACGCACAGCTGCTCCAGCGCGACCCCGACGCCCCCACCGACCCCGACGCCCCCACCGACGCCGACGCCCGTCCCGACCCCCACCAAGACGCCCGGGCCGACGAAGACGCCGGGTCCGAACCCGACGCCGACGCCTACCCACACACCCACGCCGACCCCGAAGCCGACCCCGAAGCCGACCCCCAAGCCAACGGCACTGTCCGGGCCCACCGACGAGCCGACACCCGAGGTCACGCCGGAGGTCACGCCCGAGGTGACGGCCGAGCCGGTCCTCACCCCGAACCCGGTGGATCTGCTGCTCGGCGGCGCCGTCTACGCCATGTGGCGAGACGACACGCTCGACGGTACGGGCGGCTTCTGGCCGAGCTGGCCGGAGATCGTCATCGCGACCGACCCGCCACCGCCACTCGAAACGGAGGAACCCGCCATGAGCCTGCCACCGGATGAGGGCGGCATCGTCACCGACGGCGATGGCGGCAGCCTCCAGGTGCTCGACCCGCCGGCCTCGTTGGGCCTGCTCGACACGATCGTCGGGGGCGTCGTCGCCTCCTTCCTGGGGAAGTGATGGCGGGCCTGCTGCGCCGTCGGACCTCGCCCATGCCGTTTGCCGCCACACTGGAGCGCGAGCAACTCACGGAGCGCCCGACGTGGTCCGCGCTCCGCCCCAGCAACCCGCAGCCCACCAGTGGAGTGCGCATGCCCCCGATCCTCGAGGCGCGCGACGTGACGAAGACGTACGCGCTCGGCAAGACGACCGTCGAGGCGCTGCGTGGCGTCAGCATGTCCGTGGCCCCGGGCGAGTTCGTGGCCCTGATGGGCCCGTCGGGCTCCGGCAAGAGCACCCTGCTCCAGCTGCTCGGCGGCCTGGACCGGCCGACGACCGGCTCGGTGGTGTTCGAGGGTCGTGACATCAGCGGGCTGTCCGACGGCCAGGCGACGCGCCTCCGTCGCGAGCGCACCGGCTACATCTTCCAGGCGTTCAACCTGATCCCGCTGCTGAACGTCCGCGAGAACATCGCGCTGCCGTTCACCATCGCGGGCGGCCCAAAGGACCAGAAGGAGCGCGTCCGGCAGGTCATCGACCTCGTCGAGCTGACCGGCAAGGAGCGCCACCGCCCCGACCAGCTGTCGGCCGGCGAGCAGCAGCGCGTCGCCGTGGCACGCGCCCTCGTGACGCGACCGTCCGTGCTCCTCGCCGACGAGCCGACCGGCAACCTCGACTACACCAACAGCGGCGAGCTGCTCGACGCGCTCTGGCGCTCGTGCGACCAGGGCGGCCAGACGATCGTCCTCGTCACCCACGATGCGCGCGCCGCGGCCTACGCCGATCGCGTGCTCGTCATCGGCGACGGGCATATCCAGGAGGAGATCGTCCTCGGCCGACGTCCGGATCACTCGACGGCAGGCCTCATCGCGCGGCTGGCCCAGGTCGGGCTCTAACCCGGTGGGCCTCGACCGGCTGGCGTGGCGGACCGTCGCCGCACGGCCGCTTCGCTCGTTCCTCACGATCATCGGCATCGCGCTGGGCATCGCCGTCCTGTCAGCGTCGCTTGCCCTCGGCGCGGCGCTGGACCAGGCGGTGGAGCGGACCGTCCGCGACATGGTGGGCCAGGCCGACCTCCGGGTCTCGGGTTTCCTCGAGACCGGGCTCTCGGAGCTTTCCGTCGAGGCGATCAGCAGCACCGAGGGCGTGCTCGACGCC
>JANLSG010000313.1:0-2975 GCA_031362295.1 Chloroflexota bacterium
GGAAACGCCATCGATTCGAAGTCCATTCCGCGGGCGGGCAGCCCACAGTCGAGCAGGCACTCGACGATTCGCTGGTCGAGAGCGCGCAGTTCGTTCTTGATGCGGAGCGCCGTGGCGCGACCGGTCGCTTCGATGATGCCGGTGAGTGCGAACCCTTCGCGATGCGCCCACGGCTTGCCGACGAGGCCGGTTCCATGCACCAGGACGAGCGGGCGACCCGCGGCGCGGAGCTCGCCGGCAAGGCGTCGCAGCAGCGGGCGATTCACCAGATCGGACTCAGCTGCCGCGGTCGCGATCGAGCCGCCGACCTTCACGATCGCCAGGGATTCGAACGCGCGTGCCGTCATTCCGCCGGCTCGCGCGGCTCCCCATGTGGGGCCAGCAAGAGGGGCAGGAGAGTGAGGTCCGCGAACATGGCGACGATCATCGCGCATGCTGCGAGTCCGCCGAACACCTGGAGCGGTCCAAAGCTGGAGGCCACGAACACGAAGAAACCGCCGGCGAACAAGAAGCTGGTGAAGACCGATGGCGGACCCGCGCCGCGCAGCGTGCGCTCGAGCGCGCCTGGGAGTCGGATGCGTTTCTCCTCGGCGTGACGCGTGATCAGATGGATCGTGTCGTCGACGGCGATGCCGAGCGCGATCGATCCGACCATGATCGACGCGATGTCGAGTGGGAGTCCGAGCCAGCCCATCGCGCCGAGCGTGATGAGGATCGGCGCGACGTTGGGGATGAGCGCCAGCAACCCGATCCGCAGCGAACGCAGTCCCAGGATCATCGCCAGACTGACCCACAGCAGCGACGTGAACAGCGAAACGGCTTGACCCTTCACCAGTGCTTGCGATGTCGCAGCGAACAGCTTCGAAACCCCGGTCGTAACCATGGTGAGTCGGGGATCGAGCGACTTCCCGAACTCTTCGATCTGCGCCACCAGATCGACCGGCTGCTTGGTCGACATCGAACCCAAGCGGGCCGAGAGGCGCACGGCGTCACGTTTCGGCGTGACGAAGCGGTCGAGTTCGCGCAGCCCTTCGAGCACGAAGAACGTCTCGGTGATTCCGGACGCGTCGCTCGGAAGGTCGCCGCTCCCGCCGCGCGCGCGATGTACGGCCGAGAGGAAATCGAGGACCGAAAACGTCTTGTCGACTTCGGGACGAGTGCCGAGGAACTGCGCCAGGCGTGAGATCTCCGCCAGCGCCCACGGCTCCTCGAAGATGTACTCGCTGTGCTCCTTGCTCTCGAGCACGATCTCGATCGTCGCGGTTCCGGCGAGCTTCTTCTCGAGGACCTTCGCGGAGCGGGCGGACGCGGAATCGCGCGGCAGGAAGGCTTGGAAGTCGGAGTCGGCCTCGATTCGCGCGACGCCGAAACCGGCAACGACGAGCGCCACGATCCAACCGGATGCGAGCAGGATCTTCCCTTTCCTCGAGGCATGGAGCGCCTTGACCGAGAGGTTCACCAACCCATTCGACAGCGCGTTCTCGAGCCCCGAACGATGCCGCGCCTCGATCGGCAGGTAGGCGAGGAGCGCCGGCGTGAGCGTCACCGCCAGGATCCATGCGAGAGCGATTCCGATCGCCGTCCATTGTCCGAAGGTGGCGAGCGAATGGAGGCCGGCGGTGGTGAAGGACAGGAAGCCGATCGCACTGGTCGCTGCCGTGAAGAAGCACGCCGGAATCATGCGCTCCATCGTCGCGATCAACACTTCGCGTCGCTCGGCGCCTTCGGCGCAGCGCTCTTCCTCTTTGTCGCCGCGCTCGCCTATCCGAAGGGGATGGGCATGGGTGACGTCAAGCTCGCGCTCCTGCTCGGCGCGATGCTCGGGCGGGTGGTTCCAGTCGCGCTGATGGTCGGGATGCTCGCCGCGCTCGTGCCGTCCGCCGTCCTGTTCGTACGGCACGGCAGCGCGGCACGGAAGATGGCGATCCCGTTTGCGCCGTTCCTCTCGCTCGGCGGCGTCGTCGCGCTCTTCTTCGGTGACGACCTGCTCGATGCGTATCTGACGCTCTTCTAGACGCCTCCTCGCCCCGTTCGAGGGATTCGCCGAGGGTTCGCGGTCGCGAGCCAGAAGGCTTGAGACCCCCGGTACAAGCGGTCAAGAGAACGGCCGCGTCTGCCGATAACTCGAACGAGGGATATGGACAGCGAACGTCCACCGAATCTACGTACGGTCGGCAAGACCGGCGAGGACACTGCCGCCGCGGGAGCGGAGCCTCTAAGCACGCCCTTCGGCGTCAACACGATGGCGGAGCTCGTCGTCGACCTGCTCTCCGCCACGAATCTCGTCACGCCGGACAAGCTCGCACTCGTGCGCGGCCGCGCCGGCCAGGGGTCGCTCGCCCAGGCGATCGTCGACGAGGGAGTCGCCCCGCCCGAGGGAATCGCCCGCTCGCTCGCCGTCCGCTACCAGATCTCGATCGTCGACCTGGCACAGATCGGTGTCGCGAAGGAAGCCGCCGAGCTGATCCCGCTCCACGTGCTGGAGCGCGTCGTCGCGCTGCCGTACGCGCTCGAGGACGGCACACTGCGCGTCGCCGTCGCGGATCCCGGCAACCTGCACGGCCTCGACGAGCTCCGGCTCGCGACTCGCTATCCGCTCGATCTCGGCGTCGCCTCGAGCGAGGACATCCTCGCCGAGCTGCGCCGGATGGCTCGCGCCTCCGAAGCGTTCGGCACTCGTGCGGTGCTGGAGGAGGTCGACGCCGACCTCGGCATTAGCGAGAGTGACGAGGACGACGACCTCGAGGCCGACGACGGGATTTCCGATGCCCCGCTCGTCCGGCTCGTCAACTCGGTCATCTTCCAGGCAGCCGAGGACGGCGCCTCCGACGTCCACTTCGAGCCGCAGGAGGATGCGCTCGTCGTCCGTTTCCGAGTCGACGGCGTGCTCCAGGAGGTGCAGCGAATCCCGAAGCGGATGACGCCGGGCGTGACGACCCGTCTGAAGGTGCTCGCGAAGCTCGACATCGCCGAGC
>JANLSG010000320.1:0-10164 GCA_031362295.1 Chloroflexota bacterium
GCCCACGTGTTTCACCCCCGCGCACCTGCTGCCGCCGCCCCCCACTCCCACCCGCGTGTTAACGCCCGCGCCGTGGGGGGGCCCCGCCGGGAGCGCGGCGCCATGAGCGCGACCCCGGGCACGACCTACCTGGAGCGGCTCGCGGCCCGGAGCGTGGCAACTGGCACCGTCCTGTGCCTAGGTCTCGACCCGGATCCGGCGGCGCTGCCGCCCGGCTTCCCGCCTGACCTAAACGGCGTCGAGCGGTTCGCGAACTTGCTGCTCGACGCGGCGCTCCCGTACGCCGCCGCGGTCAAGCCGAACCTGTCGTTCTACGAGGCGTTCGGCTCCGCCGGCATCGCGATGCTGGAGCGGCTCCGCGCCCGCATCCCGGCGGACGTGCCGGTCATCGGCGACGGCAAGCGCGGCGACATCGACTCCACGTCCGCGCGCCAGTCGATCGCGTACTTCGACGGCCTCGGTTTCGACTCGGTGACCATCAATGGCTATGTGGGCGAGGAGGCGCTCGGGGCGTACCTGGAGCGTCCGGATCGGTTCTCGTACGTCCTGTGCCGCACCTCCAACCCTGGAGCCGCCGAGATCCAGGGCCTGCGAGTCCGCGCGCGCTGGGGTGGAGAGGGCGCAATGACGGCGCCGGACGAGCCGCTGTGGGCGCGCATGGCGCGCGATGTCGCGACCTGGGGTCCCGGTGGGACGGTGGGGCTCGTCGTGGGCGCCACGGCGCCAGAGGAGCTTCGCGCGGCGCGGTCCATCGCGCCTGGCCTTGCATTCCTGGTCCCCGGCGTTGGGGCGCAGGGCGGGAGCATCGAGCCGGTCCTTGCCGCCGGGCCGGCCACAGCGGCGCCCGCGGGTGGGCGCCCGGGTGGTGGGCTCGTGGTCAATGTGTCACGCGGGATCGCCGGCGCGGCCCTCGCGGAACCCGGCCCGGGGGTCTCCGCCGATCTCGGCGAGCGCCTCGCGGAGGCCGCCAAGAGCTGGTCCGCCAAGCTCCCTGTGCTACCGTAACCACCGGCCAGACGGCCTCGCGGCCGCGCCTAACAGGTACCTGACAGATGCCGTTTCCCAACATCGGCGCCCCCGAGCTGATCGTGATCCTCATCATCGCGCTGGTCGTGCTCGGCCCCGGCAAGCTGCCCGATGTCGCGCAGTCGCTGGGCAAGTCGCTGCGCGAGTTCCGCAAGGCCGCCAGCGACGTCTCCGACTCCACCAAGCTCGACGCACCTGCCGCCACGCCCGTGGTCTCGGCCGGCTCCACGGCCGCGCCGGCGGCACCTGCCGCGAACACGCTCTCGACCTCAACCGAACCGAATACGCTGACGGCCCCCGCCGGGCCCGCCCCGGATCCTGACCGCTCCTAGTTCCGGGCCGCGCCCGGTCGGCTCCGAGATGACCGAGTCAGAGCGCCCGACCGCGTTCCAACTCCCGTCGATGCCGCTGGCCGGTCATCTGGCCGAGCTGCGCAACCGCCTCATCTGGTCGATCCTGGCCATCGCCGCCGGCGGCTCGGTCGGGTTCGCGTTCGGCGACCAGATCATCGCGATCCTGAAGGCGCCGATCCCGCCGGGCGTGCCGCTGATCGTCACGCAGATCGGGGCGGCTTTCTCGATCCGCCTCCAAATCGCGCTCGTCACCGGAATCATCCTGGCCATGCCGGTGTTGCTGTGGCACATCTGGCGATTCATCTCGCCCGGGCTGACACAGGCCGAGCGACGTGCGGTACTGCCCTGGATCCCAGCCGCGCTCGTCTTCTTCGCGCTCGGCGTCAGCGTCGCCTACGTCGTGCTGCCCTTCGCCGCGCAGTTCCTGCTCAGCTTTCTGACACCCGACATCGAGCCACTCCTGGACATCAAGGAGTACTTCGACTTCGCAACGAGTCTCTTCCTCGCGTTCGGCATCCTCATGGAGTTCCCGATCCTGCTGGTGGGCCTGTCCCGGGTCCGGATCGTGACCTCGGATCGACTTCGCCGGTCGCGGCGGATGGTGATCCTCGTGATCGCGATCTTCTCCGCGATCGCGACGCCGGGAGGCGACCTCGTCAGCCCGGCGGTGCTCGGCCTGACGCTGTACGTGCTGTACGAGGGCACGACGCTGTTCATCCGCCGCACCGGGCGATAGCGTCACGCTGAGCACACACGATGCGACCTGGCTCGCCGGCCGGGCTCAGGCGCCTTCTCCCGGGCCTGCCGACGTTGGGAGAGGCTTGTGCTCGTGGATGCCCGCTGCATGGACACCCTGAGCACAGGCTATCGCCGGAAGAGTCCCGGGGGCGCCGTCAGGCAGGCCGGTATCGCCGCCGGCGCACAGATGCCGGCGCGCTCGGCCAGCAGGCGAGGCTCGACGGAGGGCGGATCGGTTGAGCGACCGCCCTTGGCCGCCTTGTTGGGCAGCCTTGTGCTGGGAGCGACCATGCAGCGGTCACGCGACAGGACAGGCGCCCAGATGGTGAAGAGCCCTGGAGCGGCGGGTTTCCGAGGACTGGTTCGGACTATCCTCAACCCGATGGATGAGCAAATCGCCGCGATCGAGGGATCGGGTGGGCCGCACGTCGTCGTCCTGAGCGGGCTGTCCGGCGGCGGCAAGACCGCGGCGGCGAAGCTCTTCGAGGACCTCGCCTACACGGTCGTCGACAACCTGCCGGGCGAGCTCCTGCCGAACCTCGCCGAGCTCGTCGTCTCGCACCCGGAGCGGTATGCGCGGGTCGCGATCGTCCTAGACGTGCGCGCGGGCGACGCGGAGACCGCCTACCGCGCGATGCGCGGCGCGCTGGAGGGCCGCGGCATCCGGCCGCAAGTGTTCTTCCTCGAGGCGAACGACGAGACCCTCATCCGGCGGTTCTCCGAGACCCGTCATCGCCACCCGCTCGCAAACGGTCGGAGCACGCAGGATGCGATCACGCTGGAGCGCCGGCTCCTGGACCCGATCCGCGCCGAGTCGGACGTCGTCGTCGACACCACGGATCTCCCGCTGCGCGATCTCCGCGAGCGGCTGTTCGCGCGGCTGGCCGACATCCAGCCGGACCAGATGACCATCCAGATCGTGAGCTTCGGCTACAAGTTCGGGATCCCGCTGGAGGCGGACCTCGTCTTCGACACCCGGTTCATCCAGAACCCGTACTACGTCCCGGAGCTCCGCGAGCACTCGGGGCTGACCGAGCAGGTCCGCACGTTCGTCCTGGCGCAGCCGGGCGCCGAGGAATACCTCGGCCTCATCGAGGGGTTGCTCGAGTTCAGCGTTCCGGCCTTCGCGGCCGAGGGCAAGAGCCGGCTCACCGTCGGCATCGGCTGCACCGGCGGCCGCCACCGCTCCATCGTGGCCGCGGAGGAGCTCGCTCGCCGCCTGCGCGAGAAGGGCCTCGGCCCGATCGAAGTCTTCCATCGCGAGCTCGAGCGGGCGTGAGTGATGCGTGACGCGGACCTGAGGCGGCGCGCGGGTTGAGACTTCGCCGCTGGCTCCAGCCCGGCATGGGCGTCAAGCGCTGGCTCCTCGTGGCGTTCGTGGGCATGCTCCTGCTGGCGCTCGCCGGCGCACACGTGATCCGACAGGTCACGAAGGATCTGGAGCCCGGCGGCGCGGCCCAGTCGGTCATCGACCTGATCACGCTCCAGTTCCTGCCGTTCGCGCTGCGCGGGCTGATCCTCGGCGGGGTCGGCGCCGGACTCGTCCTGCTCGGGGCCGGGCGAGCTGCCCGCGCGCTCACCCAGCCCTTGCGCGGCGAAGAGGAAACGCCGCTCGCGGACGTCATCTTCCAGAAGCGGCTCCTGGCCCGCGGGCCCCGGATCGTCGCCGTCGGCGGCGGCACGGGCCTGTCCACGCTCCTGCGTGGGCTCAAGGAGTACACCGGCAACCTGACCGCGATCGTGACCGTCGCGGACGACGGCGGGTCATCCGGGGCGCTGCGCGAGGAGCTGGGCATCCCGCCCGTCGGCGACATCCGTAACTGCATCGCGGCGCTGGCCGACGCCGAACCGCTCATGAGCGAGCTGCTCGGCTATCGGTTCCCGGGCGGTCACCGCATCGAGGGCGGCGGGATGGAGACCGAGCCCGGCGGACTCGGCGGGCACCCGGTCGGGAACCTCCTGCTTGCCGCGCTCACGGCTCTCGAGGGCGGCGACTTCGAGGAGGGCGTCCGACGCATGAACCGGGTCCTCGCCGTCCGAGGCCAGGTGGTGCCCGCGTCGGCGACGCCCATCAACCTCGTCGCGCGGACGAGGGACGGGACCACCGTGAGCGGCCAGTCCACCATCATGCGGACGACGGGCATCGAGGAGGTGTGGATCGAGCCGGGCGACGTCCGGGCGTCGGAGGACGCCGTGGCCGCGATCGCGGAGGCGGAGATCATCGTGCTCGGGCCGGGCAGCCTGTATACGAGCGTGCTGCCGGTGCTGCTGATCCCGGCGATCCGCGACGCCGTGGCCGCGGCACCTGGGATGCGGATCTACGTCTGCAACGTCGCGATGCAGCCCGGCGAGACCGAGGGCTACGACCTGTCGGACCATGTCGAGGCGCTGGTCGCGCATACGCAGCCGGACCTCGTCGACCTGGTGCTGGCGAACGACCGGTTTAACGGTGGCGAGCCTGCCGGCGAGGAGACGTGGCCGGCGGATGCGGTGCACCTCCGTTGGCCCCCCGCCCTGGAAACCGTGCCCCACCTCGTCACCGACGGCGTGGCGAGCGACGCCGACCCCCACCATCACGATCCCGAGCGGCTCGCTGCGGCAATCCTGCGGGCGTACGAGCGCGAGGGCCAGGCGATGCGGCGCGAGCGGGTCGCGCGCACGGCCTGATGGCAGGAACCGAACGCGACCTGGTCCTGTCGCTGCGCGCCGAGCTGGCGGCCATCGACCCGTCCCGGGAGTGCGACCGCGAGGCGGAGCGGGCGGGCCTGGACCCTGCCGGACGTCGCCGCGATCCATCGCTGGCGAGGCTCGCCGTGCGGCTCGCACGCCGGGAGGACCCGCGCGCCGTCGCGCCATTCGACTGGACGACCAGACCCGAGCATTGCCGCATGGCCTGGTTGCGTGGTCGCTTCCTGTCGCAGGGCTCGCTCAGCTTCGCGAACGGGCGGACGCACCTCGAGCTTGTCGTGGAGCCCGGCGAGGCGGCGGCGCTTGCAGGGTATCTCGCGATGTCCGGCATGCCACCGAGCTGGCGTGTCCGCCGAGGCCGCGGCGTCATCACCTGGAAGCGCACGGAGATGGTCCACGACGTGCTCCGCCGGATCGGGGCGGGCCCCAGCCTGCTGGAGCTGGAGGCGCGCCAGATCGCCCGGACGCTGCGCGGCGAGCTGAACCGCGTGCTGAACGCCGAGTCCTCGAACCTGACCCGCACCGTCGCCGCGGCCGGCCGCCAGCTCGACGCGATCGCCGAACTGGAATCGGACGGGCGGCTCGCGAGGGAGCCGGGCACGGTCAAGGCCGTTGCGCAGGCTCGTCGCGAGACGCCGGAGGCGACCATCGGCGAGCTGGCGGAGCGGCTCACCATCCATCGATCGGCGGTCCAGCGGGCCCTCGAGCGCATCGAGCGGCTCGCACGGGCATGATTCATCCGATGCGACCGGTGATCGTGGCGGGGAACTGGAAGATGCATACGACGCCGGCCGACGCCGGCGAGCTGGCGGCGACCATCGCCCGCCGCACGAACGACCCCGACGTCGTGCGGGTCCTGTGCCCGCCCTTCGTCTGCCTGGCAGCGGTCCGCGATGCGCTCGCCGTCGAGCCGGCCGGGCGATCGGTCGCCGTCGGTGCGCAGAACGTCCATCACGAGACGACCGGACCCCATACCGGCGAGGTCAGCGCCCACATGCTCGAGGACCTCGCGTCGTGGGTCATCGTCGGGCACAGCGAGCGCAGACGAGACGCGGGCGAGACCGACGCGCTCGTGAGCCAGAAGGCTGCCCGGGCGCTGGATGCAGGGTTGCGCGTGATCCTGTGCGTCGGTGAGCAGCTCGACGACCGCGAGGCGGGCCGGGCGGAGGCCGTGGTCCGAGCGCAGGTGACCGGCAGCCTCGACGGGCACGAGCCAGCCTCGATCGCGACGGCGCTGACCATCGCCTATGAGCCGGTGTGGGCCATCGGAACCGGGAGGAACGCAACGGGCTCGGATGCCGCAGCGATGGCCGGGGTCATCCGCGAGACCCTCGCCGGCCTCGGCTTCGAGGACGGTGGCGAGTCCATCCCCGTGCTGTACGGCGGCAGCGTGTCGTCGTCGAACATCGACGAGTTCATGAACGAGCCGTCGATCGATGGCGCCCTTGTCGGTGGCGCGTCGCTCAAGCCTGACGAGATGGCCGCGATCGTGGCGCGCGCCGGCCTCACCGCGCGAGCCCGCGCCCAGCGGTGACGCCACCGGAGCGACCGCGCCCGATCGTCCTCGTGATCATCGACGGCTTCGGGATCGGGCACGACCCGGCAGCCGATGCGATTGCCGCCGCACGCATGCCCGTCTGGCGCGGGCTCCTGGCGCGCTGGCCCCACGGGCGCCTTGCGGCGTCCGGGGAGGCCGTTGGGCTCCCGGTCGGGCAGATGGGCAACTCCGAGGTCGGCCACCTGAACATCGGGGCAGGCCGGCCCGTGCTCCAGGACCTGCCGCGGATCGATGCCGCAATCGCGGACGGCTCGTTCTTCCAGCGCCCGGCGCTGCTCGAGGCTTGCCGGCGCGCCAGGGCGGGGAGGGGCCGGCTGACCGTGGTGGGTCTCGTTGGCCCGGGTGGCGTCCACGCGCACGATCGGCACCTCGTCGCGCTCGCGGAGCTGGCACGGCGCGAGGGCGTGCCGGCGTTCCGGCTGCACGCGCTGCTGGACGGCCGCGACACGCCGCCGCGATCGGCGCTCGGCTTCGTTGCCACGCTCGAATTGCAGCTCGCAGCTGCCCACCCCGACGCCCGGATCGCGTCGGTCGGCGGCAGGTATTTCGCCATGGATCGCGACCAGCGGTGGGAACGCACGGAGGCGGGCTACGACGCGATCGTCCACGGACTGGGGGAGCGCGCGCCCAACGCGACGGCGGCGATCGAGGCCGCGTATGCCCGCGGCGAGAACGACGAATTCGTGCTCCCGACGGTCATTGCTGGCGTCGACGGGGCCCTCCACGACGGCGAGCCGATCGTCCACGCGAACTTCCGGGCAGATCGCGGGCGGCAGCTCGTGCACGCGCTTGCCGATCGCGACTTCGACGGCTTCGACCGTGCAGCCTCCGACGGTCGGGCCGCGCCCCGCGACCTCGCCGCCACGACCATGACAGAGTACGAATCGGATCTGCCCGTAGCCGTGGCGTTTGGGCCGGAGGTCGTGCCCTGCTTCGCCCGCGCGGTAGCAGATGCCGGTTGGCGCCAGCTCCACGTCGCCGAGACGGAGAAATACGCCCACGTCACGTACTTCCTGAACGGCGGGCGCGAGGAGCCGTTCGAGGGCGAGGAGCGGATCCTCGTCCCGAGCCCCAGGGTCGCCACGTATGACCTCCAGCCGGAGATGAGCGCCGAGGGCGTGACGGACGCGCTCGTCGAAGGCATCGAATCCGGCCGGTTCGACCTCCTGGTCGCCAACTTCGCCAACCCGGACATGGTCGGCCACACGGGCGACTGGGAGGCCACGGTCCGTGCTGTCGAAACGGTCGATGCCTGCCTCGGTCGGATCGCCGGCGCCCTCGCCCCGCTCGAAATCTCCGGGGCGCTGCTCGCGATCACCGCCGACCACGGCAACGCCGACGCCATGCGCACCGCGGACGGGAGCGTCGTGACCGCGCACTCGCTCAACCCCGTGCCGTTCCTGCTCGCGGGCCGGTCCGTGGAAGGCCGCGACCTCGCCGACGGGGTCCTTGCCGACGTCGCGCCCACGCTCGTGGAGCTCGCGGGCCTGACCCCATGGCATGGCATGACGGGCCGCTCGCTGCTGGCCTGCTACCATCCCGCCCTCATCGAGGAGGATCCCAAGACGTGAATCCCGTCCTGGCCGCGGGCCAGCTCATCGTCGCCGTCGCACTCACGTTCGCCGTCCTGCTGCAGTCCCGCGGGTCGGGGCTGGGTGGCACGTTCGGCGGCGATTCGGCGGTCTATCGCAGCCGCCGCGGCATCGAGCGCCGGCTCTGGCAATTCACGATCGCGCTGATGGGACTGTTCGTGATGTTCTCGCTCGCCGGGTACATCCTCTCGCCGTCCGTCGCCGCCTGACCCGGGCTCGCCCGGGTCCACGCCGTGTGGGCTCGACACCCTGATGAAGCTTCGTGACCGCGCCCTCGTGGGCATCCTCAGCGTCGCCCTGGTCGTGCTGTCGATCGCGGCGCTCGCGCCATCGCTGGACTCCTCCGACGGCTCCGTCGAGCCAACGCCCGGGGTCGTTGACACACGCCACTACGTCGAGGGTGTCCTCGGGCGGGCGAGCAACGCAAGCCCATTCGGCGCCCGGTCCGCAGCCGATCGCGGCCTCGTGGCGCTCCTGTTCCGTGGCCTGGTCCGGCTCGGGCCTGGCAGCTCGATCGCCGGTGACCTCGCGTCGCGCTGGGAAGTGGACGACACCGGCCGCACCTGGACATTCCACCTCCGTCCCGGGCAGTACTGGGAGGACGGCGAGCCCATCACGGCAGAGGACGTGGCGTTCACGGTCGGCGTGCTGAGCGACGAGACGTACTCCGGCCCCGGTGGCGAGTCCTGGCGCGACGTGACGGCGACCGTGGTCGACGCATCGACGGTGCAGCTCACCCTGACGACGCCGATCGGTGGCTTCCTGCAGGCGGCCACCCAGCCCATCGCACCGGCGCACCTCCTCCAGGGTATCCCGCCGGACCAGATCGCCGAGGACCCGTTCGGCCAGAAGCCGGTTGGGTCCGGCCCGTTCCACCTCGTCTTCCTGCTCACCGGGCGGGCGCTCCTCGCGGCGTTAACGCCGGTTGCGCCGCTGCCGGAGGATCCGGGCGGGCCGAACTTCTCGACGCCGAGGCCCACGGACTCGCTCGCGTCGGGCGCACCGACGCAGAAGGCCGACATCCCGGTGCCGTACCTGTCCCAGCTTGAGCTGCGCTACTACGACGACGTGGCGTCGCTGCGCCAGGCATGGGACGCGGGCGAGCTGGATGCCGCGTCAGGTCTCCAGCCCGCCGATGCGAAGGCACTGGCTGCCACGTCGGGCGCGCGCCTCATGACGTACCCGGGGACGACCCTTCTCGCCGCAGGCCTGAACCTGCGCGCCGGAACGAAGGACTTCCAGGACCCGGCCGTGCGCCTCGCTCTCCTCGAGGCGATCGATCGGGACGCGCTGGTGTCGACCGTGCTCGACGGGCTCGGGCAGCGCGCGGATTCGCCGATCCCGCCCAGCTCGCCGATGTTCGATGCCGAGGGCAACAAGCCGGTCGCGTTCGACGCCACGAAGGCCGCAAAGGACCTCACCGCCGCGGGCTGGAAGAAGTCCGACACCAGCTGGATCGCAAAGGGCGCCACGCAGCCGATCGTCATCGAGCTGCTGAGCCCGGAGGACTTCGCCAATCCCGTGGCGTACGCCGCCGCGGTGGAGATCGTCGAGGCCTGGCGCGGAATCGGCCTCGCCGTGCGCCACACCCCTTTGCCCGCGGCCGAACTCATCGGCGACCGACTCGTGAAGGGGGAGTACCAGGTCGCCGTGCTGCCCTTCGCGATCGGGCTCGACCCGGACCTCTACCCGCTGCTTGCCGCTTCGCAGACGCGCACGGGCGGCTCGAACGTCATTGGGCTCCAGGACCCGGACCTCGACAAGCTGCTGGTGGCGGCGCGCACGCCGGTCGCCGAAGCCGCCCGGGTCGATGCCTACGCGACCCTCCAGAAGCGCCTGGAGGAGCGGGCGTACCTCCTCCCACTGGCATTCCGGGATGAGTACGTCGTGTTCCGCAGCAGCGTTGTCGGGCCCGAATCACGCCCGGTCGGGACCTCCGGGGACCGCTATTGGGACGTGCTAACATGGCGGCTCGCCGACGGCAGCTAGACCCGTTTCGGGTCGCCGTGGATCTCACGCCGAGGTGGCGAAATTGGCAGACGCGCTAGCTTCAGGAGCTAGTGCCCGCAAGGGCGTATGGGTTCAAGTCCCTTCCTCGGTACCAATTTCATCCCTCGACCCCTCGGGATCCACGGAAGCAGCCCGCAGCGAACCTGATGCCCAGGTGGCGGAATTGGTATACGCGTACGTTTGAGGGGCGTATGAGGCA
>JANLSG010000321.1:0-10136 GCA_031362295.1 Chloroflexota bacterium
GTTCGTCGAGCAGCAGCACCTGTGGCTGGTTCACGAGCGCTCGCGCGAGCGCGACCCGCTGCTGCTGGCCGCCCGACAGCTGGTTCGTGCGCCGCTTCTCGTAGCCGGGCAGGTGCACCCGCTCCAGGATCTCGCCGGTACGGCGGCGGATCTCGGCGGTATCCACGCCGCTCCGCTTCAGCCCGAACGCGATGTTGCCCGCGACGTCGAGGTGGGGGAACAGGGCGTAGCTCTGGAAGACCATGTTGACCGGCCGCTTGTCGGGCGGGTCGCGGGTGACGTCGCGGCCGCGCAGCTCGATCGTCCCGCCCGTCGGCAGATCAAAGCCACCGATCATCCGGAGGGTGGTCGTCTTGCCGCACCCCGACGGTCCCAGGAGGGAGAGGAACTCGCCGCCCTCGATGGTCAGCGAGACGTCATCGACGGCGAGGACGTCGCCAAACCGCTTCGTCAGATTCGAGAGACGAATCTCTGGCGGCGATCCGGGGAGGGATTCGTCGGAGCCTGTCACGACGTCGGGAGAGTACCGCAATTGAGCAAGCGCGCAACAGCACTTCGGCGGAGTGGCACCGGTATGCTCGCGGCGTGCCAGGAGGTCTCGTCGTCGCGCTGGATGGGCCCGCGTCATCGGGCAAGAGCAGCGTTGGCGCAGCTGCCGCGGCGGAGCTCGGGTACCGGTTCTGTGACACTGGCCTGCTCTATCGGGCGGTGACCTGGCTGGCCCTGGACCGGCGCATCGGCGCGAACGACGCGAGCGCGCTGGTCGCGCTCGTCGACGAGATCGACCTCGTGGATGACGGCACCGGACGGCTTGCCCGCGTGGCGGTCGACGGCGTCGATCGCACCGACGCGGTGCGCGGGCCGCTCGTGGACGCCGCGGTGTCCGCGATCTCCGGTGTCGCGGAGCTGCGGCTCGCCCTGCTGACCCGCCAGCGCCGGCTCGCAAGCGAGGGCCGCATCGTGATGGCGGGGCGCGATATCGGGACGATCGTGCTCCCCGATGCCGACCTGAAGCTGTTCCTGGATGCCTCCGCGGAGGAGCGGGCGCGCCGCCGAGTGCTCGAGCGCGAAATCGCTCCCGAATCCGAGGAGGCGGCGGAGATCGTTGCCGAGCTCAAGCGTCGCGATCTGCTCGACTCCAGCCGGCCGATCGCGCCGCTGCGGGCGGCGGACGATGCCGTCGTCATTCGCACGGACGGCAACGAGCTCGCGGATACGGTTCGGGCGGTGGTCAAGGCAATCCGGGACGCTGAGTCGCGTCTGGCCGCCGCCGCGGCCGCGCCGTCGGAGTCCGCTGAGCCGGCGGAGACTTCCGGGTCATCCGAGCCCGCTGCGAGCGCGCCGCGTCGCCTGCGCGCCTCGGGCGCACCCCGCGCCGAGCGGCGCCCGATTCGGCAAACCCCGGTCGCGATGCGCCTCACGCCGTTCCTCCGAGGGATCACCGCGCTCCTGCGGTTCGTCGTCCGGGTGATCGTCCGCTTCCGGGTCGAGGGCAACCTCGATGCCGTCCCGAGGAACGGTCCGCTGATCGTCGCCTCGAATCACGCCTCCAGCGCCGACCCGGTGCTCATCGGCGCGTTCCTCAACCAGGTCCTGGGCCGGCCGCTGAACTGGCTTGGCAAGCGCGAGATCGTCGAGTTCTGGCTCACCGGCTGGATGTGCCGGCTCGGCGGCATCCACCCGGTGGATCGCGATGCAGCGGACCTCGAGGCGTTCCGGACCGCGATGCGGGTCCTGGAGGGCGGGCACGTGCTCGCCGTATTCCCGGAGGGGACGCGAAGTCGGGACGGCGGCCTCCAGCAGGTTCGCGAAGGCGTCGGCATGCTCGCGCTCCGGAGCAACGCGGCCGTGCTTCCCGTCGCCATCATCGACAGCGACATCCTGTGGCCGCGCGGGCGCCTGCTCCCGCGCCTCGGGAAGCGCGTGACGGTTCGCTACGGCGCGCCATTCTCGGTCGCGGACGAACTCGCCAGGCAGGGCACGCCGACCAGGGGGCGGCAGGCCACGGAGGCCGCCACCCGCCTGGTCATGACCCGGATCGCGGAGCTGCTCCCTCCGCGCCAGCGTGGCGTCTACGCCTCGGAGGTCGGCGCGGCGCGGCACCCGGACCCGATGACGCCGGCGGACGGCTGACACTCGCCGAGCCCGCGGGACACCGACGGTCTGCCCGGAGTCAGTCCAGGCCGCCAGATGACGCCGTCCGTAGCACGCGGCGAGGTCGATGACCGTCGGCCGATCCGAACCACGCTCGACGACCGCATCGCGGGCCGCCAAAAGCTCGCGGCGGAATACGTCTGGCGGGGACTGACGCCTTCCGGCCCGCCGCGTGCTACGCAGCGTGGCGTCTCGCGCCCTGCCGGCCGTCCGGCAGGCAGCACCTCCCTATGCACCGAATTGGGCTGCCGGGAAGCCGCCGAGCTGCTCCCGCCGCCCCAACGGGGCGTCTACGCCGCCGACTTGGATGGCTCAGCTCAGGAGTTGTCAGACGATTCTCGTGGCCGTGGGAGCGGCAATCATTCGACCCGCGTATAGGTGATGCCATCCAGCCCTGCGGCCCGCCCCGGGCATTCGTCGGGCTCAATCGACTCGAAGGTGAGCTCGTTGCCCTCGACCGACCAGCGGTATCGGCCGATGCCGGCGCACAGGGTGCTGTTCGAGAAGGCGAGGCCGTCGCCATCGACCTCGAGCCTGCCGCGCGCCAGGGCCATGTGCACGGTGCTGTACGAGCCTTGCTTGATCTCGAGCGCGATTTCCCCCGACTCCCACTTGCCCATGATTTCGGCGGGCAGGGGCTGCGCGGTGACCCCCGGCGTTACGCTTGGATCCTCGGTAGCGAGGCTCGCGGTTGGGGCGGGGCTGGGCGAGACCGGTGGCAGCGTCGCGGCCGCCGGTGCGGCTGCCGGCGCGCACGAGGCAAGCACGGCGCTGAGCAAGGGGACCAGCAGCAAGGCGCCAGATCGAGTCACTGGGTCTCCCGTCGTCAGTGATGGATCGGTGGATTTTCGGGAGCCTACACGAGGCATGTTGCGTCCCGTGCAGGCGCCGACCACTCGCGCCGACCACTGGCGCGATCGGTGTTCGCAGACTGCCAGACTCCATCGTGCGTAGCACGCGGCGGGCTCGACGCCAGCACGTCTCCCCTCCTCACGCTCGGGGCCAACCTCCCGAATCGCCAGATGCTCGCACCGGGGCACGTATGGCAGGAAACTTGGCCGCCCAACGCGCCCCGTGCTACAGGGAGTGACGTCTGGCAGCCTGGAGACCCGTCACCCTGCCACCTGCTCCGTGGGCTGACGTCTGGCAGTCGGCCCGGGCGAAGGGGCCGTACGCGCAGCCCGTGGGATACTTGATCCGACATGGCAGCAGGTAATTCCACCGTCGCGGAGATCCGGATCGCCAAGCGAACCGGGTTCTGCTACGGCGTGCGCGAGGCAATCGACAAGGCCAAGGAGGCGAGTGCCGCCGGCAAGGTGACGCACACCCTGGGCCAGGTCGTCCACAACGAGGGCGTGATTCGCGACCTCCAGTCCCTGGGCATCGAGACGGTCGACACGCTGGATGACGTCGATCACGGCGCCGCCGTGGTCATTCGCGCGCACGGCGTGCGGCCGGACGTGATGGAGCGGGCGAGCGAACGGGGCCTCGAGGTCATCGACGGCACCTGCACCTGGGTGATCCAGGAACAGAAGGAGATCGTCAAGCTCGTCGACGAGGGCTACACGATCGTGCTCCTGGGCACGCCCAAGCACCCGGAGGTGGTAGGGCTCCTCGGCTTCGCTCCCAACGCCATCGTCGTGGACGAGGAGGAGGACTGGGAGCAGGTCCCGCGCCGCAAGAAGATGGCGCTGATCAGCCAGTCCACGCAGCCGCCGTGGAAGTTCGAGAAGCTCGCTGCATTCATGGTCTCGCGCAGCCACGAGCTGAAGATCGTCAACACCGTGTGTCCCGTGACCATCCGCCGCCAGGAGGACACCCTCGAGACGGCGCGCGAGGTGGACCTGATGGTCGTGGTCGGCGGCCGATCGTCGGCGAACACGAAGGAGCTGACGCGCCTGTGCGGGATCGTCGGGACGCGGGCCATTCAGATCGAGTCGGTTCGTGATCTCACCGACGCGGCGGCCTTCGAGGGCGCGAGGACCGTCGGCGTGACCGGCGGAACTTCCACCCCGATCGAGGATCTCCACGCCGTCGCGCAGCGGATCCTGGAGATGGCCGGCACGCCCGCAGCGCGCGGCAACGCCGCCGCCCTCGCCGACGCCGCGTTCGCGTTGGCCGCGACCCCGGCAGGCCGCACGACCTCGCTCCCGACGCCGCTCGCGGCTGCGGGCTGACGGCCCGTTTGTTGGACCTGGATCTACAAGTGACGAAGGAAGGCCCTCGCCGATCGGCAGATTCGACCTTCCGCCGCTGTTTGGCCCCGCCGGAGCGCCATTCCGCGGGGGAAGGTGGGCTGGGCAGGTTTCGTGGACGCGGCTCGGACCGTCGTTCGCCCGTTGTCGCTTCAGGACCCACAACTCGGGCGCTTGTTCGCTGGTTGGCGCGCGAGGACCCACACGGCCCCGCCGGGGCACGTCTCCGATTCCAGGGCGCCGGCGCATGACCTCGCCCAGCGGCCACCTGCCCATCGTGGCCATCGTGGGCCGGCCCAATGTCGGCAAGTCCACGCTGTTCAACCGGATCGTCGGCGAGCGCGCGGCGATCGTCGAGGACCGGGCGCGAACCACGCGCGACCGGTTGTACGGGATGGGCGACTGGAACGGCCGCCGGTTCATGATCGTGGACACCGGCGGCCTCGAGCTGGACCCGCGCGACCCCATCGAGGCGCGTGTCCAGGACCAGGCGCGGATCGCCATCGCGGAGGCGGACGTGATCCTCTTCGTGGTCGAGGCGATCACGGGCCTGACCCCTGCCGACGAGGAAGCCGCGGCGATCCTCCGACGCACCAAGGCGCCCGTGCTCGTTGCGGTGAACAAGAGCGACAACGAGAAGCGCGAGCTGGAGGCTGCCGAGTTCTACGCCCTCGGGTGGGAGCGCACCTTCCCAATTGCAGCGGTGCACGGTCGCGGCGTCGCGGACATGCTCGACGAGGTCGTCCTGGCGCTGCCGCCCGAATCCGAGGGCGAGCTCGCGCGGAAGCGGCGCGAGGTCGAGGCGGACGAGTTCTCGCGCGAGGTCGAAGCCGGCCGGCTCGAGCCGGTCGTGGTCGGCGAGGAGGGTGCGGACGAGGCCACCGGCGACGGCACGGACGATGCCGAGGACACGGGCGTGGACGACGACTCGGCCCGCAAGTGGGACGCGATGATCGCCGCCGAATCGGACGACGAGCCGCCGGCGATCGCCCTCGTGGGCCGCCCAAACGTCGGGAAGTCGAGCCTGCTGAACGCGCTGCTGGGCCAGGAGCGGATGATCGTCTCGGACATCCCCGGCACTACTCGCGATGCGATCGATACGCGCCTGCCGTGGGGCCGCACTGAGATCGTGCTCATCGATACGGCTGGGATCCGGCGCCGCGGCCGCGTTGCCGGCGGGCCGGACGCCGATCGCTTCTCGACCCTGCGCTCGTTCCGCGCCATCTCGCGCGCCGACGTGGCCGTGCTCCTGATCGATGCTGTCGATGGCCTGACGGCGCAGGACATGCACATCGCGGGCTTCGTGGTGGACGAGGGCAGGGGACTGGTCATCGCGGTCAACAAATGGGACGCGGTCGAGGAGAAGACCGGCACGACCTTCGACCAGTACGTCGAGTGGATCCGCCATGAGGCGCCGTTCCTGGAGTTCGCGCCGATCGTCAGCATCTCCGCCAAGACCGGACTGCGCGTGCCGCGGATCCTCGAGCTGGCGGTGGACGTGTGGGCCGAGCGACGGCGCCGCGTTTCGACCGGTGAGCTCAACCGGATCCTGGGTGCCGCCACGGCCCGGCAGGAGCCGCCGATGGTCAAGGGCAAGCGGCCAAAGCTGTTCTACGCCACGCAGGTCGCGGTTGCGCCGCCGACGTTCCTGTTCTTCGCGCGCGAGGCGGGCTCCGTCCACTTCAGCTACCGGCGCTACATCGAGAACCGGCTGCGCGACGTCTTCGGCTTCCTGGGCACGCCGATCCGGCTCGTCTTCCGGGAGCGTGCGACGGTCCGACTGCCGCGCCAGGGAGGCGCCGGCGGACGCAAGGCCGCTGCGGCGGCTGCGGCCGCATCCAGGCGAGCGCCGGAGCGTACGACGACCGACGCACGACCAAGCGGCAAGGGCCGGCCGAGCGGCGCCAAGACGGCGCGAGCCACCCGCCGAGGATGACCCTCGAGGTCATTCCCGCGAGGCCGGCGGGTTCGGCGAGCGTCGCCGTCGTGGGCACGGGCGCCTGGGGCACAACACTCGCGCTGATCGTCGCCCGCAACGAGCCGGTGATCCTGCTCAGCCATTCGGCGGCGACCGCTGAGCACATCGCCAAGACGCGGCTGAACGAGAAGCGCCTGTCGGGGATGGAGCTGCCGCCGAACGTCTTCGTGACCGCGGACCCGGGCATGCTCGGGCTCGCGTCGGATCTCGTGATCGTCGCGGTCCCGTCGGCCCACCTGCGCGAGATGATGGGCAGGGTCGGGCGCCACGTTCCCGCGACGGCGGACGTGCTCTCGGTCGTGAAGGGCCTCGAGTCGGGGACCCTGTACCGGATGACGGAGGTTATCGCGGAGGCGGGCGACATCGATGCGTCCCGGATTGCCGCCCTGTCCGGCCCGAACCTCGCGATGGAGATCGCCCGCAAGTTGCCCGCCTCGGCCGTCGTGGCCGCCGAGGACGCGGCCGTTGCCGAGCGCATCGCGACCCGCCTCAGCCGGCGTGAGTTCCGCCTGTACACGAACCCGGACCTGCTTGGCGTGGAGCTGTGTGGCGCGCTGAAGAACATCGTCGCGATCGCGGCGGGCGCCGCGGACGGACTCGGCTTCGGCAACAACGGCAAGGCAGGCCTGATGACGCGTGGCCTCGCGGAGATGACCCGGCTCGGCATCGCGATGGGCGCCAATCCGTTGACCTTTGCTGGCCTGGCCGGCCTCGGCGACGTCATCGCGACGTGCGGCTCAAAGCTGTCGCGCAACCATCGACTCGGCGAGGAGCTCGCGAACAACCGCCCGTGGGCGGACATCGAGCAATACCTGCCCGGGGTCGCGGAGGGCGCCTACACGGTCAACGCGGCGCTCGCGCTCGCCGCGCGGCACGGCGTGGAAATGCCGATCGCCCAGGAGGTCCACAACGCGCTCTTCGAGGGCAAGAGCGTGCAGCGCTGCCTGATCGACCTGCTCTCCCGCGAATCCAAGGACGAGCTCGCCGGCTTCCAGGCATCGGTGGAGCGCCTCGAACATCCTGGCTGACGCCGCTCAGGTCGCCGAATCCAGCCGCCAATTCGGCCTAGCTCCGTTCCGCCGCGATGGCCAGGGCGTGCTCCCGGCTCTGGCTGTGGCCGGTGACCGCCTCCAGGAACCGATCCCGCTCGACCGCGATCAGGCGCATCGGTGTGAGTGCGGTGATCGTCGCGGTCCGGGGCACGTCCCGAAGTAGCGCGATCTCGCCGAAGTACTCACCGGGTCCCGGTTCGGCGATGACGACGCCGTCGCGCGTCACCTCGGCGCGCCCCTCGGCAACGACGTAGAACCGGTCGCCTGGATCACCCTGGCGGATGATTACCTGGGCCGCCGACACGTCCACCCGGATGAGTTCGCCGAGGATGCGCTCGATCGAGGTCGCGGCCAGCGGCGAGAAGATCGGGATCCGGCGAAGGAGCGCCAGCGCCTCCGGATCAGGCGCGCGCGCGTCGCGATCAAGGTCGCGTAACTTGAACCAGCTGACGGCGAGCACCGCCGGAACAATCAGTCCCGTGACCAGCAGGGCAGGCACGACGCCGAATGCGGCGACGAGCAACCCGCCGCCCACCGCACCGATGGCGAGCGCGAACATGGTGACACCCTCCGCCACGCCAAAGACGCGCGCGAGTACGGCCTCTGGCGCCGTCCGTTGGAGGAGCGTTTGGCCGGCCACGGTGGAGATGCTGCGCCCGGCGCCACTCGCGGCAAGGAGTACCGGCGCCAGCACGATGAACGGCAGGACGCCGAAGGCGATGATCGGCGCGCCGCAGAGGCTTCCGCTTGCCGCCAGCGCCGGCGTCAGCCGCCGCCGTCCGACCAGTGTGATGGTGGCGAAGGCACCGATGATCCCGCCGAAGCCGAACGCGGACCCGAGGTAGCCCGCCCATGACGGCCCGGCGTGCAGCAGGTCGATCGCCGCCGCGACGAGGAGGATGTCCAGCGCGCCCACGAGCACCGTCGTCGACGAGAGGACGAGAATGAGCAGGAGGACGCGTCGCTCGCGGCGCAGGACGTGGAAGCCACCAAGCGCCTCGTTCACGATCGCCCGAGTGCCGGCGGGCGCGGTTCTCGTCGCCCCATCGTCGATGCGGAGTCGGGCGACGAGGAGGGCGCCGACGAGCACCACCACGGCGAAGACCGTGAACACGTCCGCGGGCTCGTTCTGGATGAGGAGCAGCCCGCCCACCAGCGGTCCGACGAAGATCGCAACGTTCTCGGCGAGGCCCGAGACGGCGTTTGCCGCGGTGAGGTCGCCCGGTGCATGGGTGATGCTCGGCAGGATCACCGCCTGAACCGGTCTCGTGATCGTGAACGTAATCGCCGACAGCGTCGCGACGAGCAGGACGACCTCCACCGGAGCGCGCGTATACATCGAGACGGCCGTGGCGATGAGTGAGAGGGCTTGGAGGAGGTATCCGACGAGGAGCACCCGATCGCGCCGGAATCGGTCGCCGGCAAACGCGGCGAATGGCGCGACGAGGCCGGAGGGAACCAGCTGGATGAGCGCGAACAGGGCTGCCTCGCCGGCTCCGCCAAGCTCGTAGGCATACACCAGGATTGCCATCCAGGTGGCGTACTCGGCCATGTTGAAGCCGAAGTAGGCGAGCTCGATCCGGGCCAGGACAGGGTCGCGCGTCACGGCCATGACGACCCGCAGCTGCTCCCTCATCCCACTCGAGCATGACAGGCTGCACAACGCCATTTCGCGCTGTTAGGCTGCCGCCCCGTGAGGCTGATACGCGCCGTTCTCCTCGCGTGCGTGGGCGTCGGCACGTGGGTCGTCCCCGCCGCTGCAAACGGGCTCCCGACGCCCTTTCCCGGGGTGGTCACAGGACCTGACGGAGCGACGCTCCGGCAGATCGCCGAGGGTTACGGCCTGACGTGCCAGGACTTCCCCGGCGGCATTGCGCCCGAGATGTCGTGCAACAACTCAGTCGGCGGGCCGGCGGTGGTCCTGTCGGTGATCTTCTACACGACGCCTGCGCTTGTCATGATCGCCTCCGCCGGCGGGCCTGCCCCGCTCCCGCCGCAGGCTCAGGCGTTCCTGACGGACCTGACGCGGCCATTCTGCGATCCCGATTCGGCGGAACCGTTCGTGACCACCGCGCTTGCGTCGCCAACGCCGCCCGAGCGCCTCCACTTCGTGTCGGCCGGCAATTGCGAGCTGTGGGCCGCTTCCAACGTCGTCGATGGGCGGGCGTTCACGTTCCTTGACGCGTTCGAGGGGAGCGTCGGCGCGGTCGCGTCCGTCGTGCCGATCCTGACGCCTGGTCCCGTCGCAACCGCGACCCTCGCGCCGGTAGCGACCGCGGCTCCGGCACCCGGCCCACTGGTCGCACCGACGCCGGGCGCGTTCGCGGGTTCGATCGTCAAGCCGGCCGATGTGCCGCTCGACACCACCGCGCTCATCCAGGGGCTTGCGATCGCGCTGCTGGCGCTGTTCCTGATCCCGTTCCCGGCCCAGCTGTTCAACTCGACGCTCGAGGAGCACCACGACGAGGTGCGTGGCTGGTTCCGCTGGATTCGGCTGCCTGCGGCGCTCCGCGGTGGCGGCGACCTGTGGCGCTCGCCGCTCGGGATCGCACTGTTCATCCTGATCTCGGCGATGCTCTACGGGCTGCTGGACCCGGGGCTTGGCTTCGACGTCGCATCTGCGGGCGAGGTGCTCGGCTTTGCCATCGGCATCGTTGCAACGACCGCCGTCTTCTCGCTGCCCGCCGTCCTCGCGCATCGGCGCGCCGGCGATTCGTGGGGGGTCAAGGTGCTGCCGTTCACGCTGGTGATCGGGGC
>JANLSG010000300.1:0-4089 GCA_031362295.1 Chloroflexota bacterium
CGGGCGACTTCTTCGTGATCGGGCCGGCCGGCGCGACGACCTGGACGGAGACGGCCGACAGCCCGTACGTGAACGCGACGACCGGAAATCCCGCGCCGCTGACCGCCCCGAAGACCGCCGGCGCGTACGAGATCTGGTTCCTCAAGGGCGAGCTCGGTACCACGCTGATCATCAAGGCGCGCAGCCCGATCACGGTCCGCTAGGGCAACCAGGCGCTCCGAGCCGGCGGCCGCCGCGCGCCGGCCTGGGCACGGAAGTTCGCGCTCGGGCGGGTCCGTGTATACTCCGCCCAACTTATCGGCCGCCTCGACGCGTGGGTGACCCCCACGTATTTTTTTTCGCCGGAAACGGCACCCGGCCGTGAACTTAAAAGGAGGAGGGAGACGCCATGAGTCGAGATTTCGTCGGCGCTCTCCTCCAGCTCAACGCCGAGAAGCAGGTCTCGCGCGAGCAGCTCATCCGGACGGTCGAGGATGCGATTGCCGCCGCCTACCGGCGCGTCGCCAACGAAGAGGACATCCACGTCCAGATCGACGCGGAGAGCGGCCGCATCCGCGTCTACCGCGCGCGCATCGCCGCGAACGATCCGATCGAGGAAGAGCAGCAGCTCACCCACTTCACGCTGGACGAGGCGCGCCGCCACAAGGCCGACGCCATTCCCGGCGAGCTCGTCGAGATCGAGGAGCTGGACGGCGACACCTTCGGGCGCATCGGCGCCCAGACGGCGAAGCAGGTCGTCCTGCAGCGCCTTCGCGAGGCGGAGCGCGACGCCGTGTTCGATCAGTTCGCGGACCGGGAGGGGGAGCTCGCCACGGGCACCGTCAACCGCGTCGAGCCGCGGGCGATGATCCTGGACATGGGCAAGGGCGTCGAGGGCGTCCTCGCCACGACCGAGCAGTCGCCGCTCGAGCACTACCGCATCGGCCAGAACGTCAAGGCGTACGTCCTCGAGGTCCGTCGGACCCCGCGCGGACCGGCCCTGTTCGTGAGTCGCACCCACAAAGGCTTCCTCAAGCGCCTCTTCGAGCTTGAGGTCCCCGAGATCCACAACGGCACCGTGGAGATCCGCGCCATCGCCCGTGAGGCCGGCAGCCGCTCCAAGGTCGCCGTCGCGTCGCGCCAGGAGGGGCTGGACCCCGTCGGCGCCACCGTGGGCCAGCGCGGCGCCCGCGTGCAGTCCGTCGTTGCCGAGCTCGGTGGCGAGAAGATCGACGTCATCCCCTGGAACGACGACCCGTCGGCCTTCGTGGCCAACGCGCTCTCGCCCGCCCAGGTGATCTCGGTCGATATCGATGTCGAGCACCGCATCGCCAATGTCACGGTGCCCGAGCGGATGCTCTCGCTCGCGATCGGTCGCGAGGGGCAGAACGCGCGCCTCGCCGCACGCCTGACCGGCTGGCGCATCGACATCCGGAGTGACGTCTCCGTGGCCGAGGCGAAGGCCGCCGCGGGCAAGGAAGCCATTGCCGCCGCTGCCGAGGTCGCGGTCCCCGTGGCCGCCGAGCCGGCTGCTGCCGAACCCGCTCCCGCCAGGAAGGTTGCCGCAAGGAAGGTGGCGACCAGGAAGGCCGCTGTCGCCGAGGAGGCGACCGCCGAATCATCGACCGTCAAGGTCGCGCCAGCGCCGAAGAAGGCCCGGACGACCAAGGCGAAGGCCGCACCGGTCGAGGCCGACGCCTCGATCGAGCCGGCGGGCGCCGCGCCGGAGGCCGTCGCTGCGCCCGAGAACGACGTCGTGAAGGAGCCAGTCGGCGCTGCCGCCGGAGCTGCCTCGAAGCCACGCGCCCGCAAGACGAAGGCCGCCGTCGACGAGGTGTCGTCGTAGGCGCGGCCGCGGCGACCCTCGAGCGTCGAGTGGTCCCGACCCGATCCTGCGTGCACTGCCGCACCAGCCGCGAGAAGCGCGACCTGCTGCGCGTCGTGCGCACGCCCAACGGGAGCATCCAGTTCGATCCCAGCGGCCGCCAGAACGGCCGCGGCGCCTATGTCTGCCGTGACGAGGCGTGCATCACCGGCGCCCTGGGCCGCGGCGGCTTGCATCGTGCCCTCGAGGCAACCGTCCCCGCGGAGCTCGCGGACCAGCTGATGACCGCCGCGAGCGGGGGAGGAACCGATGGCCAGAAGTAGGAGCGGCACCCGCGGCCGGCGCGGACCCCGCAAGCCCCCGCGTCGCGACGGCGCATTCGGCGGGACCGCGGTCCAGGTCGTCGATCCGTCGATGCGTGGCGCCGTGGAGCTGCCCGCGACGATCACCGTCAAGGAGCTTGCCGACCTCCTCGGCGTCAACCCCGCGGACGTGATCCGCGAGCTCATCAAGAGCGGCATCTTCGCGACGATCAACCAGCTCATCGACCGCGACACCGCGTCGCTGGTCGCGAGCGAGCTCGGCTACGACGTGGCGGAGCCCCAGGCCCCCGGCGTCCCCGTCGTCGGCGAGGACGGCGCGGAGACCACGTCCGCGGCCACGAAGGAAGAGCTGTTCACCGAAGAGGACGACGCCGATCTCGTGGAGCGCGCGCCGATCGTGACCGTCATGGGCCACGTCGACCACGGCAAGACGAGCCTCCTGGACGCGATCCGATCGACGACCGTCGCCGCCGGCGAGCGCGGCGGCATTACCCAGCACATTGGCGCGAGCGACGTGACCCGCGGCGACCGCCGCGTCGTGTTCCTCGACACCCCGGGCCACGAGGCGTTCACGGCGATGCGTGCCCGCGGCGCCAAGGTCACCGACATCGCTGTGGTCGTCGTCGCGGCGGACGACGGGGTGATGCCCCAGACGCTGGAGGCGATCAGCCACGCCAAGGCGGCGAAGGTGCCGATCATCATCGCGCTCAACAAGATCGACAAGCCGGATGCGAACCCGGACCGGGTGAAGACGGAGCTGACCGAGGCCGGCGTCGTCATCGAGGAATACGGCGGCGACGTGCCGCTCGTGCCTGTCTCGGCCAGGACCCGGGTGGGCCTCGACGACCTCGTGGACATGGTCCTGCTGGTCGCCGACCTCCAGGAGCTGAAGGCCAATCCCAAGCGCTCCGCGATCGGCACGATCGTCGAGGCGCGGATGGACAAGGCCCGTGGCCCCGTCGGCACGGTGCTGGTCCAGACCGGCACGCTCAACGTCGGCGACGTGATCGTCGTCGGCGAGACGTTCGGGCGCGTGCGCGCCCTCGAGGACGAGCACGGCAAGCGGATCAAGAAGGCGGGTCCCGCGACGCCGGCCCTCATCCTCGGCCTGTCGCAGGTCCCGGAGGCGGGCGACATCCTGCGCGTCGTGGCCGACGAGAAGGCCGCCCGCGTGGCTGTCGAGGCACGCACCGCCCAGCTGGCCGCAAAGGGCGGCGAAGGCAGCGGTCGCGCCACCCTGGAGGACCTCTACCGGCAGATCCAGGCCGGCCAGGCCAAGGAGCTGCGCATCGTCCTCAAGGCCGACGTCTCGGGCTCCCTCGGCGCCATCACCCACGCGCTCGGCCAGCTCAAGACCGAGGAGGTCAAGCTCAACGTCCTGTACGAGGGCGCGGGCGAGATCAGCGACAACGACATCATGCTCGCCGCGGCGTCGAACGCCGTGGTCGTCGGCTTCAACACCGCCATCAGCGACACGGCCCGCCGCGCCGCCGAGTCGGAGAAGGTCGACGTCCGCCTGTACGACATCATCTATCAGCTCACGGACGACATCGAGAAGGCCCTCAACGGCCTCCTGGAGCCGGAGCTCGTCGAGGTCGTCGAGGGTCGCGCCGAGGTGCGCAAGCTGATCAAGGTCGGCCGCCAGGTCATCGCCGGCTGCTACGTCACCGACGGCCGGATCGTCCGTGCCGGCAGCGTCCGCCTGTGGCGCAGCGGCAAGGTGATCGTCACCGACAAGATCGACTCGCTCCGCCGGTTCAAGGACGACGTCCGCGAGGTCCAGACGAGCTTCGAATGCGGCATTGGGCTCGTGAACACCACCGACATCCTCGAAGGCGACGTCATCGAGTGCTTCACCACACAATCAGTCAGCCGCTCCGCGGCTTCCTAGGGTCGCCGCGCCGGGCGAGGAACGGTATGAGCATTAGATGACGGCACGAACGGATCGTATCGACCAGCTGC
>JANLSG010000109.1:0-10812 GCA_031362295.1 Chloroflexota bacterium
CGCAATCCTCGACCTGCCGGAGATCTCCGTCGATGGGCTCATGACCGTCGACAGCGCCCGGCCGAGGCCCGGAGGGCCGGCACGGAGGCGCTCCGACAGCGTTCGCAGCGCGACGAATGTCGCGCGCGCGAGCTCCGGCGCCTCGACCAGGCGACCGACGGTCATGAGCCCATCGACGGAGATCTCCGGCAGGTCGAGGATTGCGGCGAGATCTCGCTCGAGTTGAGTAGGCGCGTATCCAGCCTTCGCGGCGTCGTCATCGACGTTGACCTGGAGCAGAACGGGCAGTGGGCGGCCGGGCCGGACTTCGCCCGCGATCCGGCTCAGCCGCTCGGCGAGCGCCAGGGAGTCAACCGTCTGGATCACGTCGAACAGCTCGACGGCCCGGCGGGCCTTGTTGGATTGCAGGGGCCCGACGAGGTGCCACGAGGCGCTCGCGCCGGCGGTCGCCGCGGCCTTCGCCTCACGCTCCTGGACCCGGTTCTCGCCGAATGTGTCGTAGCCAGCAGCCGCAGCGGCAAGGATCCGCGCCGGCGCGACGGTCTTGCTGACGGCGACGATGGTGACGCCCGCTGGATTCCGACCGGCGCGCGCCGCAGCCGTGCCAATCCGTTCGAGGATCGCGGCTCGGGATGCACCCATTCCCTCGGCGTCAGTCATGACGAGATCCTAATGGGGGACACTCGCGACACGTTGTCGGATGACACCCCGGGTGGTATTCGGCGGACGGAGGGCCGATCTTGGCGCGGCGCGTCGGGCGATTCATCCCGCCGTGAGCGTGGCGCGGTACGAATTCCAGTGGTTGAAGCGCGCGGCCGACATCGGATCTCGCCGAATGCCACCCCTGGGAGCATTAGCCAGAAACTCGGCCGTGCTCATCAGCGTGGCGTGAACGGGGCGCGCCGCCGACAACGCGGCCCGCGCCCGGATCAGTCGCGGGCGGGATCAGCGACTGCGGCGCAGGAAGCTCGGGATTTCCAGGTCGTCGGCGTCGTACGCGGCCCGGCGAGCGGCGACCGGCTCCACCGCCGCGGTCGAGCGGATGTTGTACGCGGCAGCGTCGTCCGTGCGAGCTGCCGATGCGTCCGGCACGCCCGTCTCGTTCATGGAGCTGCGCTGGCGCTCGAGCTCCTCGAGGAAGTCCCGAGGTGCCTTGGCGGTCGCGTCACCGGACGTGCTCGTGCTGGCACGGGAGCTGGAGCCGTGGCGCTTGCCGTCGAAGCCGGTCGCGATGACGGTGATCGCCACCTCTTCGCCGAGTCGCTCGTTGAAGCTGGTGCCGAAGATGATGTTCGCCTCGGGATCGGCCGCGGCGCGGATCTCCTCCGCCGCCTCGGTGACCTCGAAGAGCGAGAGGTTCGAGCCGCCGGTGACGTTGAACAGGATCCCCTGGGCGCCGGCGATGTCGACCTCCAGGAGCGGGCTGGCGATCGCCTGGCGAGCCGCCTCGACCGCGCGATTCTCGCCGGAGGCGCGGCCGATGCCCATGAGGGCGGAGCCGGCGTCCTTCATGATCGCTCGCACGTCGGCGAAGTCGAGGTTGATCAATCCCGGCACGGTGATGATGTCGCTGATGCCCTGCACGCCCTGGCGGAGCACGTCGTCGACGACTCGGAACGCGTCCAGGATCGAGGTGTTCTTCTGGACGACATCGCGCAGGCGGTCGTTCGGGATGGTGATCAACGTGTCCACGTTGGCCTTGAGCGACTCGCCCGCCTTCTCCGCCGTCAGGCGCCGCTTCGCGCCCTCGAAGGTGAACGGCTTGGTGACGACGGCGATCGTCAGCGCGCCGAGCTCCTTGGCGATCTGCGCCACGACGGGTGCGGCGCCGGAGCCGGTGCCGCCGCCGAGTCCGGAGGTGATGAACACCATGTCCGAGCCCTCGAGGGCCTGGGCGATCTTGTCGCTGTCCTCCTCGGCCGCGCGCTCGCCGATGGACGGGTCGCCGCCGGCGCCGAGGCCGCGGGTGATCTTGTCGCCGATGCGCAGCTTGTGCGGCGCGTCCGACTGGAGGAGTGCCTGAGCGTCGGTGTTGAGGGCGATGAACTCCACGCCCATCATCTCCGCCCGGATCATCCGGTTGACGGCGTTGCTGCCGCCACCGCCCACGCCGATGACCCTGATCAGGGCGAAGTTCTCAGAGTCCGAGCGCAGGCCCATTTGCTACTCCTCCAGCGTCCTTGCGGCCGCGGTATTGGGGGCGGAATTGAGGCGGAACACCGGCGCGCTCGCTCGCCGCGTCTCCCTCTTGCAGGTTGTCGCCGAGTCTACCATCGGGCCCCCTTCCGGCGCGCATCGATTCCTTACGCCGTTCGAGGAAATCGCCGGTGCGCGAGGGCTACGGGAGCATGCTCTTGATGGCCGTGCGGAGGCGCCCGAGGGCACCCGCCGCCGGGGCCGACTCGTAGCGCATGGGCTCGCCGTCGTCGAGCATCGAGGCGCCCCACTGGAGCAGGCCGATGCTGGTCGCGTAGGCAGGGGTCAGGATGGAGTCCGTGAGGCCGCCAACGCCCGATGGGCCAACGACCCGGACGGGCATCTGGAGCACCTCGCGACCCAGCTCGGCGATGCCCGCCAGCTGCGCACCGCCGCCGGTCAGGATCAGGCCCGCGGGCAGCATGCCCGCGCCGCCCGCCTGGATCTCGGCGCCGATGAGCTCGAACGTCTCGCGCATGCGCGATTCGATGATCCGGCACAGCTCGATCCGGCTGATCGTGCGGCCGGCCTCTTCGCCAAGCACCGAGACGGCGATCTCCTCGTCGTCCTCGATCCCGCGCAGGTCGCACGTCCCATGCCGGATCTTGAGCTCCTCCGCGGCCGGCAGCGAGGTCTTGATGCCGATCGCGATGTCGTTGGTCACGAAGTTGCCGCCGACAGGCAGGACGCTTGTGCGGAAGGGCGAGCCCTCGTTGAACATCGCGATGTCGATCGTGCCCGCGCCGACATCCGCCACGGCGACGCCGAGCTCGCGCTCGGTCTCGTTGGCGACGGCCTCGGCCGAGGCAAGCGCGTTGACGACGAGCTCGTCGATCTTGACGCCCGCCTGGGCGACGCACTTCATCAGGTTCTGGACCGCGGTCTGCGGTGCCGTGACGATGTGCGTCTCGACCTCCAGGCGCAGCGCGCTCATTCCGAGCGGATCCTTCACGCCTTCCTGGCCATCGACCGTAAAGCCGCGCCGCTCGACGTGGAGCACCTCGCGGTTGGACGGGATCGGAATCGTCCGTGCCTGCTCGACTGCGCGCCGGATGTCGTCCCGGCCGACCTCGCGCGTGTGGGCGGCGACCGACACCTGGCCGGTGGAGTTCAGGCTCTCGACCTGGGCGCCGCCGACGCCGACGAACGCCTTGTCGATCTTCCAGCCGGACAGGCGCTCCGCCCGCTCGACCGCGTCGCGGATCGACCGAACCGTCTGCTCGATGTTCACGACCGCGCCGCGCTTGAGCCCCGACGACGGCACCGTGCCATGGCCGATGACCGTGAGCCGTCCGTCGCGTCCGATCTCGCCGATCAGCGCGCAGACCTTGCTCGTCCCGACGTCGAGAGCGACCAGGACCCCTTCTACCACGCTCTACCTCAGATGAAGTGCCGCCGGATGAGAGCGACGTTGTTGAAGATCCGCAAGCCGAACGTGATCAACGCCACCAGGTACAGGTCCAGCCCGAGCCGGTCCCCGATGAACGTCAGGATCACCGCCACGATCGCGTTGGTGACGAAGCCCGAGATGAAGATCCGATTGTTGTAGACGCCATCGAGCTCCGCCCGCACCGCTCCGAGCACCGAATCGAGCGCGGCGAGGATCGCCACGGCCGAATAGCGGCTGAGATCGAAGCCGATGTTGACGTTGAGGACGAGCCCGAGCAGGACGCCCAGCAGCAGGCCTGCCAGGGGGAGGAGCAACAGGACCGTCCTCGCTGCGGTGCGTTCGGGGGAAGGCTATCACCGTGGGGTGGGCTTCGGCGTTGCTTTGGGCACATAGGTCCCGTCCGTCGCCGACGCGAGGATGATCCGGGCGAGGCTCCCCTCTCGGCCGGCAAGGAGGCTGCGCAGCAGCCGCACCTGCCCGGGGATCATCTCGGTCGACCGCGTGGCGGGGCTGTACAGGCCGAATACCGCTGTCCAGCCACCCTGCGCCTGGACGATGAAGCCGTCGAGATCGTTGATGAACACCTTGAGGCGCGTGGCGGCGCTGCCGACATCCGCGGGCCTCAGGCTGCCCAACCGGGTCGCGACGTCGAACTCGACGGCATCGATGCGCGAGCCGACCGCAAGGGATGCGTTGCGCCCCGCGGTCCGTCGATCCTCGACGACGGTGACGCCCGCGGGCAGATCGGCGGCCTTGGCCAACGTCGCAAACACGATCCCATCGCGGTCGGCGATGAAGCGGACGTCACCCACCTGCCAGGCGAGGACCGGCACGCGCTCCACGACGAAGACGATGAGCGCGGCATCCGGCAGCTGGATCGATACGTCGGCGGAGGCCACTCCGGGGAGGGCACGAAGCGCCGCCTCGAGCGGTCCCGTGTCGAGCCGGAAAACGTTGCCGCCCTCCGGGAGCCCGAGCGCGTCGCTGAGCGCCTGCTCATCCGTCCAGGTGAGGGCCGGCAAGTCCGTCCGGGTCAGGGCGAACGCCGTGGGCCCGGTGACGAAGGTGAACAGGAATCCGGCGGCGAGCATGCCGAGGAGGGCGGCGGCCCGCGTGGCCGTGACGATCCGGGTGGGATTCCGAAGCCGCCCGACCGCGGCGCGTGCCGAGGCTGCGGGTCCCCGCCGGGACGGCCCGACGAGCCCCCGGGTCTGGCGTCCGAGTGCCGCATCCGCGGCCCGTGCCGGAACCGGCGGCCGGGCCCCCTTCATCGGTCGCGCACCGGTGGCGCGCCGGGAGCGGGATCCGAAGCCCCTCATCGCGGGAGGTCACCCGGGGCAAGGGCGGATCGGCGCTGGGCGGCGTGGCGCTCGAGGGCCAGGTCGATGATCCGCAGGCACACGGCGGTGAAGTCGAGCCCGGCCTCGGCCGGCATCGTCGGGAACAGGCTGATCGGCGTGAAGCCCGGGATGGTGTTGATCTCGGACAGGTAGATCTCGTCGTTGCGGACCAGGAAGTCGATGCGCGCGAAGCCCTCCGTGCCCAGGCTTCGGTACGCGTCGCGCGCCAGCTTGCGCATCAGCTCGCGGGTCGCGTCCGACACCTCGGCGCGCGTGGACGTCTCCGAGAGGCCGGGCGTGTACTTCGCCGCGTAGTCGTAGAACTCGTGGCCGGCGACGATCTCGCCGGGTCCATAGACCCCCAGCGGCGCCTCCGTCCCGATCACGGAGATCTCCAGGTCGCGGGCATGCGCAAGGTAGCGCTCGACGATCGCGAGGTTGTCGTAGCGGAAGGCGAGGTCGAGTGCCGCTGCGCGCTCGGCGGCGGAGTGCGCGAGTGTCATCCCCACGGACGACCCAAGGCGCGCCGGTTTGACCATGAGGCGTGCGTCGGCGCCGGGTGAGCCCGCGGCAAACGCCTCGAGCTGGGTCAGGACGGCGGCGCGATTCGCGATCCAGCTGGCGCCACGGACCTCCAGCCAGTCGATCACGGGCAGCCCGAGGCCACGCCAGACGCGCTTTTGGGCGATCTTGTCCATGCCCAGCGCGGAGGCCATGACGCCCGCGCCCGTATAGGCAACCCCGGCCGCCTCGAGCAGCGCCTGGACCGTGCCGTCCTCGCCGAACGGACCGTGGAGCGCGATGAACACCGCCGGGGCCGGCCGCGCCGCCGCGAGCCGGTCCAGCGCCGCGCCGAGGGCGACGGGGCCGTCCGCGCCCAGGCCCGCGGGCGTGTCGTAGTCGGACTGCGGCCGGCCGCCCCTCCGATGGTCGGACGGCAGCCACCACCACGCGCCGTCGAGGTCGACCAGCACCTGGCGGACATCGAGGCCCGCTGCGATCAGCGCGTCGGCGATGGCCGTGCCGGACACCACCGAGACGTCGTGCTCGGCCGATGGGCCGCCAAGCAGGACCACGATCGGCGGGTACGGGGTGGCCCTCATGGTTGCGCGTCTTCATTCGTCGGCCACGGCCAGCCGGACCAGTCGCCGACGAAGACGATCTCCGGGACGAGGTCCACCCCGTTGGTGGCGAGGATCGTGGCGCGCACGCGATCCATCAGGCGGCGGACATCGGCCGCGGACCCCTTCCGGTCGTTGACGATGAAGTTCGCGTGCTTCGGCGACACCGTGGCGCCGCCCTCCTGCAGGCCCTTCAGGCCGGCCGCTTCGATCAGCGCGCCCGCGGACGGGCCCTCGGCAGGGTTGCGGAAGACGCTGCCTGCCGACGGGATGCCGAGCGGCTGGTGCGCCTGGCGCCAGTGGCGGATCTCGTCCAGGCGGGCCTTGATCACGTCCTCCGAGGCCGGCTCGAGGCGGAAGCGCGCACTGATCACGACCTCTGCCGGCGAGTCGCCCACCTGGTGCTTGAACCGGCTCTCGCGATAGGCGAGGCCGAGCTCGGCGGCCGGGAGGCGCGCCTCGCTGCCGTCGGCGAGCACGACGTCCGCCGATTCGAGGACCGACTTGACGTCCGCGCCGTGCGCCCCGGCATTCGCCCAGACCGCGCCGCCGGTGCTCCCCGGGATCGCCAGCCCGAACTCGAGTCCGCTCAGCCCCGCCTTCTGCGTTTCCGTGGCGGCTCGCGCCATCGGGGTGCCGGCTTCGGCGACGTAGGCATTGCCATCGATGCGCGTGCCCTCCGCGCGGACGTGAACGACGAGGCCGCGCACGCCCCGGTCGGAGACGACGACGTTGCTCCCCCGCCCGAGCAGGAGGAGCGGTAGCTCTCGTGACCGCGCGAACCGCACCAGCCCCCGCAGCTCGAAAGCGTTGTGGGCCGTGGTGAACAGATCCGCCGGCCCGCCGACGCGCATCGTCGTCTGCTTGCCGAGCGGCGTGCCGCGCTCCGCCTTGACGCCGACCCGGCGGGCGATGTCGCCGGCGATCGCGACGAGATCGAGGGGCGAGGCCGCGGCGGCGCTCATGCCGTGGCTCCCGCGGCCAGCCGGGTGATCGCGGCTGTGTCCGGCAGCGGCCGTCGCGCCGCCAGGGCGAGCAGGATCTCCGCAACCGCGTCGGCGGCGCCCGGGCGGGCCATTGACCGCGCGGCCGCGGCCATCGCCGCATGACGCCGGGCGTCGCCCAGGATCTCGGTCGCGGCGAGCAGGGACGCCGCGTCGAAGTCCTCGTCGGCCACCAGCTGGGCAGCGCCCGCGTCCGCAAGCACGACCGCATTGGCGCGCTGATGCGCGCCGGCATGGGGATACGGCACGACGACCATCGGCAGCCCGAACGCGGTCACCTCGGCGAGCGTCGACGACCCCGCGCGGCCCACGACCAGGTCGGCTGCGGCGAGCGCATCCAGGAGATCCTCGCCGAGAAACGCCGCCGGGCGGTATCGATCGCGGACGCCCTCGGGGAGCGTCGCGCGTGCGGCAGCCGCCGCGTCCAGGCCGTCCAGGCCGGCCACATGCATGACGTGGGCGCGCTCGACGAGCGTCGGCAGTGCGGCCACAACGGCATCGTTCAGGCGCCGCACCGCCTGCGACCCGCCGAAAATCACGAGCAGGCGTTCGCCGGCAGGAATGGCGAGCCGCTCGCGGGCCGCCAGGCGGTCGATGCCGGTGACGTCGCGGATCGGCGTCCCGGTCACGAAGCAGGCCGACCGGGCCGGGAGCGCGGCGCACGTCGACTCGAACGACACCGCGAGGGCCGAGGCGAGGCGCGCCGTGGCACGAACGCTCCGGCCGGGCACCACGTTGCCCTCCCACAGGAGCGAGGGGATGCCGAGGACTCGTGCCGCGAGGAGGACCGGGATGGCGACATAGCCGCCCGTGGTGAAGATCGCGGCCGGGCGCCGCCGGACGAGCCACCACAGCGCCTGCGGCACCGACAGCGCAAGGCGCAGCGGATCGAGCACGAGATGGATGTCGCGCTCGACGGACCGGAGTGACCGGAGCACGAGCCGCCGCAGCGGAATGCCGGACGGCGGGACGAGCCGATCCTCGAGGCCTCGGCGCCCACCGATCCAGGCGAGCTCAGGCGCGTCGGGTCGGCGACGGAGCGCGTTCGCGACGGCCAGCGCCGGGTAGATGTGTCCCCCGGTGCCCCCGCCCGCGATCAGCAGCCTCATCAGTCCTCCGCAGCTCGACCGGTCGTTCCTCCGGCTTTCGCGCCGCGAGTGTGCGCGCGTCTGACGGGCCGGCCTCCGGCTTCGCTCCGCGACCGCGCGGCTCGTGCGTCTCGCGCGAGATCGACAGCAGCACCCCGGCCGCCGCGAAGCTGACGAGCAGCGACGAACCGCCCGCGCTGATGAACGGCAAGGTGATGCCGGTCACGGGCAGGAGTGCCACCACGACCGCGATGTTGATGAATGCCTGGGAGCACAGCCAGGCCGTGATCCCGGCGGCGAGCAGGGCGCCGAACGTGTCCGGCGCGCGCAGTGCCGTCCGGATGCCGGCGTAGGCCAGCAGCAGGAACAGGGCGATCACGAGTCCCGCGCCGAGGAATCCGAACTCCTCGCCGATGATCGCGAAGATGAAGTCGTTCCAGGCGTTGGGCAGGTACAGCCCGCCGGCGAGCTTGCTCTCACCCAGGCCCGTGCCCAGGATGCCGCCGAGCCCGAGCGCGAGCAGTCCCTGGATGGTGTGGAAGCCGGCGCCGAGCGGGTCCGCCCACGGGTTCAGGAACGTCTGGATCCGCTCGAGCTGGTAGTCCTTCAGAAGCCCCGAGAGCACACCGGAGAAGACGAGTGCCACGCCGGCCACACCGGCGCCGGTCAGGATCCCGAACAACCGCAGACTCGCTCCCGCGACGAAGAACATCGTGAAGGCCGTCAGGGTGATCACGATGGTCGTCCCGAGGTCCGGCTCCTTGAACACCAGCGCGATGACCGGCAGGGCGATCAGGAAGAACGGGATCGTCCCCGAGCGGAAGCCACCGATCGCCTTGCCCTTGTTGGCCATCCAGTGGGCGAGATAGACGATCAGGGCGAGCTTCGCGATCTCGGCGGGATGGACGGCGGGCAACGGACCGAGGACCAGCCAGCGCGCCGAGCCGCCGACCACGCGCCCGAGTGACGGCACGAAGACGAGGACGAGCAGCACGATGGCCGCGAGGTACGCCGGGACGGAAACGAGCCGGAGCCAGCGATAGTCGATGCGCATCACGCCGACCATCACCAGCAGCCCGAGCGCCCCCCAGAAGATCTGCGGACCGACGATCGCGAGCGTGTCGTCGCGCGAGGTGTACGCGTACATGGCGGACGACGAGTAGACCATCAGGATGCCGATCGCGGCGAGGGCGACGACCGCCAGGAGGATCGAGTAGTCGGCCTGGTGGCGCTCCCTGCGGAGGACGTCGCTGGCGGCACGGGTTGCCGGGCGGTCCGACGGCCGGGCTGTGGGACGCGCCGTGGGACGTGGGCCCCCGCCGAGACGGCCGCGCGCGGACTTCGGAACGGGCAGGCGGCCGGCGATGTCCATCAGCTTCGCGCCTCGACCAGGCGGGCGACGGCGGCCTTGAAGGCACGACCCCGCGCCTCGTAGTCCTCGAACATGTCGAAGCTCGCCGCGGCAGGGCTCAAGAGCACCGTGGCGGTCGCCGGGCTGCCCATGCCGCCGGTCCTTGCCGCGAGCGAGGCCCGCGCCTCGCGGGCCAGCTCGTCCGCGCGCCGGACAGCGGCCTCGAGCGAATCCGCGCGTTCGGCGACGGCCAGGCCGGCGTCCCGGAACATGCGCTCCAGATCCGGACCGGACTCGCCGATGAGCACCGCGGCGGCCGCGCGGCGGCCGACCACCGTGGCGAGCGGGGCAAGGTCGATGCCCTTGTCGCGTCCGCCGGCGATCAGCACGATCGGGCCGTCGAAGGCACGGAGCGCGGCGATGACCGCGTCGGGTTGGGTGCCCTGCGAGTCGTTGATGAACCGGACGCCATCGATTTCCGCCACGCGCTCCAGACGGTGCTCGACGCCCGTGAATGCTGCCGCGCCACGGCGAATCGTTGCCGCCGGCACTCCGAAGAGCAGCGCGATCGCGACGGCGGCCAGGGCATTCGAGACGTTGTGCGCGCCCGGGACGCCGAGCTCCGCGAGGGGCAGCACACGGCCACCCGCAAACGGCGCGTCGCCCGATTCCCCGAGGCCGGCGACCGGCTCGATCGCGTCGGCGACGATCCAGCCGTGCGCCACACCGAGCCCGCCCACCGGGAGCTCGCTTCGTCGATACGCCACGACCCGCGCATTTGTGGCGGCGCCGTAGTCCGCGACGATCGGGTCGTCGAGGTTCAGGACCAGCGCGCCGGCGGGATCGACGAGCTCGGCCAGGCGACGCTTCACGCGCCGGTACGCCTCGAGGCTTCCGTGCCGGTCAAGGTGATCCGCGGTCACGTTCGTATACGCGGCGACCGTCGTGCCCCGCGACAGCGTCGGCAGCTGCAGCTCGGACAGCTCGAGCACGATCCGGTGGCTCGCCGTCAGCGCGGGCAGCCGTTCGATGAGCGGGATCCCCATGTTGCCCCCGAGCACGGCGCGCTCCCCGATCGCCGCCGCGAGCAGCGCGTGGGTCAGCGCCGCCGTGGTGGTCTTGCCCTTGGTACCGGTGATGCCAATGGTCGGCGCGGGGCACAGGCGCAGGAACAGGTCCACCTCGGAGACGATGGCGGGCGCGGCGGGGTCCCCTGCGGCCCTGCGCGCGACGAGGTCCACGAGCGCGGCACGGAGGCGCGGCTCGGTGGTCGGGTAGTCGGGGTTGATCGACGGCGAGGCGGTCACGAGCGCCGCGCCGGC
>JANLSG010000314.1:0-2896 GCA_031362295.1 Chloroflexota bacterium
CCCACGACCCACTACGTGATGGGCGGCATTCGCGTCGATGCCGAGACGGGCGAGACCACGGTCCCCGGCCTGTTCGCGGCGGGCGAGGTGGCCGGCGGGATGCACGGCGCCAACCGCCTCGGTGGCAACTCGCTGTCCGACCTGCTGGTGTTCGGCGCCCGGACGGGCGCAGGCGCGGCCACGCACGCCAGGGATCGCAACGTGCAGCCGTACGTCGACCCCGTGCAGGTCAGCGATGCCGAGCGCGAGCTCGTCGCCCCGCTCGAGCGGGGCGACGGCGAGGACCCGTACGCGCTCCAGCGTGAGCTCCAGGAGATGATGGGCCGGCTCGTCGGCATCTTCCGCATCGACGCCGACCTGCGGGAGGCCATTGCGGAGCTCGTGAAGCTGCAGGCCCGCGCCCTGAATCTCGCCGTTTCCGGCGGTCGCGTGTACAACCCAGGCTGGAACCTCGTGTTCGAGCTGCGGAACCTGCTGATCGTGTCCGAGGCCATCACGCGTCTTGCCCTCCAACGAACCGAGAGCCGCGGCGCGCACAGCCGGCTGGACCATCCCGCGACCGACGAGGCGGCATGGGGCGACCGCAACGGGGTCGTCCGGCGAAGCGATGACGGCTCGATGGACGTCACGACGACCAAGCTGCCGGCGATGCCCAAGGACCTCCAGGCGCTCCTCGGCAGCGCACACTGATGCCAGATGAGGCGGAGCGATCGATGACCCAGGTGCACCTCAAGGTCTTCCGGGGTGAGCCGGGCGGGGCCAGCCGATACGACGAGTTCGACGTGCCGGTGGAGGAGGGGATGGTCGTCCTCGACGCCCTCCACTGGATCCAGGGCAACGCGGCGCCGGATCTTGCCGTCCGTTGGAACTGCAAGGCGGCCAAGTGCGGATCGTGCGGCGGCGAGGTCAACGGGCGGCCCCGGCTGATGTGCAAGACGCGCCTGTCCGACTTCGACCCGGACGAGCCGATCACGGTCGAGCCGATGCGGGCGTTCCCGCTCGTGCGCGACCTCGTCAGCGACGTGTCCTGGAACTACGAGGTCAACAAGTCGATCCAGCCGTTCACGCCGCCCGAAGGCAAGCCGCAGGAGGAGTGGCGCTGGCAGCAGCAGGACATCGAGCGCGTCCAGGAGTTCCGGAAGTGCATCGAGTGCTTTCTGTGCCAGGACGTATGCCATGTGCTCCGCAACCACGAGACAGAGAAGCCGTTCATGGGCCCGCGCTTCCTGGTCCGCACCGCCGGCCTGGAGATGCACCCGATCGACGAGGGCGACCGGCGCGGCTACCTCAAGGACACCGGCAACGTCGGCTACTGCAACATTACCAAGTGCTGTACCGAGGTCTGCCCGGAGCACATCAAGATCACGGACAACGCGATCATCCCGCTCAAGGAGCGCGTCGCGGACGAGTTCTACGACCCCATCCAGTGGGCCTGGCGGAAGCTCCGCGGCAAGCCGTCCGGGTCCGCTGGGGCGGCCGGGACCGCGCTGCCGATGCTCCAGGGTGGGTCGGCGTCGGACGCCGTTGCCGCTTCGGGGGCCGACGAGCCGCCCGCGGAAGGCTGATCCGGCACGGGTGCGCGAGCCGCCGCTGACGCTCGGTTTCGACGACGAGCCCGAACCTGACGAATCGGAACCCGGCGAAGCGCCCCCGCGACGCTCCCGCACCGCCGCGGCGGCCCCCTCGTCTCCGACATCGACGCGCGGCTTCGTGGTTCGCACCGACGGCGCGGCGCGCGGCAATCCTGGTCCGGCGTCCGCGGGTGCGGTGCTGCTTTCACTCGCGCGGCCCGACGCCCGCAACCACAAGGCCGTCCCGGACGCCTCGATCTCCGACTACCTCGGCGTCCAGACCAACAACGTGGCGGAATACACGGCGGTCGTGCGCGCCGTCGCGCTTGGACTGGAGCTCGGAGCGCGGCGCCTGGAGCTCCTGCTGGACTCGAAGCTCATCGTGGAGCAGATCAGTGGCCGCTGGCGGGTGAAGGACGCGAAGCTCCGCGTGCTCTGGGCGGAAGTGCTCAAGCTCCTCCGCCAGCTGCCCGACGGCTGGACCGCGGCGCACGTCCCGCGCGCCCAGAACTCCCTCGCCGACGCGATGTGCAACGAGGCCATTGACCGCGTGATGGCCGGCGGCCCCGACTCCGTGGTGCGCCGGCCGACCGGTTGAGGGAATCCACGGATCGACGGTGGTTGGGGGATCGCCAACATCAGCCGTATGACCCGTCGCATCGCCGGCAGCCCGCACGCCTTGATTCAGCGATTCGTGCGGCTGGCGCTTCTTCCAATCGTGGCCGCCGGGTGCTCAACCTTGTTGGTCGACAGCCACAACCTCGAGGGCACAAGCTGGCGGGCCATGTCCGTCGACGGACGGGCGCCAATCCTCGGCAGCGAACCAACGCTCAAGTTCGATGGAGGCCTGCTGCACGGGTCGATGGGGTGCAACACCTACTCGTCGCAGCAGCCGGTGAAGATCAACAACGGCTGGCTCCAGATCGGAACCACCCTTGCGACGCTCGGCCGATGTGTGGAGACCGGTGGCGAGGACGCGCCCGTGATGGACATCGAGCTCGCCTTCCAGGACGCGTTGCGGGCGGCATCCCGGATCGACTTCCGTGGCGACCAGCTCGTCGTCACCGGGTCCGCTGGGGAGATCGTGTTCAACCGACAACCCTGATCTTCTGGATTGCCGAGCTCGTCCGGTAGAATCGAGCGGTCAGCGAGACGGCCGGATGGCCGCGCGTCGAGCGGGGCAACCCGATCGGCGTGAGGAAAGTCCGAGCTCCCCAGCGCAGGGTAGTGGGTAACGCCCATCCGCCGCGAGGCGAGGACCAGCGCCACAGTGACGATGCCGTCGACCTTGGTCGACGGAGTGAAACGCGGCAAGCTCTACCCGG
>JANLSG010000015.1:0-2008 GCA_031362295.1 Chloroflexota bacterium
GGCATCATTGCCGTGCTGTTCGCGGTGTACCTGGCACGCGATGTGCTGGCGCGTGACACCGGCACCCAGGCGATGCAGGACGTCGCCGGCACGATCTTCGAGGGCGCGGTCGCCTTCATCCGGCGCCAGTACACGACGATCGGCATCCTCGCCCTCGTCGGCGCGGTCGTCATCGGCGCCGTGATCTCGATCTTCGAGACGAAGGAAGTGGCCGAGACGGACATCTTCGGCATCAGCCTCGGTTGGCGAACCGGGCTGGCCTTCCTCGTCGGCGCCGCCTGCTCGATGGCGTCCGGGATCATCGGCATGTACATCAGCGTCAAGTCCAACGTCCGGACCGCCGCAGCGGCGCGGCGCAGCCTTGTCGAGGCAGTCCAGGTCGCGATGCGCGGCGGGGCAGTCTCCGGCTTCCTCGTCGTCGCCCTCTCGCTCCTCGGCGTGTACGGCATCTTCACCTTGTTCGGCGGGCTCGGCGGTGGCCAGGCCACCAAGGACGCGCCGTTCCTGATCGTCGGCTTCGGCTTCGGGGCGTCGTTCGTGGCGCTCTTCGCCCAGCTCGGCGGCGGCATCTACACGAAGGCAGCGGACGTCGGTTCGGATCTCGTGGGCAAGGTGGAGAAGGGCATCCCCGAGGATGATCCGCGGAACGCGGGCGTCGTCGCGGACCTCGTCGGCGACAACGTCGGCGACTGCGCCGGCCGCGGGGCGGACCTGTTCGAGTCCACCGCCGCCGAGAACATCGGCGCGATGATCCTGGGCGTCGGCGTCTTCACCATCGCGCAAGCGGCGGGCTGGCCCAACCCGGCAGCCTGGATCTTCTTCCCGCTCGTGATCCGCGCCTTCGGGCTCCTGTCGACCATCGTCGCGATCTTCTTCGTTCGCGGCAAGGAGACAGAGGACCCCATGAACATGCTCAACCGGGGGTACTGGGTCACCACGATCCTCTCGGTTGGTGCCCTGCTGCTGACGACCAACGTCATGCTCCAGACGAACGGCAACGCCCCCTCCGGCGTGCCGGTGTGGCTGTACTTCTTCGGCGCCGGCGTGGTTGGCCTCGCGACCAGCGTCGCCTTCGTCTACATCACCCAGTTCTATACCGCGGGTTCCTTCCGGCCCGTGCGGGAGATCGCCGAAGCCTCCAAGACCGGCCCGGCGACGAACATCATCTCCGGCACCGCAGTGGGCTATGAGACGACGTTCGTGACCGCGATCACGATTGGCATCGCCCTCTTCGCCAGCCACTGGTTCGGGTCGCAGGCCGGAATCGTGAACGCGGACGGCAAGGACGTCGGCGGGATCTTCGGGACCGCCGTCGCGACGATGGCGATGCTCATGACCACCGCCTACATCCTCGCGATGGACACGTTCGGCCCGATCACGGACAACGCCGGCGGCATCGCCGAGTTCAGCCGTGCCGAGGCCGGCGCGCGCGAGATCACGGACCGCCTCGACGCGGTCGGCAACACCACCAAGGCGCTCACCAAGGGCTACGCGATCGCCTCGGCGTCGCTGGCCGCGTTCCTCCTGTTCAGCGCCTACATCGACAAGGTCAACCTGATCCAGGCCCGCCGGATCCTCGCCGATGTGCCCGGGGCGGCTTTGCTGGAGTCCGTCAACCTCGCGAACGTAAGCGTGTTCATCGCCGCCCTGATCGGCGCGATGCTCGTCTACTTCTTCAGCTCGCTCGCGATCCGCGCGGTCGGCAAGACGGCCCAGTCGATCATCGTCGAGGTCCGGCGCCAGTTCCGGGAGAGGCCCGGGATCATGGATTACACCCAGCGCCCGGACTACGCGCGCGTCGTCGACATCACGACCAAGGCCGCCCTGCGCGAGATGATCGCCCCGGGTGTCGTGGCAGTCGCCACGCCGATCATCGTCGGCCTCCTGCTCGGCGCCGAGGCGGTTGCCGGCATGCTGATGGTCGGCACGATCGCGGGCGTCATGCTCGCCACCGTGCTGAACAACGGCGGCGGTGCGTGGGACAACGCCAAGAAGTACATCGAGTCGG
>JANLSG010000021.1:0-5494 GCA_031362295.1 Chloroflexota bacterium
CCGGCCGCCGACACGATCGCCTCGCCCCACCGGCCGCCGCGGAGGTTGCGCGGGTTGACCGGCGTCGGCTTCGCCCAGCCGAATGCGAACGGCGTGAGGAGCACTGAGATCGCGAGGAGGAGGCCGCCGGCCGGATCGAAGTGGGCGCGAGGGTTGAGTGTCAGCCTGCCCATCAGCTTGGCCGTGCCGTCCCCGAGCCGGTAGGCCGCCAGCGCGTGCGCGAACTCATGGATCGGAAAGGCCACGCCAAGGAAGACGACGATGACCGCGGCATTGACCAGAAGCTCTTCGGTGGTCACCGGGTCACAGTCGCCCGAGCAGGTCTGCCTTCTTGGCCTCGTATTCCTCCGGCGTGATCGCGCCGCGATCGCGCAGGTCGGCGAGGTCGCCCAGGGCCTTGGTGATCTCGTCGGAGCTCATCTCGCGCGCCGCGGGCTCTGCAGGCGCCGCCGGGGCGACGGGCGCGGGAGCCGGGGTGGGCGCCGGGGTCGCGGGCACCATCTCCGACGTGGGCACCGGGGCGCGCAACGGCGGCGCTGGGATCTGGAATGACTCCGACTCCAGCTTGTGCTTCTCGTCGAGCATCGTCCGCTTGAACTGCTGGGCCTGCGAGAGCATCCGGTACCGATCGACCGACTGCTCGTTCGCGGTCAGGATGTCCAGGTCGCCGTAGCCGAGCATCCGACCGAGCACGCTCTGCTCCAGCACCGCGTCGTTGATCTTCTCCAGCGAGCTGTCGGCGGAGCGCTTCTTGAGCACGCCCTCGACCTTCATCACCCGGCGATTCGTGATCACGTAGTCCTGCGCGTACCAGCTGACGTAGATCTGGGTGAGCCACAGGAGGCCCACGACGAGGAGCCCGAGACCGACCCAGCCGAACGCGGTGCGGATGAACCCGGGCTCCAGCTGGAGGTCGAGGACCACCAGGACGAGCGAGGCGACGAAGATCGCCCAGGCCACCCGACCCTCGATGAGGGTCGCGAGCAGGTGCTGCCTGCCTCGCAGGGCAACGCGCTCGCCGTCCGAGAGGAGCCTGTCCGCGTAGCGTGTCAAACCCTGTTCCTCCCTAGGCCCGTGGATGCGCCCGAGCATAGACCTCGCGAATGCGCTCGCCCGTGACGTGCGTATACAGCTGCGTCGTGCTGATGCTCGCATGTCCGAGCAATTCCTGAACGATGCGCAGGTCCGCGCCGCCCTCCAGCAGGTGCGTGGCGAACGAATGGCGCAGGGTGTGCGGGCTGACCCTCCCCGACAGGCCGGCCGCCGCGGCGGCGCGCTTGACCACGGCCCACGCCTGCTGCCGGGCAAGGCGCCGGCCGCCCTTGCCGAGCAGGAGCGGGCCACCCCGGACGGGTGCCACGTGGTGCTGCGCCACCAACGCGGCGCGTGGCCCGGCGAGCCAGGCACGAATGGCGTCCAGCGCCACCTCGCCGACCGGCACGAGCCGCTCGCGGTCGCCCTTGCCGATCACGCGCACGAACGCGCCGTCGAGCGAGATGTCCTCGAGGTCCAGGTTCAGCGCCTCGGAGATGCGCAGGCCAGCCGCGTACAGCAGCTCCAGCAGCGCGCGCTCCGCGAGCGCGTCGTCGGGGGGCGCCGCGAGCAGCCGCTCCACCTCCTGCTGCGTGAGGGTCTCCGGCAGCAGGCGTGGCATCCGGGGCAGGTCGAGGTGGGACGCGACGTCGATCCCGATCAGGCCCTCGCCGAACGCGAACCGGTAGAAGCCCTTGATCGCGGCCGCGCGCCGGCGAAGGCTGGTCGGGGCGAGGCCGGGGTCCAGGCGCTTGCCGCGGCGCGTGCGCGCGGCCAGGTAGCGCAATGCCGCGTCAGGGCCTTCGGCCCAGTCCCTCGCCGTGCCGCGCGCGTCCGAGAAGTCCGCGAGGTCGACGCGGTAGGCGCGAATCGTCGCGGGCGCGAGCCCGCGCTCGGAGGCGAGGAACGTCAGGTACGCGTCGACCGCGCGGTCCAGGCTGCGCGGCGAGGCCCCGGTCACGGCGGCGTGCCCCGAGGGACTCAGACCGGGACGACCGGGCGGCCGTGCCAGGCCTCGGCGGCGTCGAGCAGCTCGCGCGCCGACGCGAGGGCGGACGACCCGAGGGGCCCGACCGGCGCATCCGCAACGAGGTCGCGGGGCTCGGCGGCGTCGAGGTCCAGCTCGTCGTCATCGTCGCCGAGGGACGGACCCGGCCCGACCGCCACGAGGCCACCCTTGGTGACGAGCTGGTCACTCGCGTCTGCGGCGGCGCCGACGAGGGCCGCCGATCCGCCCAGCATCGCCGCAAGCTCGACGATCTGGCCTTCGCGATCCAGGCGTTCGATCTCCGTGATCGTGCGACCGTCGCGCTCGCGCTTGGCGATCCGGAAGTGCGCGTCGGCGTGCGCGGCGATCTGCGGCAGGTGCGTGACCACCAGCACCTGGTGGTTCCGTGCGAGGGCCCACAGGCTCCGGCCGACCGGGTCGGCCGTGCGGCCGCCGATCCCGGCATCGACCTCGTCGAACACGAGTGTCGGCGTGTCGTCCGCCGCGGCGAGGACCTGCTTGATTGCCAGCGCGACGCGCGACAGCTCGCCGCCCGAGGCGATCTTCGCCAGCGAGCGCGGCGGCTCGCCCGGGTTCGGGGCAAATCGGAAGACCACCTCGTCCGCGCCGGTCGCATCGAAGGCAATCGCGTCGCCGTCAAGCTCCACGGCCGCCTCGGTGGGCCCCGCGGCGCGACGCCCAACCTCAACGCCGAACGCGCCCGCTCGGAAGCCGAGGCTCCGCAACGCCTCATCCGCGGCAATGCCCAGCCGTTCCGCCGAAACTCGGCGCCGCACGGACAGCGCCGCGGCGGCAAACGCGACCTCCGCGAGCAGCCGGGCGTCGTCGGCCTCGCGCCGATGGCGCTCGCCGGCCAGCCCCTCGAGGCGCTCCATCTCGGACGCCGCCTGCTCGCCGTGCGCGATCACGGCGGCCTCGTCCTCGCCGTAGCGCCGCTCCAGCGAGAAGATCTCCGACAGCCGCTCCTCGGCGGCAAGCACGGCGCGTGCGTCGTGATCGACCCCCTCCGCGAGCCTTCGCACCTCCGCGGCCGCGTCCTCGAGCTCCGCCTCCAGTCCGGCAAGGCGGCCGGCGACGACCTCGAAGCGAGGGTCGATGCGGGACAGCGAACGCGCCTCGCGCACGCCACCGGCGAGGGCCTCCCGAGCGCCGCTCCCCTCCCCGTCCAGCGCGTCGCGGATCGCGGTTGCGCCGCGCGTGATCGCCTCGCCATTCCGCGCCAGGTCCAGGCTCGCCCGCAGCTCCGCGGCCTCCCCGGCACGGAGGCGAGCGCCGGCAATCTCCTCGACCTCGTGGCGGAGGAGCTCCAGCCGCCGCTCGACTTCGCGCGGCTCGATTGCGACCGCCCCGAGCGCCGCGCGATTCTCGCTCCAGCGCTCAACCGCCCGCGCCATCTCCGTGCGCAGCTCCGCGTGTCCACCGAACGCGTCGAGCAGCTCCCGCTGCCAGCGCTCGTCGAGCAGGCGCGATTGTTCGTGCTGGCCATGGATCTCGACGAGCGGGCCAACGGTCTCCGTGAGCCGGGCGGCGGTGACCGCCTGATCATCGAGTCGCGCCGTGGAGCGGCCGTTCGCGCCAACCTCCCGCGCGGCGATCAGTGGTTCCGGCACGCGATCGAACAGTGCCTCCACGCGCGCGGCATCGGCCCCGTGGCGCACCAGCGTCGTGTCCGCGCGCGCGCCGAGCGCCAGCCCCAGGGCATCGATGAGCAGGCTCTTGCCCGCACCGGTCTCGCCGGTGAGCACGTTGAGCCCCGGCTCCAGGGACAGTCGCAGGCGCTCGATGAGGGCGAGATCGCGGACGTTGAGCTCGAGGAGGCGGCCTGTCATGACGGCAGGAGCGCGACCTTCTCGCGGAACAAGTCCCAGAACGGCAGCGAGCCCTCCGGCTCCACCAGCTGGACCGGCCGCTCGATCGCCCGGACCTCCACGACGTCGCCAACCTGGAGCGGGATGTCCTCGCGCCCGTCCACGGACACGAGCGCCTCGTGCGCGTCGACGATCCGGCAGCGGACGACAGCCTCCGCCCCCACGACCACCGAGCGGATCGTGGTCAGGTAGCCGGCGATCGGCGTCACGACCAGGTTGCGCGCCGTCGGGCCAAGGATCGGGCCGCCGGCAGAGAATGAGTAGCCCGTTGAGCCGGTCGGCGACGAGACCACGAGCCCGTCGGCAACGAACGAGGCGAGATGGCTCGAATCGATGCTCGTGTCCAGGCGGACCACGCGGGCCAGCGAGCCGCGCGCGATCACGATGTCGTTGAGCGCGAGGATCCGATCCCCGCCGATGGGCGTCCCGGCGCGCAGGATCCGGCCTTCCAGGGCCATCCGCGGCTCGATGGCATAGCGACCCTCGGCGAGCAGGCCGAGCACCCGCTCCAGCGCAGACGCCTCGACCTTCGACAGGAACCCGACCTTCCCGACATTGATGCCGAGCAACGGCACGTCATCCTCGATCACGGCGCGCGCTGCGCGCAGGAACGTGCCATCGCCACCGAGCACGACCAGCGCATCGGTCGTCGGCAGCTCGCGGTGGAGTGCCTCACGATCGGCGGCGGGCGCGGCCCAATGGTCGAGCCCGTGCTCCACGGTCCATCCGATCGCCTGGTCCCGAAGCTCGACGGCGGGGTCGCTGGTCGGGTTGAATGCGAACCCGATCCGCTTGACGGGCGTTCCAGCGACGGCCATCAGGCGGCGCTCGGAACGCGCAGGTGGAGCAGGAACTCGCGGTTCCCCTCCGGTCCGAGGATCGGTGACGGGATCGAGCCCACGGCCTCCAAACCGATCGCCTGCGCCGCCTCCGTCACCTCGCGCAGGACGCGCTCGTGGACCGCCGGATCGCGAACCACGCCGCCCTTTGTCTCGCCGCGGCCGACCTCGAACTGCGGCTTGACCAGCGGGATCAGGTCGCCGCCGTCCGGCCCGAATGTGGTCGCGATCGGCCCGAGGACCAGGCGGAGCGAGATGAACGCGACGTCCACGCTCGCGAGCGAAACCGGTTCGGGCAGGCTCGTCGCCGTGAGGCTCCGCGCGTTCGTGCGCTCCATGGAGACCACGCGCGAATCGCGCCGGAGTTGCTCGGCGAGCTGGCCCCGCCCGACATCGACTGCAAAGACGCGGATTGCGCCACGCTGCAACAGGACATCCGTGAACCCGCCGGTCGAGGCGCCTACGTCGAGGCAGACGCGGCCCGCAGGATCGACGCCGAAGGCATCCAGCGCGGCCGCGAGCTTATGGCCGCCCCGACTCACGTACGGCTCGGGCGCGGCAACCTCGATGACCACGTCCGAATCGACGAGATCGCCCGGCTTCCGATCGAATCTCGCCCCATCGCCGGCGCCGACGCGGACCTTTCCGCCGAGCAGGAGTGCCTGGGCACGGGAGCGCGATTCGGCAAGGCCGCGGTCCGCGATGAGCTGATCCAGCCGAACCCGAGGCACGCGTACGCCCGTCAC
>JANLSG010000060.1:0-3464 GCA_031362295.1 Chloroflexota bacterium
CCAGCTCTCACCGGTCATCGAGCTCGACCATCGCCCGATCGCGGGTGGCGCCATCGGCCCGATCACCAAGCAGCTCCACGAGGCGTACTTCGCCGCCGTCCGCGGCAACGACAAGCGCTTCATGCACTGGCTCACGCCAATCACGGCTCGATAGCCGGGTCGCCGCCGCGCGAGCCGCCAGTCGTGCCAGATCGACAGTAGGCGACGCGTCGGCAGGGGATTGTCAGGTCTGCGCCTGTGTTCCGGCCTTCGACGGTCGGGGCTGAGCACAAAGCCGCGATCCACGAGCCATCTGTACGGTCGAATCGGTGCTGAACTGACAGTGGCTGTCGATCTGGCACGGGTTCCGCTCCGCAGGAGCCATAACCGACGGCACATGACGATGTGACAAAGACTCGCGGGCTTCAGGGATGCCTCATATGTGCTCCACCGGCGCGTTAGCGTCCAAACCACGACGTTTGGGCAGGCCGCAAGCGGTGACGGGTGCGGTCTGACAGCGCGGCCACGATCAAGCAGGTGCTCGGGCGCTTCTTGCCGAAGATCTGGAACAAGTTCGCCGTCGCTAACGTGCCCCACAAGTGCATTTGAGGCGAAACCCGCATGCCGTTGACGCGGCCAGGGCTCAGCCGGCGCGAAGTACGCTCCCGTAGCTGTGATTCCCAGACACGTTGTTGCGACGGCCACGCTGGATCTGACTTCGGCGCCCCGCTACCAGCCGGCTGACGAGCCGCCCATTCGAGGGCGAATGAGAATCCCCGCCAGCACGCTCAGCCAGGCAGCACATCCGACCGGATCCGCAGTTCGCCGAGCATGCTCGGGGCGATGTTCATTCGCATCTGAATGAGGCCGCCCGGGTCGCTCGCTGGCAGCCGCTGATGGCAATAACGTCCTTGGGAATCACAACTAGGGCGCGGGCGGGGGAGTGAGCTGCGGGGTCGAGGCCGCGGTGATGATGATGAAGTCGACCCGGATGGTGGGGTCGACGATCGGGACCACCTCCACGCCGAAGACCGTGCGCAGGGCGGCGACCGTCAGCGGGAGCGCCGTTTCCGCGCCGTTGTAGGCACGAATCGTGGTCGCGGACAGGCCCGTCGTATCCGGCTTCTGGTTAGGTGCGGACGCGGCAAGGCCTAGGTAGCTCAGGTATTCCGAGAGGCGCGCGGCCTCGCCGGTGCGCCCGGAGCCGTTCAGGACCCACAGCTCGGCGCCCTCCTCCGCGAGCGCATCACGCGCCTCGGCGAAGCCCGGATCGATCTTGAATGCGTCCGCGACGGCGGCCCGGATCCGGGCGACCCGCGGCTGGATGATGTAGCCGCGCGGCGGGCAGTTGTAGCACTCGATCTGGTAGAAGGGCGGGGTGAAAATGATCGACCGGATGGAGCGCGTGTCGACCTTGTCGGCGAGCCCCAGCAGCTGCGGCACGAGCTCCCGCGGGATGTCCGTGCGGAGCGACTGCCCGATCGCCGCCGCCAGCGGATCGATGTTCCTGAGCAGGGAGCTGATCTCGAGCTGCCGGCGAAGCGAGACGATCAGTCGCTGTTGACGGGCGCCTCGCTCGAAGTCCGAAGTGCTCTTCCGGGAGCGGGCGTAGTCGAGCGCCTCGGCGCCGGTCATGTGCTGCACGCCCGCCGGGACGAAGAGCCGCTTCCGATGGCCGCCGGACTGCGGGAAGTTGTCGTCCAGCACCGGCACCTGGACATTGACGGTCACGCCGCCGAGCGCATCCACGACCTTCTTGAAGCCATCGAAGTTGACCTCGACGTAGTACTTGATGTCGAGCCCGTAGAGGTAGCCCAAAGTCGATTTCAGGGCCGTATAGCCGCGCGTTGCCTGCGTGCCCGGGAAGACGTCCGGGCGCCGGCGGGCGGCGGCCCAGAAGCCGTTGATCTTGCCCGCATACACGGATCCGAAAAGGCTGCGCGCAGGCCCCGGGGGCAGTGGCACGTCGACCGTGTCGCGCGGGAGCGTGAACATCACGACCTGCCCGGACGCGGGATCGATCGAGATCGTGATCATCGTGTCCGTGTTGTGACCACCGTTCTGCTCGTCCGCGCCGATGAGCAGGATGTTGAGGCGCTCCTTGCCGTCCCACGGCGGGACGACCGGACCGCTTGCCGCCGGGCCGATCGACGGTTCCGGTGTCGCGCCCGTCGCCGGCGGCTCGGTTTCCTCGTCTGTAGGCCCGGGCGATTCGGAGGCATCGCAGCCGGTCGCCTCCGGGTCGAAGATGCAGCTGGCCGCCGTCGCTGCGAGCGCGTCGTAGCGCGCAACGGCGAAGTGGATGCCGCTCATGACGACCATCACCGCGGCGAGGCTCGCGACGGAGGTGAGACCGGCCTGGCGCAGCTCGGCCGACATTCGAGCGGGGCTGCCGCCGACCATCCTGGCAATGGACCAGGCGTCGACGATCGCGTAGCCGCGATAGACGAGGGCGATCAGGTTCGCCACGAAGACCGTGATCAGGAACCAGGACTGGACCGCGAGGCCCGCGAGATCGAAGGTCGTCATCCGGACCGCGAACCCCGCGACGAGGGCACCCAAAAGCAGCGGCGGCGCCGCGAATCCCACGCCCCGCCGGTAGGCGCCGAGATAGACGTGACCGAGCCCGGGAAAGAGCAGGGAGAGGAACGCCGCCGCAAACGGGGAGCGTCCACGCGGCAGTGTCTCGTGGACCGGCGGCATCGCGGGTAGGATAGCCGGACCGCGGCCGGTGGCTGCCAAGCCCCGCCGTACCCAGATGAGGCCCGATGTTCCGACCCGTTCCCACACGCCCTGATCTCGTGGCCCTGGAGCACGAGATCCTCGAGCAGTGGCGGGAGCGTGCGACCTTCTCCCGGCTTCGCGCCCAGAACGCGGGCGGGCCGCACTGGAGCTTCCTCGACGGCCCGATCACGGCCAACAACCCGATGGGCGTCCACCACGCCTGGGGCCGGACGTACAAGGACCTGTTCCAGCGCTTCCACGCGATGCTCGGCGAGGACCAGCGCTGGCAGAACGGGTTCGACTGCCAGGGCCTGTGGGTGGAGGTCAACGTCGAGAAGGACCTCGGGTTCAAGAGCAAGCGCGACATCGAGGCGTATGGGATCGCCGAGTTCGTGTCGCTGTGCAAGCAGCGCGTCCTGACCTACGCGGCGCGCCAGACGGAGCAATCCATCCGGCTCGGGATGTGGATGGACTGGAACGACCCGGACGAGCTCCGGCGTCTCCGGGACCTCATTGCCGCGGACCCGATGCAGGTCACCACGATTCAGGGTCCGGAGGGTCCCGTTACGGACACGGTGGAGCAGCTCGTCGGTCGCCTGGGCATGCCCGATATCGGGGGCAGCTACTTCACCTTCAGCAATGAGAACAACGACCTGATCTGGGGCTTCCTGCGGGAGTGCAACAAGCGCGGCTGGATCTACAAGGGCCACGACTCGATGCCGTGGTGCACGCGCTGCGGCACCGGCATCAGCCAGATGGAG
>JANLSG010000114.1:0-10585 GCA_031362295.1 Chloroflexota bacterium
CTGACCACGAGCTCGCTCATCGCGGCCATCGTACGACGCGCGCTGGCCCATCGGTCCGGATCGCAGCGATTCTCAGAATCGCGCTCCAGACTCAGTCCCGATCGACCCGCGCCAACGACCATCGGCGGCGTGACGGTCTACGACCTCACCGGTTGAATCAGACCCGGCCGCGTGGCACCGTGTGGAAGTACGTCTTGTTGAAGACGATCTTGCCGAGGTGCCATAGGGCGTTCGGCTTCGGTGGCTTGGGCGGATGCTCGTAGTCGAAGCGGAGCAGCGTGCCCTTGCCGTCGCCCACCTCGAAGAAGCACATCACCCGGCCCTCGTAGACCGCGTGCTTGCCCTCCGGCTCGCGCCCCTCGATCGCGGCCGCGATGCCCTCGACGACGACCGGCGCCTCGAAATGCGCGGTGGAGCCGGCCTTGGAGAGCGGCAGGTCCGTGGCGTCGCCGAGCGCGAAGACGTTCGGGCGGTCGCCGACGCGAAGCGTGTGCCGGTCGGTTGGCAGCCAGCCGCCCGGCGCCGGCGCGAGGCCGGAGTCGATCAGGAACTGCTGGCCCCGATGCGGCGGGACGAGGACGAGCAGGTCGTACGGCAGCTCCTCGCCCTCCAGGCTCAGCACGACCTTCCGGTCCGGGTCGATCGCTTCGACGTTGAAGAACGTGTGGAGCTCTATGCCCTTCTGCTCGAAGATCGGCGTCGCCATGTCCGAGACGCTCTCGATCGTGAACGCGCGCCCGATCGGCGAGCAGAAATGGACCTCGCTCGTCTCCCGGAGCCCACGCTCGCGGAGCTCTGACTCGATCAGGAAGGCGACCTCGAGGGGGGCCGGCGGGCACTTGTACGGCATCGATGCGATGCCCACGACCACCTTGCCGCCCTTGAACTCGTCCAGCGCCTTCCGCAGGTGGAGTGCGGCTGGCGCCGTGTAGAAGTGCTCTGCCTCCGTCTCGAAATGCTCGATCGTCTCGGGCAGGATCCGGCAGCCGGTCGAGAGCACGAGGTAGTCGTACGGGAGGACCGCGCCGCTTGCGAGGGTGACGGTGCGATCGCCGTCATCGACCCGAACGACGGTGTCGACGACCAGGCTGACCGGCGCGTCGAGCAACGAGCGCTCGGAGCGTGCAAGCCGCTCCTCCCGCTCGCCGCCCATCGCGATGTACATGAATCCGGGCTGGTAGACGTGCGCCCCCATGGCATCGACGAGGGTGATGTCGACCTGCCCACGGTCGATGCGGCTCCTGAGCTTGCGGGCCAGGAGGTTGGCGGTGAGCGTCCCACCGACACCGCCACCCAGGATCAGGACTCGGTCCATCTCGTCACCTGGCCTTCTCGACCACGATCTCGTCGTAGCCGTCGCGTGGCTCGAGCGAGACGAGCCGATGGCCCGCCTTCTCGACCCACATCGGGATGTCGGTCTTCGAGCCCTTGTCTGAGGACAGGACCGTGATCACGTCCCCGACCTCGGACTCGCGAATGGCTCGGATGAGCTCCATCAGGGGACCCGGGCAGAAGCTGCCGCGGGCGTCGACCATGCGGGTGATGGTCGGCAGACCTTCGAGGACGGTGGTCATGGCGTTGCTCCTTGGCGGTTCGGTAGAGGTCAGATGAACAGGGGCGCCGCGCCGTTGGCGAGCAGCTCGATGACCGTGGCAGCCCCGACGGGCTCGCCCATGCCGTCGATCATGTCGTCCTTCGTCAGGCCGAACATGTCCATGGTCATCTGGCAGGGCATGAGCTCGACGCCGAGCGCCATGGCAGCCTCGAGCAGCTCCTTCGGCTTCGCGACGCCGTACTGCTTGGCGAGCGTCCCCATCATCCACGGGCCCATGCCCATGAAGTTCATCTTGGAGAGCTTTCGGTGGCTGATGCCCGGCCGCTGCATCACGGACATCATCTTCTGCATCCAGTTCTGGCCGGTGATGCGGACCTCGTCCTTGACGAAGGTCTGCAGGCCCCAGAACGTCAGGAACATCTTGGTTGGCACGCCGCTCGCTGCGGCGGTGCTGGCGAGGATCAGCGAGGCCCAGGTCTTCTCCAGGTCGCCGCTGTAGCAGATCAGCACGAGCTCGCGAGGCTGCTTCTCGCCGTTGGGCGCCTTGAACGCCTCCGCGAAGGCCTCGGGAACGCCCTCGACGTCAGCGATCGCCGCTGCGATCGGGTCGAACGTTGGCATGGTCATGGCAACCCTCACTTCCGGCGGATGATGAAGCGATGGACCGCGCCCTCGGTCGACTGCTCGACCAGGTCGTGGCCGGTCGCTCGGCACCAGGCCACGAAGTCGCGCTGCGACCCCGGGTCGGTCGAGAGGACTTCGACCATCGAGCCGGAGGCAAGGGGCCGCACGGCCTGGGCGGTCTTGACGATGGGCATCGGGCACGACAGCCCGCGGGCGTCCACCTGGACGGCAATCTCGAGAACGGTCATGGCGCGCTCCCTTGTGGCGGAATTGGTGGGGCTAGATGAAGACGACCTGGCCCTGGCCGGCGTTGAGGTAGAAGGCGGTGACGCCCTCCACGCCGTCAACGAGCGGGTCGAGGTCCGTCTGCTCGATGTCGAGCAGGTCCATGGACAGCGACCAGGCCTGGATGTCCACCGCGCCCAGGTCCTTCGCCTGGCGGAGCGTCTCCGCCCAGCTGACCTGGCCGGCGCGGCGGAGGTGATCGACGTGATCGCGACCCTCGACCCCGGCCTCCGGGGCGAGCCCGTGGTCACGGCCGATCCGGTCGCGGCGGAAGGCATCGAGCGCCCAGTACTGGAGGAAGACGTTCACCGGCTTGCCCAGCGCCGATGCGCCGGCGGTGAGGACCGCGGCGGCCTGGAGCTTGTCGTCCGTGCCCGAGAAGAGCACGAGGTTGAGCGGTTCGTCCATGGGGAGCTCCTTCACGTGGGTCATGACGCGGTCGCGAGGTGGGCGAAGCGGGCGAGCCGACGCTGCAGGACGCCCCGCATGACGTTGCAGGCGACGATCACCTCGGGGTCCACGAGCCCGTAGCGAATCTCGCGCCCGTGGCGGTCCGCCTCGACCAGGCCGGCCGTCCGGAGGACCGAGAGGTGCTGGGAGACGTTGGGCTGGCTCGCGGCGATGGCCGTCGCGATTCGGCTGACCTCGAGCGGACCATCCGCAAGAAGGTGGAGGATCTCCAGCCGCAGCGGGCTGGCGAGGACCTTCAGGGTGTCTGCCTGGAGCCTGGTGATCTCGTCCATGAGCCGAGCATGGACGTATGCATGCGTGCGCATGAGTGCCGAGGGTCCCATTCGGACGGGACGTCCCGGGCCGCATCCCGGGCCAACCGGCCCGACCCCCTCAGATCGTCTGGTTGGCGAGCGTCAGCTCGGCTGCCGTGGAGCGCTGGAGCATCGCGAGCCGGGCGGCATCGAGCCGCTCGCATGCCCAGTCCCAATGGATCGAGACCACGTCGCCCGGAGCGGCATCCTCGACGAAGCCCGCGCCATCCACCCAGCCGCGGATGCGCTCGACGCGCGGCGCCCCGAGCCGGAGCTTCGCGTCCACCATCTCCAGTGGAACGGCGGAGACCACGAGCTGATCGCCGTCGCGCTCCAGGACGCGGCCCCAGCGGATCCGGCAGGAATCCATGACCGCGAGCGCGTTCTCGACCTCGCCGGTGCGCATGAGGCCGACCTTCGGAAACACGTCGAGCACGTGGAAGGCGTGGTTTGGGGCGGCGCCGGCCTCCGGCTTGTCACCGAGCCAGTGCCAGCCGTCGGAGCGGAGACGAGGCCGGAAGCGCATCTCCAGCGACCGCCCGAAGTCCGCCGGGCGGACGTGGTCAGCGAGCTCGCTGCCGAGCCAGTAGGCCTCGACGACGGGGGCGGCCAGCGGGTCTGCAATGCCGTTGCCGAGCGCGATCAGGCGGAGGTACGGGTAGGCACCCTCGAACTGGCCTGCGAGCTCGCGGAGCCGGGCCAGGTCGCGTCCGATCGTCGCCTGCTGGAACAGCTCCCCCGCCTCATCCGGTCCGCAATAGCCGAGTCGGTTTGGTCCGAACGCGTAGCGCGCGAACCGGATGGGCCCGGGCGCAGGCGCGATCGGCCGGTTCCAGTCGACCGCGCCCTTGTCCGATGGCGGTGCGGCGTGCATCGCGGCCGTCCTCGTTCAGGCGACCGAGACGGCGGGCGCGAGCTGCCAGCGCCGAAGGGTCGTGGCCACGAGCGCGCCGGCGGCCAGGAGGACGAGCAGCTCGCCCGTGAGGACCGGCATTGGCGGGATCCGGCCGGCCTGGAGCGCCTGGAGCCCGGCGGTCACCGGCGCGCCGAGCACGAGGATCGCGGTGACGAGGCTTGCCGGTGCTCGCTGGAGCGCGGCGTACCAGGTCCCGACGTAGCCGGACAGGAGCAGCCCGGTGATGAGCACCCAGGTCCACTGGGTGGCGGTGAGGGCGGCGATGGCGCCGAGCGATCCGGTGGCCGCGAGATACCCCGTGAGGACCACCAGGCCGATCCCGAGCCGTCCCACGCCCACGACCCCGGCGGGCACGCTCTGGAGCACGCGACGGGCGACGATCGTCTCGACGGCCCACAGGAGCGTCGCGGCGGCGATCATCGTCTCGCCGACGCCCCAGGTCACGCCGGCCGGCGTGAGGATCAGCGCCTGGCCCACGAGCAGCACGGCGAGGGCGCCGAGCTGCGCGAGCCCGAGTCGCTCGCCGAGGAGCGGCACGGCGAGCAGGGCCACCCAGATGAACAGGGTCTTGTGGATGAACGCCGCCGACGGCGCGCTCGCCTGGGCGAGGCCGGCGAAGAACAGCAGGAAGGGCACGCTGCCGCCGATCACGCCGATGACCGCGAGCCAGGCCCACGAACGGCGCGGGACCTGCCGCACGGCCGCTGGACGAACGGTCGCGAGGGCGACCGCGAGCAGGATGACGGCGGCCACACCGTTCTTCAGCGTCGTATACACCGCCGGGTCGGGCAGCTGCTTGACCGCGAGCCCGTTGACGAAGATGGACACGCCGCTGATCAGCGCCGTGCCGAGGGCGAGGACCACGCCCCATCGGAGCGTCTTCATGAGGAGCCTCCCGCGTTCATTGCTGGCTTGAGGATGGCGTTGATCTCGGCGGCTTCGCGGGCGTCCAATCGCCGCAGGACGCTGCCTGCGCCGACCAGGACCCAGTCGCCGACCACGACGTCGGTGCGCATCCGCAACGAGGCGCGACGTCGCCGCCCGTCGATCTCCACGATCGCGTCGGTCAGGTCAACCTCGACGACCCGGCCGGGAAACGCGATGCACATCGGTCACGCCCTCTTGGCGGCCAGGGGACGCGGCGTTGCGTCGTTCATGGTCCAACTGTCGCGAATCGCCCTCGAACGGAGCAGGGCCGAGCGTCATCGGCCTCGTGCCGGATAGCCCGCCCGCGACAGCCATCCGGCCCTCCCGGATCGTCAGCCGACGGACACTCCGTGGTGGCCTGCACGGAGTACCTGGGCAACCACGGCCGGGCCGAGCGCCACCACCGCCACCAGGACCCACTGGAAGGGGTCGAGCGGTTGCGCGCGGAATGCGTCGGCAAGGAACGGCACGTACGGCATCGCAGCCTGGATGATCACCGTGAGCACGGCTGCGCCCAGCAGCAGGCCATTCCGGGAAAGCCGGCGCAGCGGTTCCGTGAGGCTCCGATTGCCGTAGGCGCGCACCGCCTGCGCGCAGACGAGCGCGGTGTATGCCAGCCATTGACCGTGCGCCGGTCCATGTGGATCGGTTGCCAGGAGGACCAGGGCGGCCACGGCACTGAAGCCGCCGGCCAGCGTGATGCGCCCGAACAGCCCGGCGGTGAGCAGCGGCGTCTCGATGTGGCGCGGCGGCCGCGTCATCACGTCAGGCTCCGGGGGCTCGCGCTCGAAGGCAACGGACGCGGCGAGATCGATGAACAGCTCCAGCCACAGGATCTGGATGGGCAGGAGCGGGCGGCTGAACCCGGCGATGGTCGCGATCAGCAGGAACCCGAGCAGCGCAACGTGGGTCGAGACGAGGAAGACCAGGCCCTTCTGGATGTTGTCCACGATTCGCCGGCCCTCGCCCATCCCGAAGACCAGCGTCGCGAACGAGTCGTCGCCGAGGACGAGGTCCGACGCCTCTCGAGCGACCGCGGTCCCGCTGCCCATCGCGACCGCGACATCGGCGGCGTGCAGCGCCGGGGCGTCGTTGACGCCGTCGCCGGTAACTGCGACGAGTCGGCCGGCCGTGCGGGCGACCTGGACGATCCGCCGCTTCTGGTCCGGCGTGGACCGCGCGATGACGCGCAGTTCCGGTAGCCGTCGTGCCAGCTCGTCGTCCGTCCATGTCTCCAGCTCGGACCCGAGCGTCACGCCGCCGTGGTCAAGCCCGGCCTCGCTCGCGATCGCCTGCGCCGTGGCAGGGTGGTCTCCGGTGACCATGACGACCTGGATTCCCGCCCCGATGGCGACCTGCATGGCCTCCGCGATGCCAGGGCGAAGCGCGTCCGCAAAGCCGACGAGGCCACGGAGGGTCCACGCACGATCCTCGATCCGGCCCGCGACACCCACCACCCGCTCCCCGCGTCCCGCGGCCGCCTCGAGTGCGGCGTGCCAGGCAGCACTCTCCACCGGCGACGCATCGGCGAGGGCGGCCACCGCCTCCGGCGCGCCGATGACGAGCGTCTCGGTGATGCCGCCGCGCCGGGCGACCGTCGAGGTGTACGGCCGGCTGTCGGTCACCGGTTCGGCCGAGACGAGGTCAACCGGGTCCGGGTGCGCGTCGCCGCCCTCTCCCTCGACGGCGCGCACCAGGGCTTGCGTGAACGACCCGACGCCGACGCCCGCCTCGCGTAGCCAGGCATCGTCCTCGGCACGCAGCGCGTCGGTGAGCAGATCGAGGCGTGCCCCCGGGTCCGTGATCGGACCGTCCGGCCCTGCCAAGGAGGCGATCGCAAGCCGGTTCTGGGTCAGCGTGCCCGTCTTGTCCGTGACGACGAGGTCGACCGCGCCCAGGACCTCTTCGGCATTCAGGCGCCGCACGAGGACACCCCGCTTCAGGAGCCGGAACGCCCCCAGTCCCAGCACCACGGCGAGGAGGATCGGCGGCTCTTCGGGAATCGCCGCAATGGCGGCGGAGATGCCGGCGAGCAGGTTCTCCCCGATCGGGTTGCCCCGAATGAAGCCGAGGCCGGTCGTGATCCCGATCAGGGCGACGGCGATGACGATGAGGATCCGCACGAGCCGGTCCAGCTCGCGCTGGAGCGGCGAGCGGCGACGGGGTCGTGTGGAAAGGCTCCCCGCGATCCGCCCGACCTCCGTGGCCGCCCCGATGGCCACCACGATGCCTTCGCCACGACCGGCAACGACGCTGGTGCCGGAGAAGGCCATGGAACGGCGGGTCGCCAACACGGCGTCCGGCGCATCAGGCTCGACGGCCGCAGGCTCCGGCAGCGATTCCCCGGTCAGGATGCTTCGATCGATTGACAGCCGGTCGGCCTTCGAGACGCGGAGATCCGCCGGCACCACGTCGCCGACGCGGATGACGACCACGTCCCCCGCCACGAGCGTTGCCGCCGGGACCTCGGTGACCTCGCCGCCGCGTCGGACGCGGGCCGTTGGCGCCGATGCCTGTCGCAACGCCTCGAGGGCGCGCTCGCCACGGAACTCGGTGAGGACGTCCGCACCGACGATCGGCACGAGCCCGAGCAGGATGAGGATCCCGTCCCGGACCTCGTTCAGGAGGATCGCACCGATACCCGACGCCATGAGCAGGAGCACGAAGGGCTCGGTGGCGGCCTCGAACACCATCCGCCAGACGGACGGCGCCTCCGCGTGGTCCAGGGTGTTCGGTCCCGCGACGCTGGCCCTGCGCGACGCCTCCGTCGGGTCCAGCCCGACGGCAGGATCCACGTTCAGGCGAACGGCAACCTCTGCCGCTGTCCGGGCGTGGGCTTCATCCATGGGATCAGTTTGCACGCCGGGAACCGAACGGCCCGCCGGCATTGCGGGCGGGCCGTCTTTCGACGCTCATGCTCGACCAGTCGCCATTCGTCCGGTAGAGCCGAGGCGCCCGATGGATCGGGCGATGCGGCCCGACCGGTGCCTCGTCAGCGGGCGACGATCACCGTTGTGTTGGCGTGCGCGGCGACGTGGCTGGAGACGCTGCCCTGCAGGAAGCTGGACAGTGGGCCGAGGCCGCGGGACCCGACGATGACGGTGTCGAAGCCGCCGTCCTCGGCGATTCGCTCGATCGTCCGGGCTGGGTCGCCGATGGGCTCGAGCAGCTCCGCGGTGAAGCCTCGCTCGGCCAGGGTGCGACGTGCCTCGGCAAGTGCCTCGGCATGGACCGCGTCGTCATCCCACGGGTCCATCGGGGCCCGGCCAGGGTGGTACGGCACGACGCTCACGACGCTGATGAGCGCCTCGAACCGCGTCGCCAGGTCGATGGCCATGTCGAGTGCCCGGCGAGCAGGCTCGCCTCCATCAAAGGCCACAAGGATGCGTTTCATGGTGAGCTCCTTTCCGCTCCGGCACAGCACGGCCGGACGGTGCAGCCCGATCCTCGTCCCGATGCGCGGGCAGGGCTAGAGCCAACTGACCCGAAATCGACGTTCGGGACGTGCGTCCCGTCAAACAGGGGCCCCCCGGCCCTGTGGCTGCGGAGCTGCCGGGGCGAGCCTCGGAGCATGCCGACTGCTGCGCCCGTCAAGCCCGTCCTCGTCCTCGAGCGCGGCCGTGGCCTGATCGGGCAGCCACTGCTCAACAAGGGCACAGCGTTCACCGAGGACGAGCGAGACGCCTTCGGCCTGCACGGCCTGCTGCCCCCGCGCGTGAGCTCCATCGAGGAGCAGGTCGCGCTGGAGTTGGAGCACGTGCGGCGGAAGGAGGACGACCTCGAGCGGTATATCGGCCTCGCGGCCCTCCAGGATCGCAACGAGACCCTCTTCTATCGCGTGCTCGCGGAGAACCTCGAGGAGTTCCTGCCCATCGTCTACACGCCCACGGTCGGCCGGGCGTGTACGGACTTCAGCCACATCTTCCGGCGGCCGCGCGGCGTGTGGATCACGCCGGCCGACCTCGGCCGCATCGACGAGATCCTGGAGACCGCCGGTGGCCGCGCCACGCGCCTGATCGTCGTGACCGACAACGAGCGCATCCTGGGCCTGGGCGACCAGGGTGCCGGCGGCATGGCCATCCCGGTCGGCAAGCTGGCCTTGTACAGCGCCGCGGCTGGCATCTACCCGGCGCTCACGTTGCCCGTCTCGCTCGATGTGGGCACTGACCGGCGTGAACTGCTCGACGACCCGCTGTACCTGGGCTATCGCACGCCGCGACTGCGCGGCGAGCCGTACGACCGCATGGTGGAGGCGTTCGTCGAGTCCGTGCGCCGCGTCTTCCCCGGCGCCATCGTCCAGTGGGAGGACTTCAAGCAGCACAACGCGCTGCGCGTCCTCGACCGCTACCGGCACCGGCTGCCGAGCTTCAACGACGACATCCAGGGCACCGGCGCGGTGGTCCTCGGCGGCCTGCTCGCCGCGCGTGGCGGCGTGGACGGCCTGCGCGCGGACCGCTTCCTGTTCCTCGGGGCAGGTGCGGCCGGGATCGGGATCGCTCGCCTCCTGGAGCGCAGGCTCGAGACCCGCCGGACCCGCAACGGCCATCGACCGACGATCGCGATGATGGACAGTCACGGGCTCGTCCACCTGGACCGCCCGGGCCTCGGCGCCGACCAGCGGCCGTTCGCCGTGGACCGCGCCTGGTTCACCGCGGCTGGCCTCGACGAAGGCGACCTGGCCGATCCCCTGGCGATCGCGCGCGTGCTGCAGCCGAGTGTGCTGATCGGGACGACCGGCACCGCCGGCACGTTCTCCGAGGGCCTCATCCGGGAGGTCGCCAAACACGCCAGGCACCCGGTGATCCTGCCACTCTCCAACCCGAGCGACCGCTGCGAGGCACAGCCGGCGGACCTGCTCGCCTGGACCGACGGGAGGGCCCTGATCGCGACCGGAAGCCCGTTCGCCATGCCGGTCGACAGCAGGGTGATCGGGCAGGCGAACAATGTGTTCATCTTCCCGGGCGTGGGCCTGGGTGCCCTCGTGGCCGAGGCTCGCGAGGTCACGGACGACGCCTTCCTGACCGCCGCGGAGGAGCTCGCGACGTCGGTGTCCGCCAGCCGGCTTTCGGCCGGCGGCATCTACCCGCCAATCGGCGACCTGCGCGCCATCGCCCGGCGCATCGCCATCGCCGTCGTCCGACGCCTTCGCGACACCGGCTACGGCCGGCAGTTCCGCGACGAGGACATCGAGCCCGCCGTCGATCGCGCGATGTGGACACCGGCGTACCAGCCATACCAGCGGGCCTGAGGCCCCGAAAGGACGGACCGAAGATGCTGAGGATCGCGGACGTGATGACCAAGCCGGTCTTTACGGTGCGGCGGGACACGCCGCTCAAGGACGTGGCGCGGATGCTCATCGACCACGGCGTGAGCGGCGTGCCGGTGGTCGACGACGATGGGTCCGTTGCGGGCGTGGTGTCGGAGGCCGACTTCCTGGTCAAGGAGCAGGGCGCTGGAGAGATCCGGCACCGGCGCCTGGCACGGCTCATCGGCGAGACGCAGGAGACGCGCCAC
>JANLSG010000128.1:0-1987 GCA_031362295.1 Chloroflexota bacterium
CGCCCTTCAGCTCCTCGAAGACGCGCTGCGCGGTGATCTCGGGGTACTCGGCGAGGAGCTTGTCGATCCGGGTCTTGTGGACATCGAGCTTGGTGGCGCGAGGGGCGCGCTCGGGCTTCGCGGGCAGGACCGTATGCGGCACCTCCCGGCCCTTGGCGTGCGCGGCCAGGATTCCGCGGACGGTGTTGCGACCGACGGCGAGCTTGCGCGCGATGGCGCGGCGGCTCCGGCCCTGGCCGTGAAGCGTGACGACCTGGTGGATGAGATCCTCACGCGTGGTCCAATTCGACATGGGGGTCCTTTCGGGTGAGTCGGTCGAGCGTGGACAGGAGAGCGACGAGCACGGGGCGGAGCTCGCCGAGCGTGCGTGCGAGGCGATCTGCGTGAGGCTCGCCGTGCGCCTCGAGTGGCCGCTCGAGGAGGCGTGCCTGGAGGCGTGCTGCAACGCGGGTGAGCTGGGCGATGTCGAGGGTGGCCCACTCCGCGGGTGTGCGAGCGGCTGATCGCCGGGAGGGGCTCGGCGCGGTCGGTGCGTGCTGGGCGGCAGCCGCGAAAACCGCGTCACGGGCGGGGCCCACGGGCGTGTCGAGGACCGCCTGGACGAGGCGCTCGGCCTGACGGGTGGTGAGGCCACCGACCGCCGCAGCGGCGACGGCTTGGTTGCCGCGCGGCAACCGGGCCAGAGCGATCGCGGTCCGGACAGGGACGAGGCCGAGCCGGACGTCGGCGGCGATGCCTGGCTCGAGGTCTTCGGCGAGGGCGAGGCGACGGCAGACCCAGCTCTTGTGGCGCTGGAGGAGGTGGCCGATCGCAGGCTGGGTCAGGTGGTCATCGCGGTAGAGGGCGCGAACGAGCCAGGACTCTTCGATCTCGCTGATGCCGTGGCGCTGGTTGAGGACGTAGACGGCGGCTTTGGCCTGGGAGCCGTCGGCGTCGATCTCCCTGACCGCGAGCTCGCCGAGGCGAAGAGCGCGGGCGGCGCGGAGGCGCTTGAAGCCGTCGATGATCTCGAGCCGCTGCTCGGGCGAGCGGTAGACGACGAGGGGCGTGAGCTGGCCGTAGCGGGCGATGGAGCGCTCGACCTCGCGGACGGCGCCGGGGTCGAGAACGCGAAGCACGACGAGGTGCTCACCCAGGTCGGCGATCGGCGCCGAGCACTCGCCTTTGGTCGTCGTCGCCACGCGCAGAGAGAAGCAGGCCTCGGCGGCTTCGGGGGCTGGTCAGTGACGTCGTGTCCCATGGAACGGCCCGCGGACCCGCGCCGCTCAAGGTCCTGCCGAGGGAGGCTGGGACGTGACAGAGGGCGCCGGCGGGTCCTGGCTTGTCCCAGAAGAGGTGCCTCCGGGCCGCATCAGGGCTGCGATTTCACGGCGGAGGGTGGGACGTGACAGGCGCGTGATGCGGTCCAGGATCTTGTCCACGATTTGGTCGAAATCCCCGAAGGATTCCGGAGACATCGGCGGCGAGGCTGGCGCGTGACCGGGACGTGAACCGGTCACTGCCGGGGCTGCCTCGCCGCCGGGCCCCTCGGCCTGACGCCGGGCGCGGAAGGCGCGCTGACGCGCGCGCTCGTCGTCGCGGAAGCGCTCGAGGTCGCGGCGCCGGCGATGGCGCTGAAGCTCGCTGCGCCGAGCCTTACGGCACTCGGAGCCGCAGACCTTCTGCTGGGCAGCGGCGGAGGGCGAAGGGTCGTACCAACTGCGGCACACGCAGCAGCGCTGGCGAAGGAGGGCGCGCACGGGGCGCCGGGTAGCGCCCGCCGAGGCTCAGGCGACAGCGACGAGCGGCGCCTCCAGGGTGGATCTCTTCGCCGCCGCTCGCAGCCGCCGATCGACGCCTACGCCTGGGTCCCGATCCCGCCGCGAGGTGGATCAGACCAAGGCCGCCGCCAAAGCCCGAGGCCGGTCCCTTTCGGCTTGGTGGTGAAGAAGGGCTCGAAGAGGTGGGCCTTGGCATCTTGCGGAATGCCGGGACCCGTGTCCGTCAC
>JANLSG010000173.1:0-4448 GCA_031362295.1 Chloroflexota bacterium
GGAGGATTCGGCGCGTATCTGGCGCGCGACCTCCAGCCCGGACAGCTCCGGCAGCATCAGGTCCAGCAGGACGAGGTCCGGGTTGTGCGCGCGAAACTGCTCCAGCGCGGCGCGCCCATCACCCGCCTGGACAACGGCGTATCCGTCGGCCTCGAGGGCCTCGGCGAGCGTCTCGCGCAGGGTCGGCTCGTCATCGACGACGAGGATCGTGCGTGCCATCGAGTCCGATCATACGGGCGATTGTTAACGGCGAATTGACCCGCGACATTCGCCGCGTCCCGCCTGATCCTTGTTCCGGACTGCCAGACGCCACTGTGCGTAGCCCGAGGCGAACCTGAAACGGCCTCTGACAGCCGAGCGCGAGTACTCCGAGCGTGGCTGCCCACCTCGCGGGCCGCCAGATGTTGCCTGCCCGGACGTCTGGCGATCTGGGGTCGCGTCTTCTGCGCCTCGTGCTACGGAGGCTGACGTCTGGCGGGTTGCGGTGCCGGGAGGGGTCACGGCGGCCAGCGGCGGCGGACCAAGGCACCAGCCCGCGGCGGGTCAGCTGGGGCGCGGGACCATGTAGTACTCGGTGAACGAGGTGCACTTGCCGTCGTCGGCGAACTCGAGCAGCCAGTTGTTGTAGTAGATACGGGCGACCGTGGTTCGCGACGCGTCCGTCCAGTAGGTGCACGTGCCGACCGCGACGGCCCGGTTGCCGTTCCCCACGAAGGGCTGGAGGTCGCCTGCATACGTGCCTGGCACGTCCTTCGAGCCCGCATTGCCTCCGGGGCTCAGCCAGGCGTGAACGATCGCCTCGCGCCCGACCTCGGGCTCGTCGGCAGGATGCCATCGGTACTCGGCGTCCTCGGAGAACAGGTCACCAATCGCGGCCGGATCGTAGGTTTCCCAGGCGCGCAGGTACGCATCGATCCAGGCCTGCACGGCTGCGTGGGTCACGTGGTGTGACATCAGGCCGGTTCCTCCGATCCAGCGAGCATCTCGATGGCCGCGTCGAGGCGCGCGAGCACGCGCTCGCGGCCGAGCGCGACGAGCGAATCGAACAGGGGTGGCGTCGCGGTGCGGCCCGTGACTGCCACGCGAATGGCCATGAACAGGTCACCGGCCTTCCAGCCGCTCGACTCGGCGAGGGCGCGCATTGGCGGCTCCAGCTCGTCAGCCTCGAACGTGACCGAGCCCGTGGAGTCATCGATCGTCTCCCGCGCGGCCCGGAGCGCGGCGAGGGCGGTCGAGCGGTCCCAGCGCTTGGGCACGAGCAGCGCCGGATCAAGCGTGACGTGGTCGACCCACAGAAATCCGATCAGATCCCCGACGGCGCCGGGCGTCGGCAGGCGCTCCTGGATGATCGGCACGAGCGGGCGGAGCTCCTCGGGCGTGGGTAGTCGATCGATGCGCCCGGCCTGCAGATCGGCAGCGAGGAACGGCTGCAGGCGCTCGATGAAATCCTCCGGCGAGAGCTTGCGGATCCACTGGCCGTTCAGCCACTCGAGCCGGTCCTTGTCGAAGACCGCGCCGCCCTTCTGGACGTGCTCCAGGTCGAAGCGCCCGGCGATCTCGTCGAGCGAGAGGATCTCCTCCTCTGTGCCCGTCGACCAGCCGAGCAACGAGAGGAAGTTGACCATCGCCTCGGGCAGGAACCCCTGGGCGCGGTAGTCCGCGATCGCGGTCTGGCTCTTGCGCGTGCTCATCTTGGTGCGGTCGGGGTTGAGGATGAGCGGCAGGTGGGCGAACTTTGGCACCTCGTGCCCCAGCGCCTGGAACAGCAGGATGTGCTTTGGCGTGTTGGAGAGGTGGTCCTCGCCGCGGATGATGTGCGTCATCTCCATCGCCGCGTCATCGACGACGACCACGAAGTGGTAGAGCGGCGTGCCGTCGCTGCGGACGATCACGAAGTCGCCACCAAGGTTGGCGGTATCGATCTCGACCTCGCCACGGACGAGGTCGTCGAACTTGATCTTGTCCGCGCGGACGCGGAAGCGCAGCGCGCCGCGGCGGCCCTCGGCGACGCGTGAGGCTCGCTCCTCGGGGGTCAGGGTGGAGCAGCGACCAACGTACCTGGGCGGCAGGTGTGCGGCCTCCGCCGCCTTGCGATCGGCGTCGAGCTCCTCGGGCGTGCAGAAGCAGGGATAGGCAAGGTCGCGCGCGAGGAGGTCGTCGGCGGCCTTCGCGTAGCTCTCCAGGCGCTGCATCTGGCGGTACGGCGCGAACGGACCGCGATCCTCGCCGCCGGCCGCGTCGGGACCCTCGTCCCAGTCGAGTCCAAGCCATCGAAGCTGCTCGATGAGGTCCGCCTCGAAGCCGACCGTGCTCCGCGCGACGTCCGTGTCCTCGAGCCTGAGGACGAACGTGCCACCGGTCCGGCGCGCGTACAGGTAGTTGAACAGCGCCGTCCGCGCGGTCCCGATGTGCAGTGGGCCGGTGGGGCTCGGGGCGATCCTGACGCGGGGTGCGGGCATGCCGGCCAGCCTAGCAGGAATGACCGGTATCAGGGCAATCGCCGGTTACGCGGCAAGGGGTCAGCGGCCGGGCACCCGATGGAAGAGCGTGGGATCCGCCTCGCCTGGGAGGACGAGGACGAGTGCCGCCGGCCTGAGTCCGAGCGTGGCGCGGCCGAGCGGGCCGTCGAGGGTCAGCGAGTCGAGCGATTCCGAGCGGGCGAGGATGTTGACGTGGGCGCCCGGCCGCAGGCCGCGTGCCTCAAGGTACGACAGGAGCCCTGCGTCCTCTTCGGCCGCCTCCGTGATCCGGTAGATCGTCGCTCGCTGGCCGGCCTCGGTCGACGCGAGCGGGATACCCGTGGGGCGCCGTTTCGCGATGTCCGCGTCGAGCGGGTTGCCGTGCGGGCACGTCTCCGGGTGGCCCAGCAGCTCGTCCAGCTGTGCCTCCACGCGCGGGGAGATCGCTGCCTGGAGGCGCTCCGCCTCGACGTCCGATTCGGCCCAGCCAAGGCCGACGATCTCCGTGAGCAGCCATTCACAAAGGGCGTGACGGTGGAAGATGCCGTCGGCGGCGGTGCGGCCCGGCTTGGTGAGCTGGAGCTCGCGGCCTTCCGCGAGCGCGACGAGCCCGTCGCTCGCCAGCCGGCGGAACATTTCGCTCGCCGCCTGCGTGCTCACGCCGAGCTTCCGCGCGACCTGCGACGCGGTGATCCGCGAGCCGTCGCCGGCCATGATCCGAAGCGTGAGCAGGTACTCCTGCGCGGAGCTGGAGAGGTCGCTGGGGGATCCGTGCCGGCTCACGATGCGTGCCCCGCTCGCCCCGGGTTCGATCGCCAGATGAACGTCCGCGCCGACCAGCCGATGCCCACGAGCCAGGCGATCCCCAGGAGGAACATCAGCACGAATCCCGCCTGTGGCGCAGCGGTGCTTGCCCCGATCGAGAGGAGCACCGCGGTAATCGGGACGAGCGCGATCAGGACGCCGATTGCGCCGCCGGCGAAGAGGCGAGCGATCGGAGGCAGCAGGAGCAGCAACCCGAGGATGGCCGCCTGTGCCAGCCACGGGAGCAGCGGCTCCGAGCCGCCGCACTCAGCGGCGTACGACGCGCAGCCGGTCACCTCGCCGATCGCAGCGGCGGCCGCCAGCCCGATGGGGGGCCAGGCGACAAGCGCGAGCCCGAGACGCCGGATCGGGTCGTCGGCCGGCCCGCCGAGCCATGCCCTCGACGCGACACCGAGGGCCTCGACGCGGTCCGTGTCGAAGGCGGCGCCGAGTGGGGCGTCGCCCGGTCGCCCTCTCGACGGCTCCATGCTCGGTCGTTGGGCGCTGACACCCGGATTTCGCTCTCGATCAGGACCAGTCGTCGACCATGAGGAAGCGCGGCGTTCGGTTCGATCGCGTGTGCCGGCGGCGGTTCGCGCCCGCGTGCGCCAATCGTCGTCTGAGGCCGGCTCGGACGTGGGGGCGCCTGCGGTTGCGCCTGCCGTTGCGCCTGCCGTTGCGCCTGCCGTCGCGGTGCCGGTGGCCGTGAACGCCGCACCCGCCGAGCCCGCGACCGCATCCTCGGCGTTGCCCTCGAGCGGTCGCCGGGCGCGCTGCTGATACTCGGGGCCGTGCTTCCGCGGGTCTGCGTATTCCCGCGGGTTCACGATCCAGTACTCGCCCGAGGATGGCCCGTACCAGGACGCGCCGCTCCATGTCGCGTCGCTCGGGTCGCGCGTCGTGTCGCCAGGGTCGCGGGCCTCGTCGTATGAGGTCGAGCCCATCGTTGCCTTGCGCGCGTCGCGTCGTCGCCCTGACCGGCTCCCGCTCGACGATGTCCCGCTCGATGACGTGCGACTCCGACCACGCTCGGGCCCGGTGGGACCCGCGCCGGCCGGCCCGGCGGTCCCGCTCGCACCGGCTGCGCCACCGGTACCGGCAGGTCTCGTTCGCGAGGTCGGGCCGGCGCGCGCCGTCCTTGCGCGCTCGCGCGCGGCTCGCGCCCGCGAGGGATCCGCGCGCCAC
>JANLSG010000187.1:0-5658 GCA_031362295.1 Chloroflexota bacterium
AGCGATTCGGAAGGGGGAGTGGCGTGGTCGCGCGACCCCCGGTAGCGCTGCGCATCACCCAGATGACGTTCGACGACCTGCCGGGCGTCCACGCCATCGAGAGGGCGAGCTTTGCCGTTCCCTGGCCCACCGACGCCTATCGGAACGAGCTCACGACCAACCGGCTCGCGAGCTACATGGTCGCCCGGGCGGACGATGCCATCGTCGGCTTCGCCGGCCTGTGGGTCATGGTCGACGAGGCGCACGTCACGACGTTCGCCGTGGATCCCCGCTGGCGCCGACGCGGCGTCGGCGAGCAGCTGCTGCTCGCGCTGCTCGACCTCGCGGTTTCGCGGCGCGCGCGAGAGGCGACGCTCGAGGTGCGCCTGTCCAACATGCCCGCGCGGCGCCTGTACGAGAAGTACGGCTTCAAGCCGGTGGGCATCCGGCCGCGCTACTACTCGGACAACGGCGAGGACGCCCTGATCATGACCACGGACGCGCTCGAGTCACCCGCGGTCCGCGACCGGCTCGCGGCGCTTCGTGCAGCCCTCGACCAGCGCCCGCTCGACCCCGACGACCCGCACGCCGAGCCGCCCGTCGAGGACTACCGGGGATGAGCGGCGCGCGCGCTCCGGGGCCAATCGTGCTCGCCGTCGAATCGTCGTGCGACGAGACGGGGATCGCGCTTGTCGAGGGTGGTCGGCAGATCCTCTCGAACGTCGTTGCGAGCCAGGTGGCACTGCATGCGCCTTCGGGCGGGATCGTCCCCGAGGTCGCGGCGCGCGCGCACCTGCGCTGGATCCTGCCGGTGCTCGACGAGGCGTGGCAGGGCGCCGGCGTGTCGTGGGACGACATCGGTGCGGTCGCGGTCACGCGCGGGCCGGGTCTCGCAGGATCCCTCCTCGTCGGGATCAATGTGGCCAAGACGCTCGCGTGGGTGCACAACAAGCCGTTCGTGGGCGTGAATCACCTCGAGGGGCACCTGTACGCGGCCTGGCTGCGGGACCCGGGGCAGGCCGAGGGCGCGGAGCCCGAGTTCCCGCTCGTCGCGCTCATCGTGTCCGGCGGCCACACGTTCCTCGTCGAGATGACGGATCACCTGACGTACCGGCTCCTCGGCCAGACGGTGGACGACGCGGCGGGGGAGGCGTTCGACAAGGTCGGGCGGCTGCTCGACTTGCCGTATCCCGGCGGACCGTCGATCCAGAAGGCGGCCGAGGGGGCGACCCGGCACGACGCCAGGTTTCCGCGGGCCTGGCTGGGCGACTCGTTCGACTTCTCGTTCTCCGGGCTCAAGACCGCCGCGCGGCGAACGGTCGATGCCGCCCGCGCCGACGCGGGCCTGCGCGAGCCGGAGGAGCAGCTTCCGCACGCCGTCACCGCCGAGCTGGCATGGGGATTCCAGGATGCGGTCGTGGACGTGCTCGTCGCCAAAACGATCCGCGCGGCGCGCGCGGTGGGTGCCCGCTCGGTCATTCTCGGCGGCGGCGTGGCGGCGAACTCCGTGCTGCGGGCGCGACTCGCCCAGGAGGCGGAGGCGCTCGGAGTGCCGCTGATCGTGCCGCGGCCCGGCCTGTGCACGGACAACGGGGCGATGATCGGCGCCGCCGGGGCGCGGCGGTTCGCGGCCGGCGAGCGCGCCGGGCTCGACCTCGAGGCCACGCCGTCGCTGCCGCTCGCGCGGTGACCACGCGGCCGCGGCTCGATCCTCTGGAGGTTCGCCGGACGCTGCGTCGCGAGGGCCTGCGCGCCAGCCACTCGCGGTCACAGAACTTCCTCGCGGACCCTGACGTCCTCGAGGCGATCCTGGACTTCGCCGAAGCGGGCGAGGGCACGCGGGTGCTGGAGATCGGGCCGGGGCTGGGCATCCTCACCGGCGGCCTGCTCGCGGGCGGCGCTGTCGTGACGGCGGTCGAGCTTGATCGGACCCTCGTCGGGTATCTCCACGAGCACTTCGCGGCCCCGCTGGAGGCCGGCCGCCTGCGGCTCATCGAGGGCGACGCGCTGGACCTGGATCTGCCTGACCTCGTGCCGAGCCCGTTTCGAATCGTCGCGAACATCCCGTACCACATCACCAGCCCGCTCCTGCATCGCCTGCTGGAACGCGCGCCTCGCCCGGAGCGACTCGTCCTCATGCTCCAGGCAGAGGTCGCGGACCGAATCGCGGCTCCGCCGGGGCGCATGAGCTACCTCTCGGTGTTCGTCCAGTTCCACGCCGCGGTGCGGGTGGCGCTGCGCGTCCCGCCGGAGGCGTTCGAGCCGGCGCCGAAGGTCGCCTCGGCCGTGGTGGTCCTCGAGCCGCACGCCTCGCGCGCGCTGCCGCCGGAGCGGGAGGAGGCACTCTGGGGCCTCGTCCAGTCCGGCTTCCGCGAGCGCCGCAAGATGCTCCGCAACGTCCTTGCGCGCCAGCTGCGTACTGGCCCGGACGGCGCCACCGGGCCGCTCGTCGGCCAGGCTCGGGTGGATACTGCGCTCGAGGCAGCCGGAATCACCGGGGACCGGCGGCCGCAGACGCTGTCCGTCGACGACTGGGTACGACTGCTCGAGGCGTTGGCATGAGCGAGGCGCTCCACCCGGTCGTGCGCCTCGCGCCCGCGAAGCTGAACCTGACGCTCGCCGTGCTGGGGCTGCGGCCGGACGGGTACCACGACCTCCACTCGGTCATGGTCCCGCTCGGGCTCGCGGACCGCCTCAGCCTCGCCAGGGCCGGCGCCCAGAGCGACAGCCTGCACGTCGTGGGCGGCCCCGATGGGAGGACCATCCTCGACCCGGCGGCCTTCGGTTCCGTCCTCACGGGCATCGCGGAGGCGAGGCGGGCCGTCGGACGCGGCGCGGACACGTTTCCCCTCGCAGTACGGCTGGAGAAGCGGGTTCCGGTCGCCGCAGGCCTCGCCGGCGGCAGCAGCGACGCCGCGGCCGCCATCGACGGCGCGCTGGAAGCGTGGGGCGCGGAGCTTGGCCCGGAGGACCGCCACCGCGCCGCCGCGGCGACCGGATCTGACGTGCCCTTCTTCCTCGCCGGCGGCGCGGCGCTGATCGAGGGTCGCGGGGAGCGAGTGACGCCGCTCGCCGGGGTCACGGGATCCCCGCCCGCGGTCCTGCTCGTCACGCCCGCCGCGGAGGCGTCCACGCGCCGCGTGTTCGCCACCTTCGATACGGACCCCGCCGCCACCCCGGCGAACCGCGGCTCCACGCGCCTCAGCTCGGAGCACCTGGCGGCGGAGCTGAGCGCGGGCCATCCGCCGATGCGCGCCGCCGGGCTCGTCAGCCGGGCGGGCGTGCTCGCCGTCGCCAATGATTTGGCCAACGCGGCGGACCTCGTCGTGCCGGGCCTCCGGAGCCTCCGCCGCGCATTGACTCGTCTCCTCGCCGTGCCGATCGGGATGTCCGGCTCGGGACCAACCCTGTGGGCGCTCTATCCTGCGATTGACGGGGCGGAAGAAGCCGCCGATCGCGTCAGGGACTCGCTCCGACTCGGCCTGCTCGACAGCCCCGGATCGGGCGCGCCGTTCGTCGCAGCCACGACCATTGTCAGCCAGCCAGGGAGGGAGCCATGACCCGTCGAGCGATCAGCACCGCCGGGGCGCCGTCCGCCGTCGGGCCGTACAGCCAGGCCATCGCCACGGACGAACTGGTGTTCTGCTCCGGCCAGGTAGGCCTGGACCCCGCGACGGGCGCCCTCGTGGACGGCGGCCTCGAGGCGCAGGCGGATCGTGCCCTCCGCAACCTCGCGGCAGTGCTCGACGCGGCCGGTTGCACGTTCGCCGACGTGGTCAAGACGACCTGCTTCCTGATCGACATCAATGACTTCGCCGCGTTCAACGCCGTGTACGGGCGGTTCATGCCGGACCCGCCGCCGGCTCGCTCCACGTTCGCCGTGGCCGCGCTCCCGAAGGCCGCGAGCGTCGAGATCGAGGCCATCGCCGTTCGGCCGCGCGCCTGAGTTGTTTGACGCCCTCGCCGGGCCCCCCGAGAATGCCCGCGTGACCCCGTCACGTACCGAGCCGTCGAGTCGGACGGCTGCGGTCGTCCTCGCCGCGGGCCTTGGCACGCGCATGCGCTCACGGACGCCGAAGATCCTCCACCAGCTTTGCGGCCGGCCGATGCTTGCGTACGTCCTCGACGCCTGGGAGGAGGCCGCGTCGGAGATGGACGCGGAGGGCATCAGCTCCGCGCCACCCGTCGTCGTGTACTCGCCCGCGACCGAGTCGATCCGCGACGTCGTCGGCGAACGCGGCCGCCTCGCGCTCCAGGACGTGCCCCGCGGGACCGGCGACGCCGTGCGCGCGGCGCTGGCCGAGATGCCCGAAGGCGTCCAGGAGGTCCTCGTCCTGTCGGGTGACGTGCCGCTCGTGCAGGGCGACCAGCTCGTCGCGATCATCGAGCAGCGACGCCTTGACGACGCCGCCATCACCCTCGCCTCCGTCTTCGCCGCCGATCCGGGCGATCTCGGGCGCGTGGTCCGCAGCGAGTTCGGGTCCGTGGAGCGGATCGTGGAGGCGCGCGACGCCACCGCCGAGGAGCTCGAGGCCAACGAGGTGAACGCCGGGGTCTACGCCTTCGACGCCGCGTGGCTCCGCCGGCGGATCGACAGCCTCACGCCGTCCGCCTCCAACGGCGAGCTGTACCTCACCGAGCTCGTGCAGCTCGCCCGCGAGGATGGCCGGATCGTGAGCGCGGTGGGCTTCGACGACGACGGCACGCTCGACGGGATCAACGACCGGAGCCAGCTCGCACAGGCCGAGTGGGCGCTGCGCGTCCGGATCAACGAGGCGCACATGCGCGGCGGCGTGACCATGCGCGACCCATCCACGGTCTACATCGACTGGGGGGTCAGGATCGGCGCCGACGTGCACCTCGACCCCGGCGTGCTCCTGAAGGGCGCAACCTCCATCGGGGAGGGGAGCCTCATCGGGCCGGACAGCACGATCGTGGACTCGACGATCGGCCGGGAGTGCGGCGTGTGGCGCAGCGTCGTCGAGCAGTCGACCGTCGAGGACGGCGCTTCGATCGGGCCGTTCGCGCACCTGCGCCGCGGCAGCCACATCGGGCCGGGCGCAGAGATCGGCAACTTCGCCGAGGTCAAGAACTCGCGGCTCGGCGCGCGGGTCAAGCAGCACCATATGAGCTACCTCGGCGACGCGGAGGTCGGCGACGGCACGAACGTGGGCGCCGGCACGATCACCGCCAACTGGGACGGCAGGACGAAGAACCGGACCACCATCGGCGCGAACGCGTTCCTGGGCGTCGACACGATGCTGGTCGCGCCGGTCGAGGTGGGCGAGGGCGCGAAGACCGGTGCCGGCGCGGTGGTGACGAAGAACGTGCCGGCGGGCAAGCTTGCCGTGGGCGTGCCCGCCCGGATCCGCGAGCCGCGGGTCAGGCCGGAACCGGAACCGGAGGCCTGATGGGCTTTCCGCTAAGCGAGATCCTGTTCCTGGTCTTCCTGACCCTCCTCGAGGCATTTTTCGTCGCGGCAGAGATCGCGCTCGTGTCCGTCCGACGCAGCCGTATAGACCAGCTGGTCGAGCAGGGCAATGGCAGCGCGCGCCGCGTCCGCAAGCTGCTCGACGATCCGGGACGATTCCTCGCCGTCTCCCAGATCGGCCTCACCTTCATCGGGTTCTTTGCCTCGGCCTTTGCGGCGGTCAGCCTCGTCGACAACCTGGCCGCCTT
>JANLSG010000271.1:0-10982 GCA_031362295.1 Chloroflexota bacterium
ATGACGCCGAGGCGCCGCCACAGGTCCTCGCGGTCCAGCTCCACGACGTCGATGCCGTCGACGAGGATCGAGCCCGCCGTCGCGTCGTAGAAGCGTGGGATCAGGTTGATGAGCGTGCTCTTGCCGCTGCCGGTGGAGCCGACGATCGCCACGGTCTCGCCGGGCTCGGCAATGAACGAGATGTCGCGCAGCACGGGGTCCTGGGCGCCCGGATAGCCAAACTCCACGCCCCGGAACTCCACGCGGCCGCCGCCCTCGCCCACGGGCAAGGCTCGCGGCGTCTTCGGGTCGCGGACGGTCGGCTCTGCCTCGAGGACCTCCTGGATCCGGCCCGCCGAGACCGCCGCGCGCGGCACGAAGATGAACATGAACACCGCCATCAGGACGGTGAACAGGATCTGCATCAGGTACTGGAGGAACGCGGTCAGGTTGCCGATCGGCATCTCGCCGCCGTCCACCCGCATCGCGCCGAACCACATCACCGCGACGGCCGACAGGTTGAGGATCGCCGTCATCACCGGGATCGTGATCGCGAACAGCCGGTTGACCCTGAGGGCAGTGTTGAACAGGTCGACGCTGGACTCCTGGAAGCGCGCCTCCTCGTGCCTCGTCCGCACGAACGCGCGGATCACGCGCACGCCCGCGAGCGTCTCGCGCATGACCTGGTTGATCCGGTCCAGCTTGACCTGCATCGCCTGGAACAGCGGGATTGCACGGGACATGACCAGCGCGATGAAGCCGACCATCAGCGGCAGGACGACGACGAGCAGGCCGGACAGCGGCACGTCCTGACGGAGGGCCATGATGATTCCGCCGACGATCAGGATCGGTGCGGAGATCATCAGCGTCAGGGCCATGAACACGACCGTCTGCACCTGCTGCACGTCGTTCGTGTTGCGGGTGATCAGCGACGGCGCGCCGAACTTGTTGACCTCCACCTGGCTGAACGTCTGGACGGTCCGGAAGATGGAGCTGCGGACGTCCCGCCCGAAGCCCATCGCGACCTGGGCGCCCCAGTACACGCCGAGGATCGACGTCACCCCAAGCGCGAGGGACACGACCAGCATCAGCCCGCCGACCCGGACGATGTAGTCCGTGTCGCCCTTCGCGACGCCCTCGTTGATGATGTCGCCGTTGAGCGTGGGCAGGTACAGGTTGCCGATCGCCTGGACCAGCAGCAGGAAGAGCACGAGCACGATCCGCCCTCGGTAGGGCGCGAGGTATCGGCGCAGCAGGCTGATCACGGGATCGGCAATCTACACGCCGCTCGGCCACTGCGCAGGGACAGATTCGCCGGATACGCTCTGGACGTGCCGGCCATGACAGATCCTGCAAACGTGATCCGCGCCCAGGTCGTGCTCGACGAGCACGACATGTCGGCCGACGGGCGGTTCGCGGTCGTCGTGCGACGGTTCATCGTTGCGGATCGCTACCGCTCCCACCTCTGGCTCGTGCCCCTGGCGGGACGCGGGCAGCCGATCCAGCTCACGAGCGGCCCGGTTCGCGACACCGGACCCCGCCTCGCCCCCGATGGGTCGGCGGTTGCCTTCCGGCGTGCGGCCGCGCCCACGCCCGGTCGCCGGCACAAGGGCACGAGCACGGACCCACAGGACGAGATCTCGCGGCTCCGCGTCCTCTCGCTGTCGAATGACGGGCCCCCGGCGGGAGCGCCCTGGGCGGTCCGCGCCCGGAAAGGCCGCTCGATCGGTGAGGTCGCCTGGTCGCCGGATGGCTCCCGTCTCGGGGTGACGATCGAGGTGGGCCCGCCGCGATTCCTCGTTGGCCCGGAACCGAAGGGCGACGACGCGCCGACCGCACGCCGCATTACCCGAATCGACTGGCGGTGGGACGAGGAGGGCGCCCTCGATCGCTGGTCGCATCTCCATGTCCTGGACGCTCGGCGCGGCGCGGAGCCTCGCCAGGTGACCTCGGGCGACTGGGGTGTCTCGAAGGTCGCCTGGTCGCCCGACAATCGGACCGTCGCGTTCGCCGCCGACCAGCGAGCCGACGCTGACCTCCGCCCGACGGCATCGATCTGGGCGGTCGACGTCGACGCCGAAGGCGCGACGCCGCGCGAGGTGCTCGCCCTCGGCTCGGCTGTCGACAAGCCTGCGTTCTCTCCGGATGGTCGATGGATCTCGGCCATGGGTTACGTGGCCGGGGACGCGCTCGACGACACGAGCCCCGAGCTCGTCGTGGGCCCCGCTGACGGTTCGTCGCCGCCGTGGCCGCTCGCGCCCGAGCTCGATCGACCGCTGGGTGCCTGGAACGACACGGACATGCACGGCTGGATGGCGAACTCGCGCACGACGCCAGTCTGGGTCGATTCGGCGACCATCGTCGCAACGGTCACCGTCCGCGGCCGCGCCGCGGTCTGGCGGTACTCGATCGATCCGGCAACGGGCCGTCCTTCAGGCCCGCCCGTGTCACTCGGGCACGGAGCGATCGATGCCTACAGCCTCGCCGGTACGGCGAATCCGGACGTGCCCCGCGATCGGCGGGTCACCTGCCTGTCCTGTATCGGCACCGGTCCGATGGACCTCATCAGCGTGTCGCTGGAGCCGGCGAGGGCTCCTGCCCGCAGGACCACCATGGGCGGGCGCTGGACACGCGGCTTCGAATGGCCCGAGATGCGCGAGGTGGACATTCCCGGCCCGGGCGGCCCGATCCACACCTGGATCGCCTCGCCCGCAGGCGAAGGCGACGTGGCGCTGCCCACGATCGTCGACGTCCACGGCGGCCCGCTTGGGGGCTGGGCGCCATCGCCATCGGTGGAGGTCGTCCTCCTGTGCGCCCGCGGCTACCGCGTCATCCTCCCAAACGTCCGCGGGTCCACGGGCTACGGTCGCGACTGGATCCGACCGCAACTCGGCAACTGGGGCGGACCGGATGCCGCCGACGTCCACGCGGCCGTCGACCATGCGATCGCGCTGGGGCTGAGCGACCCGGACCGGCTCGGCGTCCTCGGGCTGTCGTACGGCGGCTTCATGGTCAACTGGCTCGTGGGCACGACGGATCGGTTCAAGGCCGGCGTGAGCATCGCCGGCGTGACCAACCAGGTCTCGGCGTGGGCCAACGGCGACTCGGGCGTCGACTTCAACCGGATGGCACTACTGGGCGCGCCGCTGGACCCGGATGGCGTCGCCAGGCTCTGGCGCCAGAGCCCACTTGCGAACGTGGCCGACATCCGGACGCCGCTGCTCCTCCTCCAGGGCGAGGCGGACCTGCGGTGCATGCCCGAGGACAACGTCCAGCTCTTCACTGCGCTGCGAGTGCTCGGTAAAACCGTGGAGTACGTGCTCTACCCGGAGGAGTCGCACGTGTACTTCGCCGCCGGCCGACCCGACCGCCGGATCGACCACATGACGCGCCTGCTCGACTGGTTTGACCACCATGTTCGCGGCATCGAGCCGACGAGGGCCGGCTAGAGCAGGTCGCGGGCGATCTCCTCGCGCCACGTTCGCTCGAAGAACGTCTCGCCGTCGAGGTCGACCCTGAGGTTGGCCGTCATGTCGAACGCCGTAGGCGAGGTCTGGATTCCGCCGTCGGCGACCACGACGATCCGGTGGCCCTCGCTGTCGAGGCGGTACTCGCAGGCGTTCTCGAAGCGGCCGGCACCAGGCTCCCGCTCCGACGCGGCCATCGTCAGCGTCTCGCCAACGTACAGGGTGCTGACCCCATCCGGCATGACGCTGACCGAGGCCTCGTGGGTGTGGACTGCCACCTCCCCGGCCGCCGCATCCTCGACGACCTCCCAGCGCGTCGGCTCGCTCGTCTCGCTGCCGACCTCCGCAAGGGCGGACGGCTCCGATGGGAACGCAGGTGGCCTGGCACCGTCGTGTGGCGCAACGGGCAGATCGACCCTGCCGCCGTGGATCGTCAGCTCCCCGCCGCCGGGAGCGGGCCAGATCACCGGCCAGTGCGCGCTCGCGAGGCTGAGATGGATGCGGTGGCCGGGCGGGAATCGGTATCCGGCGACGCGAAGCGGGAGGCGCACCTCGTACGTCCGGCCCGGCTCCAGTGGCTGTGGGTCCTCGTGCGAGTTGCGGTGGGTCAGGTTGAGGATGCCTTCACTGACCTGCTCGATCGAGCCGTCCGGAAGGACGCAGCCGAGCCGCGCCACGAGGTGCGCGACCGGTTGGGTCGCGGCGACGGACAGGAGGGCAACGGGGACACCAAGGACGTCGACGGGCGCATCGAGCGGCTCGGAGACCCACGATGGCCCCGCGTCCGCCTCCAGCCGCAGGTCGCCGGCCAGCCCGTTCGGCGGGTGCCCGGCGCCCCAGCACAGCGACCCGCCGCGGATGCCGGCGGTCGGGCGATGCGGGAAGGTCGTAGGGCTCGCGCTCGAGGGCGGCGCATCGTCCAGGCTGCCGGCGCCGAGATGGAGCGTCCGCATCGAGGACGTGCGGGCCGGCCATGCCGCCGTCGCCCGCCACTCCCCTTCGAGTTGCTTCGGAAACCGCTCGGGCGGCGTCGGCGAGCGATGGAACCACGTGAGCGGCGGCTCCAGGTCTGCGCCGTTCGGTTCGTCCTTGAGCCAGCGATCGAACCAGCGGACCATCTCGCGGAGCCAGTCGATGTTCGGCGCCGGGTAGGCGTGGTCCGGGAGCCCGTGAACCCACGGCCCGACGATCGTCCGTCGCCCGGCTGTACTCGTGCAATGCGCCTGCATCCGGATCGCCGCGTCGACGTATTCGTCCATCCAGCCGGTGATGTGGAGGATCGCAGCCTCGATCCGGCCGTAGTCCGGCCTGAGCGAGCCGCGTCGCCAGTAGGGCCCGTCGCGCTGCTGTCGGGCCCATTCGAACAGCCAGACCGGCGTCGCCTCCAGGCGCTCGCGCCATCGGTCCAGCCAATCGTCGCCCCAGCGCGAGGGCAGCGCGGGAAGCGCATTCATCGCCACCTGACTGACGGAGTACTGCGACATCTCGCTGACGCTCATCGCGCCGCCGACGTAGTGGACGTCGTCGGTGTACCGGTCGTCGGTGGCCTGGACGGGCACGATCGCCCGGAGGTGTGGCGGCCGGGTTGCGGCGACCTGGATCGAGGTGAACCCGCCGTACGACAGGCCCCACATGCCGATCGCACCGGAGCACCACGACTGCGCGGCCAGCCACTCGACCGTGTCGTGGCCATCGAGCGTCTCGGCCTCCGTGTACTCGTCGAGCGCGACACCCCCGGACGAGCCGGTGCCGCGAACGTCGAGGCGGGCGTAGGCATAGCCGTGAGCGGCGAGGTAGGCGGCGAGGGACAGGTCCCAGCCGGCAGACCAGTCGTCCTTGCGGTATGGGTCCGTGTTGAGGATGGCCGGTACGCGCCCGGTCACGCCCAACGGCAGGAAGAGGTTGACCGAGAGCTCCACGCCATCGCGCGCCGGCACGCGAACATCCGCCCGCAGCTCGACACCGAGGTCGGCGGGATCGACGGGCGTCGCCCGATCCGAGCCGGCGATCGTCGAGGGGGTCATGAAGATCGAGCATACGGGCGCCGAGGCTCGCCTCGCGTCGGCTATCGTCACGCGGTGGCACCCACCTTCGACGCGATCGTGATCGGGCTGGGTGGGATCGGTTCGGCGGCGGCCTACCGCGCGGCCGCGGCACCGGGAAGCCCGCGGATCCTGGGCCTTGAGCAGTTCGAGCTCGGTCATGACCGGGGCGCCTCGCAGGACGTCTCGCGGATCACGCGCCAGTCCTATCACCGCCCTGAGTACGTGCGGCTCGCGATCCGAGCCCAGGCCGCGTGGCGGGAGGTCGAAGCGGCCGCGGCCGCGGAAGGGGTCCTCGACGGCCCGATCGTCACGATGACCGGCGGCCTCGACCTCGCCCCGGACGGCGGGGCCGAGTCGATCGACGACTACGCGGCGTCCATGGCCGAGGTCGGCGTGCCCTTCGAGTGGCTGGACGACGTCGCGATCGCCAGGCGATGGCCGCAGTGGCGCCTGGATGCCGGCACGAGAGCGATCTTCCAGGCCGACGCCGGCATCGCCGATCCGGAGCGCGGCAACGCGGCCCACCAGCGGCTCGCACGCGCCGCCGGCGCGGAGCTCCGAGAGCATGCCCGCGTGACCGCGATCGAGGATCACGGCGGCGAGCTCGTCGTCCGCACCGAGGATGGCGGCGTCGACACCGCGGGTTCGGTCGTCGTCGCCGCCGACGCGTGGACGAACGACGTCCTGGCGCCGCTCGGCTGCCACATCCCCCTGTCCGTCACCCGCGAGCAGGTCACCTGGTTCAAGGTCGCGGACGCCGCGGCGTACGTTCCTGACCGCTTTCCGATCTGGATCTGGCTGGACCAACCGTCGTTCTACGGCTTTCCAACCTGGCGCGGCCCCGGTCCAAAGATCGGCGAGGACGTCGGCGGCCGCCCGACGACCGCCCGAACACGGACGTTCGATCCCGACCTCGACTGCCTCGATCGAGTGTCGTCGTTCGTCGCCCGCCGGCTGCCCGGGTTCGGCGGCGCTGCGAAGACGAAGACCTGTCTGTACACGCTCACGCCGGATCGGGATTTCGTCCTCGACCGGCTCCCGGAACACCCGGGCGTCATCGTCGCGCTGGGAGCGGCCCACGCCTACAAGTTCGCGGCGCTCTTCGGCACGCTCCTCGCCGAGCTCGCGCTGGATCCCGGACGCGCCGCGCCCGGGCCCGAGCTGGCGCTGTTCAATGTCGATCGGCCGGTGCTGCTGGGCCGTCCGACGACGAACATCGTCTCGAAACAGTCCGAATCCGAACGAATCTCGTTGCAGTGAGTCGCTCGGGATGCGAACCTAGCGTCCTGCGCACCCGACTAGGAGGAGTCATGCGGAACCGACTCGGCGTCCGGCTTGCCCGGATCATCGCCCTTGGGGCCCTCCTGGGGGCGGGGCTGATCCCGGCGGGGGTGGCGCAGGCCGCCGGCCCGCTCATCCTGAACGCGGGCACCACCCAGAAGCTCGAGACGCTCAACCCCTGGCAGTCGATCACGTACGCCGACTACGAAGTCTTCCAGGTCCAGTACGAGCTCCTCGTGAGCTTCGGCCCGAACCTCGAGGAGGTCCCGGGCTACGCGGACACGTGGTCGGCGTCCGCCGACAAGAAGACCCACACGTTCCACGTCCGCGACGGCATGAAGTGGTCGGACGGCGAGCCCGCGACGTGCGACGACGCCCTGTATACGTTCCAGCTCGTCCTCGACGCGGTCGAGAAGCTCGGCTATCTGGGCTCGGGCTATCTCGACCCGTACCTGACGAACACCGGCCTCGAGTCGGTCAAGTGCGAGGGCAGCAACTTCATCGCCACGACCAAGTTCCCCACGACCCTTCTCACGCAGGCGTACATCCCGATCCTGCCCAAGCACGTCTGGTCCAAGTACACGATCGACCAGATCAACGACACGACGGTGGAGGGCTACTTCGACAACGCCCCGCCGGTCGTCGGCTCCGGGCCCTACGTCGCCGTCGAGTGGAAGCCCAACAACTTCATCCGCATGCAGCGAAACCCCAACTACTGGGGCAAGGCGGGCGTGCCCGACGAGATCATCTACCACCAGTTCGCCGACGAGGCGACGATGGTCCAGGCGCTGAAGTCGGGCGAGCTCGACTACGCCCGAGGCGTAGGTGCCGACCTGTACGACTCGCTCGCGACGGAGCCGAACATTGCCCGCTCCGAGGGCTACGCGAACGGCTACTCGTACCTCTCGTTCAACACCCGCGCAACGCATGCCGGCTACAAGGGCTCCACGTCGGCGCTGGAGGATCCGAAGTTCCGTGACGCCCTCATGTGGGCGCTCAACAAGCAGGAGCTCGTCGACAAGGTCCTCAACGGCCACGGCGTGCCGGGCACCACGATCGTCCCGCCGTACCACGTGAATTGGCACGTCGAGCCGGCCACGCCCCGGACCTTCGACATCGTCGAGGCGAACAAGCGGCTCACCGACGCCGGCTACCCGCTCGTCGACGGCAAGCGGATGGACAAGGACGGCAAGGCGATCACGCTCCGGCTGACCTGGTCGAGCGACGGCTATCCGAAGGACGCCCAGTTCATCCAGGGCTGGTGGGAGCAGCTCGGGATCACGGTCGATGCGTTCTCGACGGAAGAGGACACGCTCATCGACCTCCTCTACGGACCCGAGACCGGCGATACCTACGACGCCGACTGGGACACCTACATCTGGAGCTGGGGCGGCGATCCGGACCCGATGTCGCTCCTGTCCCTGTTCACGACGGACCAGATCGAGGCGGGCGTCGACGACTGCTTCTTCTCGAACGCTCGCTACGACGAGCTGTTCACTCTCCAGCAGCAGGCGACCGACGAAACGGCCCGCAAGGGCTACATCTCGGAGATGCAGCAGCTCTTCTACGACCAGGGCTGCAACACCCCGCTGTACTACGACAGCGAGCTTCACGCCTACCGCACCGACAAGTTCACCGGCTGGACGAACCAGCCGCCCGGCACCGGCACGCCGCTGTTCGGCTTCGGCTACCCGGGGTACCTGGCCCTGACCGACGCGACGCTCGTGCCGACGCCCGGCCCGACCACCGTGCCCGCAACGGCGGCGCCCGGGACGACGGCCGGCCCCACGGCGACCGCGCCACCCACGACCGACAACACCGGCTCGAGCTCGACGCCGTTGCTCATCGGTGGTGCGGTGGTGCTGGTGGTCGTCGTCGCCGGGGTGTTCCTGATGATGCGGCGGCGCGGCCCGAAGGCCGAAGAGGAGTGACGGAGGCGCCGCGACCCGCCGCTCCGGCGGCGGGTCGCGGCCATTTCCCGCTCGGCTGACCCGGGGGCCGGCGCGTGAGCGCTCGCTACGTCCTGCGCCGAATCGTCTCGGCGGGGGTCACGATCTTCCTGATCGTGATCCTGAACTTCGTGCTGTTCCGGATGATGCCCGGCTCACCCGAGCGGATCCTGCTTGGCCGCATCCCCAACGTCACGCCCGCCGCGGTCCAGGGCACTCGAGAACGCTGGGGCCTGGACAAGCCGCTGTTTCCTGACCAGTTCGTGTCGTACATGACGTCGACCTTCCAGGGCGACCTCGGGTTCTCCTTCTCGATGCGTGGCCAGACCGTCGTCGAGGTGCTGGAGTCGCGGCTCTGGCCAACGCTCCTGCTGTTCGGCCTCGGCGAGATCATCGCGATCGTCGTCGGGCTCCTGCTCGGCGCGTATTCGGGCTGGAAACGCGGCGGCATCCTGGACTTCCTCGGCAACGGCGCGTCGCTGATCCTCTATGCCACGCCGTATTTCCTTCTCGGCATGTTGCTGCTGATCATGTTCGCGACGACGCTCCACTGGTTCCCGACGTTCGGGATGAACACGCCGGGCCGCGACTACGCGGACATTTTCGAGGAGCTCGGCGATATCGGCCGGCACCTGGTTCTGCCGCTGGCGACGGTGTCGCTGGGCCTGGTCGGCCAGTACGCGATCCTCATGCGCTCGTCGATTCTCGACACGATGACCGAGGACTACGTGACGACGGCGCGCGCCAAGGGCCTCACCGAAGGCCGGATCCTGCGCAGCCACGCGCTACCGAACGCGCTTCTGCCGACGGTGTCGCTCGTGGCGATCAACCTCGGCTACGTCGTCGCCGGCGCGATCACGGTGGAGGTCGTGTTCAACTGGCCGGGCCTCGGCACGCTCACGGTCGATGCGCTGGCCGCGCGCGACTACCCGGTGCTGCAGGGGGTCTTCCTGCTGCTAAGCGTCACCGTCGTGTTCGCGAACCTCGCCGCCGACCTGCTGTACAGCTTCCTCGACCCACGGGTGCGGACATGACCGCGCCCATGCTGATCATCGACGCCGTGCCGCGCTCCCAGGGGCGGTTGGGCGCGTGGCGAGAGCTGGTCCGGAACCGGAGCGGGCTCTTCGGCCTCGTCATCCTCGCGTTCTTCAGCCTCCTCGCGATCGCCCCCGACCTGCTGGTCGGCAAGCTCGAGACCGCGGTCACGGCGAATGGCCCGCGCCTCGGGCCGCCCAGCGCCGAATTCCTGCTCGGCACGGACGAGCTCGGGCGCTCGATGCTCAACCTGGTGGTCCATGCGAGCCGGATCTCGATGGTCATCGGGCTGCTCGCGACGATCGTGACGGTCGCCGTCGGGGCGGTGCTCGGGATCGTGAGCGGCTACGTGGGCGGGCGGCTCGACGCGGTCATCATGCGCGTTGCGGACTTCTTCCTCGTCCTGCCCACCTTCGTGCTGGCGATCATCCTCACCGCGATCATCCGCGACGTCCTCGGCACGGGCTCGAAGGAGTTCTTCGGGATCCGGCTGAGCCTCATCACGATCGTCATCGTGATCGGGATCACGAGCTGGTCATCGACCGCCCGAATCATCCGGTCGCAGACCCTGTCGCTGAAGGAGCGCGCGTTCGTCGACCGGGCGCGGGTCATCGGTGCGTCGGGTGGGCACATCATGCTCCACCACATCCTCCCGAACGTCATGAACCTGATCATCGCGAACGCGGTGCTCACGTTCGCGGGCGCGATCCTCACCGAGACCACGCTGTCGTTCGTCGGCCTCGGCGACCCATTCCAGCCGTCGTGGGGCCAGCTGCTCGACGCGTCGCAGTCATCGGGTGCGCCGAGCCTGGGCGCGTGGTGGTACTTCGTGCCCGCGGGCACCTCGGTCGTGCTGGTCGTGTTCGCGTTCACGCTCCTCGGCAACGCGCTGGACGACATCATGAACCCGCGCCGCAGGGGTCGGACGTGACCGACGCTTCGATCTCGGGCGGGGCCCCGGGTGGGGCCGCGGGCCGCGTCGCCGGCCGGCGTCAGTGGGCCCTGCCGAAGAACGCCGACCCGAACGCACCGCTCCTCGAGGTCGAGGGTCTCACGACCCACTTCCGGCTGCCAACGGCGACCGTCCACGCGGTTGATGACGTGAGCTTCCGGCTCAACGACGGCGAGGCGCTCGGGATCGCCGGCGAGTCGGGCTGCGGCAAGACGACCACCGCGCTGTCGCTCGTGCAGCTGCTCCCGTCCAACGGCCAGATCGTGTCGGGCTC
>JANLSG010000307.1:0-2067 GCA_031362295.1 Chloroflexota bacterium
GCGAACAGCGCCTCGACGAAGGTGTGAGCGGCGTCCTGATCCCAGGCGCGGCTCAACGGGCGGCCGATCGCGATGGACGCCGGCTGGCTGGCGGAGCGTTCGAGCAACGTTTCCTGTCTTCCGTTGTATGGGCCGGAACGATTGCGCCAAGGACGAGGTGCCGGCAGGTCATGTGACGCGCGCTCACGTGCCGGCCTCGATTCCGGCTCCCGCCCGCTCCAGCAGCTGCTCCACGGCGGCCTCTGGCGAGACCGGGTTCACCGGCAGCCCTGTCGCGAGCTCCAGCCCGGCGATCTCGCGCAGGCGTGGGTGGATTTCCCAGTGCCAGTGGAACGTGCCGTCCACGCGCTCACGCAACGGCGCAGTGTGCAGGACGAGGTTGTACGGCGGGCCGTCGAGGCTGACCCCGAGGCTGCCGAGCACGTGGCGCAATGCCGTCGCGGTGGCGCGGACGGCGGCGTCGTCGGCGCGGCCGAAGTCCGCCTGATGGATCCGCGGCACGATCCACACCTCGAACGGCGAGCGCGAGCCCCACGGCGCGAACGCGACCGTAGATGCGTCCTCCCAGACGAGCCGCTCCCGCGTTCTCGCCTCCTCGCGGACCAGGCGGCACCAGGGGCACTCGCCCTCGCGGATGACGAAGCGCGCCGCGCCGCCGAGCTCCTCCGCGACCCGATGCGGGATCAGCGGCAGGTCGTACAGGTCCAGGCACAGGTGGTTCGTGCGCGCGCCCGCCTCCGCGCCCCAGTTCTGGACGACCTGGAGGTAATCGGTCTGCGCTGCGGCAACCGCCGACGCGACCGAATCCCGGGCGATCGTGAGCATCTGCTCCGCGACGTCGCCGACCTGGGCGAGGCCGCGGTGCTCGCCCGGCGGCGCGGAGATCGTCCGCCAGCTGCCGGCGGCCTTCACATCGGTGACGCTGATCTGGGCGATCCCCATGTCCAGAACGTCACGCTCCTGCTCCGTGCCGACGACATGGAACGCGTAGTCCTTGAGCACGCGCACGCGGACGCCCTCGCCCGCGGGCAGGCGGCAGTTCTGGCAGTCGCCGCCGTCGTCGATGGGCGACGCCGGGCGCGCGAACCGGCTGCGGTCGAAGTCGCGATCGACGATCGTCGCCACCCACCAGCCCGTGATCGGGTCCTTGCGGAGCTCGAACAGGCCCGCGCTCACGGCGCCCTACGCCTCCACCGGGACTGGGGCGGATTCCGTTGCGCCGGCCTCGAGCCAGGCGAGCGGCGCACGAATGGCCGACGCGAACGCCTCGGCGAAGATGGTCCCGGCCCGCTCGACGGCCGCGGTCGTGGGCGGCTCCGCGGTCCGGCCGAGCTCCTCGGCGACTGATGTCGAGACGAGGCCCGGCATGCCGCACGGGTCGATCAGCTCGAAGTCGCGCAGGTCCGGGTCGATGTTGAGCGCGATCCCGTGGTAGCTAACGCCCCGCTCGATGCGCAGCCCGAGCGCGCCGACCTTCCGATGCGGGCGGCCACGGTCGCCCTCGATCCAGCAGCCGGGATGCCCGTCGCGCCGGATCGCGTCGACGCCGAGGCGAGCGCAGGTTTCGATCATTGCGGCCTCGAGCGCCTCGACGAGCGGCCGGACGAGCAGGCCGCGGTCGCCGAGGCGGATGATCGGGTAGGCGACGAGCTGACCGGGCCCGTGGTACGTCACCTCGCCGCCGCGCTCGACGCGAATGACTTCGATGCCGCGGCGCGCAAGCTGCTTCGGTGTGGCGAGGACATGGGCGTCGCTGGCCTGCCGGCCGAGCGTGAGGACCGCGTCGTGCTCGAGCAGGAGCAGTCGATCTTCGATCGCGCCGTCCGCGCGCTGCGCCACGAGCTCCTTCTGGAGCTGCCACCCATCGCGGTAGCCGATCCGCCCGACCCAGGTCGCGGCGATCCGGGCCTGCGCTTCCATGCACTCGACTTTAGCAGGGGGCCATTCGCGGACCGTTGCCTCCGTTGGGCCGTCAGCCGGGCCTGATCGCCTCGGCCATCGCCTGGAGGTGGGGCGGGGTGCTACCGCAGCAGGCGCCGATCACGTTCGCGCCGGCGTCGCGGAACT
>JANLSG010000318.1:0-4841 GCA_031362295.1 Chloroflexota bacterium
GGTTCCGCCAGAACCTCCTGGGCAAGCGCGTCGACTACTCCGGCCGCTCGGTCAACGTCGTCGGCCCGGAGCTCAAGCTCCACCAGAGCGGGCTGCCCAAGAAGATGGCGCTCGAGCTGTTCAAGCCATTCGTCATGCGCCAGCTCGTCGAGAAGGGCTTCGCCCTCAACATCAAGAGCGCGAAGCGCATCGTCGAGCGCGTCCGGCCAGAAGTCTGGGACGTCCTCGAAGAGGTCATCAAGGACCACCCGGTCCTGCTGAACCGCGCCCCCACGCTACACCGCCTCGGCATCCAGGCGTTCATGCCCGTCCTCGTCGAGGGCTCGGCCATCCAGATCCATCCGCTCGTATGCACGGCGTTCAACGCGGACTTCGACGGCGACCAGATGGCGGTCCACGTGCCGCTGTCCTCGGCCGCCCAGGAAGAGGCGCGGACGATGATGCTGTCGACCGCCAACCTGCTCTCGCCCGCCGACGGCACGCCCGTCGTCGCGCCGACGCAGGACATGGTCCTCGGCTGCTACTACCTGACCATGGAGAAGGAGGCGACGCGGGGCGTCGCCGCGACGCGCATCTTCGGCTCCGAGGATGACGCCACGTACGCCTACGAGCTCACCGCTCGCGGGCTGGGCGGCGCGAGCGCCCGGATCAGCCAGGGCGAAAGCGCGACCATCCGCACCCAGGGTGCGCTGGCCCTGCACGAGCCCATCGAGGCCGTGGTCATGGCCTGGGACGAGACTGCCGGTGCGCTCACCGAGCAGCGTCTCCGGACGACCGTCGGCCGGATCATCTTCAACCAGATCGTGCCCGATCGGCTGCGCTTCACGGAGCACACCAACCGGGAGATGCGGCGCACTGACCTCAAGAAGCTCGTGGACGAGTGCTACCGGGTGCTCGGGCCTGCCGACACCGCAAACCTCGTCGACGGCATCAAGGACGTGGGCTTCAAGTTCGCCACCCGCGGCGGCATGACCATCGGGCTGTGGGACATCGTCACGCCGCCCCAGAAGGTCAAGCTTCTCAAGGCGGCCGACGACCAGGTCACGGACATCGACAAGCAGTTCCAGCGCGGCCTCATCACCGATGAGGAGCGCTACGAGCAGGTCGTCGAGCTCTGGAAGCGCACCACGGACAGCATCTCGGGCGAGATGATGAAGCAGCTGCCGGAGGACAACGCGCTCCGGATGATGACCGACTCCGGCGCCCGCGGGAACAAGGGCAACATCGGCCAGCTGGGCGCGATGCGCGGCCTGATGGCGGACCCGTCCGGCCGGATCATCGACGTCCCCGTCCGTAGCAACTTCCGCGAGGGCATGACCGTCCTCGAGTACTTCATCAGCACCCACGGCGCCCGCAAGGGCCTCGCGGACACCGCGCTCCGCACCGCGGACTCGGGCTACCTGACCCGGCGCCTCGTCGACGTGGCCCAGGACGTCATCACCAAGGAAGACGACTGCGGCACGGAGGAGGGGAGCTGGATCACCTCGGTCGACACGGCCGACATGACCGGTGCCACCTGGCCCGCCACGGACGACACGACGCGCCGGAACGTCCTCGACGAATTCCGTCGCCGACTCGTCGGCCGGTACTCGGCCGCGCCCCTGCGCGATCCGAATGCCAAGGCGAAGAGCACCGCGCTCATCGCCGACCGCAACGATATGATCACCGAGGAGGTCGCTCAGCGGCTGGAGGACGCGGGGATCGAAGAGGTCCTCGTCCGCTCACCGCTCACGTGCGAGGCGCGCTACGGCGTCTGCCGTCGCTGCTACGGCCGCAACCTCGCCAGTGGCGAGGCCGTGGGCGTCGGCGAGGCGGTGGGCATCATCGCCGCGCAGTCCATCGGCGAGCCGGGCACCCAGCTCACGATGCGCACGTTCCACACCGGTGGCGTCGCAGGGCTGGACATCACGGCCGGCTTGCCGCGCGTCGAGGAGCTGTTCGAGGCCCGCGTGCCCAAGGGCAAGGCCGAGATCAGCCACATCGACGGGCAGGTCACCATCCTTCGCGCCGACACCGGCACGAAGGTCAAGGTGACCAGCCGCGAGTCGTACGACTCGGCGCTCAACCTGCCCAAGGGCGCGGAGCTGCTGGCTGCCGCCGGCGACACCGTCGCGCTGGGCCAGGCAGTCGCCCGCGTCGAGGGCAACCCGGACATGCTCGCCTCGGTGGCCGGCTTCCTCGTGAAGACGGACGACGGGCTGGCCATCCGGGCCGAGGACATCGTCGAGCGCGAGTACCCGATCCCGCACAACGCCCGGCTGCTCGTCGCCGAGAGCCAGGACGTGCGCGCGGGGGACGCGATCACCGACGGCCCGATCAACCCGCAGGAGTACCTCGAGACGCGGGGCCGCGACGCGGTCCAGCGCTACCTCGTCAAGGAAGTCCAGAAGGTCTACCGCAGCCAGGGCGTGACGATCAACGACAAGCACATCGAGATCATCGTCCGCCAGATGCTGCGCAAGGTCCGTATCGACCAGCCGGGTGACAGCGAGCTGCTGCCCACCGAGCTGATCGATCGACTGGACTTCGAGGAGGTCAACAACCGCGTCCTCGCTGAGGGTGGCGAGCCGGCGACGGCCCAGACCGTGCTCCTCGGCGTGACCAAGGCATCGCTGAACACCTCCAGCTTCCTCGCCGCGGCGTCCTTCCAGGAGACGACCCGGGTGCTCACCGAGGCAGCCATCAACGGCGCCAAGGACCACCTGATCGGCCTCAAGGAGAACGTCATCATCGGCAAGCTCATCCCGGCCGGGTCCGGCGCACCGGCGAACCTCGCCGCGCGCAAGGAGCGGGAGCGACGAGCGGCCCTCGAGGCACTTGCCGGCGAGGCGCTCGACGATGGGGCGCAGGCCTACAACCCGTTCCTCGAGGACGGCGAGGCCCGACCCGCGTCGGACGACGACGCGGTCCTCATCGGCAAGCCGGTCGCGGCTGCCGAGGAAGCCGAGTTCAACCCCTTCCTGGCCGATGCCGGGGAGGACAAGAAGTCCGAATAGGGCCCACCAGCGGGTCTCGCCGGGGCAACCCGGCGGGACCGGTTTGACCGCCGTCCGGCGGTCGTGACGGGCACCTCGCCCGTTTGACACGCTGATCGGCCGAGCGATACACTCCGCGTTCGTGGCTTCGGAAGGTCACGGCTCCGGCTTCCCGCCGAGACGCCCCTCCGAGCCCCCCATCGAGAGATGGGACCCGGGAACTCCGGGGTCAATGACCCCGGCCCGGAGGGCCAGCGGAGCCCGCGTCCGCGGCCGATCGAACCAGTGCTGACAACAGGAGTAGCGTTTTCGTGCCGACGATCAACCAGCTCGTGCGCCACGGCCGGCGTGCCAAGATCTCGAAGATCAAGGCGCCCGCGATGCGCAAGAACTGGAACAGCCTTCGCCAGCGCCAGGTGTCCATTCCGGGCGCCCCGCAGAAGCGCGGCGTCTGCCTCCAGGTCCGCACCATGACGCCCAAGAAGCCGAACTCCGCGCTGCGCAAGATCGCGCGCGTGCGCCTGACCAACCAGATGGAGGTCACGGCGTACATCCCCGGGATCGGGCATAACCTCCAGGAGCACTCGGTCGTGCTCGTGCGCGGCGGCCGCGTGAAGGACCTCCCGTCGGTCAAGTACCACATCATCCGCGGCACCCTTGACGCCGCCGGCGTGCGCGACCGCAAGCAGGGTCGCAGCAAGTACGGCGCCAAGGCCGCCCCGGCCGTCGGCGGGAAGCGCTAGATGCCGCGTCGCGTCGGGATCGCCCGCAAGACCAAGTACGAGCAGGCCCCCGCCAACCGCACCACCGTGCGCTTCCACGCGAAGCTCATGAGCGACGGCAAGCGCCGCCTTGCCGAGCGCATCCTCCGCCAGGCGCTCGCCCGCGCCGAGGCGTCTGCGCGCCGGCCCGGCCTCGAGGTCATGGAGACCGCGCTGCGCAACGCCACCCCGATCATCGAGGTCAAGCCCCGCCGCGTCGGCGGCGCGACATACCAGGTCCCGGTCGAGATTCGCGGCGATCGTCGCCTGTCGCTCGGCGTGCGCTGGCTCGTCCAGGCCGCGCGCAAGCGCAGCGGCAAGAGCATGAGCGAGAAGCTCGCGGCGGAGTTCGTGGACGCGTCCAACGGTCTGGGCGCCGCGGTCAAGCGGCGCGAGGACACCCACAAGATGGCGGAGGCCAACAAGGCCTTCAGCCATTTCAAGTGGTAGTCCGGGACCACTAGCAGATGCCACGAACCGTACCGCTGGCGCGCACGCGCAACATCGGGATCATTGCCCACATCGACGCGGGCAAGACGACCGTGACCGAGCGGATCCTCTTCTACACGAAGAAGATCTATAAGATCGGTGAGGTCCATGAGGGCGCGGCCACGATGGACTGGATGCCGCAGGAGCAGGAGCGCGGCATCACCATCACGGCCGCGGCCACGACCTGTTTCTGGAACGACCACAAGATCAACATCATCGATACGCCCGGGCACGTGGACTTCACCGTCGAAGTCGAGCGGAGCCTGCGGGTGCTCGACGGTGCCGTCGTGGTCTTCGATGGCGTCGCCGGTGTCGAGCCCCAGTCGGAGACGGTCTGGCGCCAGGCGGACAAGTACTCGGTGCCGCGGATCTGCTTCATCAACAAGCTGGACCGCACCGGTGCGGACTTCTGGCGCTGCGTCGACATGATCGTCGACCGCCTGGGCGCGCGGCCCGTGCCGATCCAGCTGCCCATCGGCAGCGAGGACCGCTTCGAGGGCGTCATCGACCTCATCGAGATGAAGGCGATCCTGTACCGGGACGACCTCGGCTCCAAGATCGACATCGTCGAGATCCCGGAAGCGCTCAAGGCCGAGGCGGTCAAGTGGCGCGAGAA
>JANLSG010000334.1:0-2747 GCA_031362295.1 Chloroflexota bacterium
ATCGCACGGCAAGGTCGGGCCCGCGCGTTCCGCTGACCTCGTCCCTGAGGCCCGTCGATTCCGCATCGACGCTTTGCCGGTACGCTGCCGCATCGCGCAACCCGCGGAGAGGTCGCCTAGTGGACTATGGCGCCGCACTGGAAATGCGGTTCGGGGCAACCCGTCGAGGGTTCGAATCCCTCCCTCTCCGCCACCTCCCATCTCGGCCACGACCACCGCGGCTGGCCCTGACCGGTCGCGGTATCCTTCCCGAGCCGTGCTAGGCGGGGAACTAGCGGTGCCCTGTACCTGCAATCCGCTCCAGCAGGGCTGAATTCCTCCGCGAGGCCTCTGCGCTCGGAGGCCGCCGCTCCAGGCGATGTTGAGGATCGGGTCCCGCGCAGCGGCGAATCGCGAACCGTGTCAGGTCCGGAAGGAAGCAGCACTCAGCGAACCTCGTCGGGTGCCGCGGAACGGCCTGATCTGAGTCGCCTTCTGCGGTGGGCCCGGGTGCCAGTCGGTCGACCGGAGGTGCACGGCATTTGATCCAGTCGAGCCACGGAGCCACGTGACAGACCTTCCGATCCAGGCGCCCCCGCACCAGGCCATCTACCGGCGCTGGCGCTCGCAGACCTTCGCCGAGGTCGTGGGGCAGGAGGCCGTGGTCGAGACGCTCCGGAACGCGGTCCGTACGGAACGCGTCGCCCACGCGATCCTGTTCGTCGGGCCGCGCGGCACCGGCAAGACGTCGCTTGCGCGGATCCTCGCCAAGGCCATCAACTGCACGGACCTCCGGGACGGCGATCCGTGCGATGTCTGCCCGTCATGCGTCTCGATCCGCGAGGGCCGGGCGATGGACCTCCTCGAGATCGACGCCGCGTCGAACCGCGGGATCGATGCCATCCGCGACCTGCGCGAACGCATCAACTACGCCCCGACCGACCTGCGTCGCAAGGTGTACATCCTCGACGAGGCTCACCAGATCACGAAGGACGCCTGGAACGCGCTGCTCAAGTCGCTCGAGGAGCCGCCGGACTTCGTCGTGTTCATGTTCGCCTCCACGCATCCGCAGGAGTTCCCGCCGGCGATCCTGTCGCGCCTCCAGCGCTTCGACGTCCGTCGGCTCACCACGGACGAGATCGAGGGCAAGCTCGCCCGCATCCTCGCCGCCGACGATCGAACCGCGACGCCGGAGGCCCTGCACTTGATCGCCCGCCTGGCCGCCGGTGGCATGCGCGACGCGGAGTCGATGCTGGACCAGCTCCTCTCGTCGTCGGTCGACTCGATCGACGAGCCGCGTGTCCGCGACCTCCTCGGCCTGGCCGATGCCGAGACCGTTGGTGGCTTCGTGGAGGCGCTCATCGCTTCGGATGCGCGCACCGGCATGCGCCTGCTCGATGGACTGGAGGAGCGCGGGCGCGACCTGCGCGGCTTCCTTGACCAGGTCATCGAGGCCCTTCGAACCGCGATCATCGGCACCCCGCCCGCGCCCGGCATGGGTGGGTCGGGGATCGTGGCCCATTCGATCACGGAGCTCGCCGCGGCCGCGCGCCGGCTCGCGTCCATCGACCCGAGCCGCGCCGGTGTCGGCGGCCTCCGCCTCCAGCTCGAGCTCGCGCTCTTCCCGGATCCAGCCCTGGCGCCGGCCCCTGCCCGGCTCGCCGCTTTGCCAGCGGCCGTATCGCCAACCCCCGCAGCGCCGGCTGTTGCTGCCGCGCCTCCGAGGACAGTCCCGGTGCCGGCGTCAGTCGCCGCGCCCGTTGAGGACGCAAGGCCGCCGAAGGTTGCGAAGGCCGCACCCGCAGTCGAGCCGGCCGCGCCCTCACCCGCGACGGCTTCACCCGCGCCCAGCGCAACCGCCACGGCACCCGCTGCCCCAGCACCCGCTGCCCCGGACGGGCGGGCGCCCGCGACCGTCGGAGGCCCCGCCCCGAGCGGCGACCTCGCCATCCTCCGCGATCGCTGGCCTGAGATCGTCGCCCGGATCAGCCTCCACCCACCCACGAAGCCGCTGATCATCGCCTGCCGCCCGATCAGCGTGGAGGACGGCGTCGTCATCCTGGGCTTCCCGGAGGACAAGGCGTTCCTCCGCCAGGTGGCGGAGCGCCGCCGCACCGTGCTCGAAGAGAACGTCTCCGCGGTCCTCGGGCGTTCGGTGGCAGTGCGCTGCGTCGCGACCAATATCGATGTCGTCCCGGAGCTCCCGGCCGACGCCGAGGCCGCATGGGTCCTCGCCGAGGCCCGCCGCATCTTCGAGGCCGACGACGCCAACCCGGCGAACCCAGCCGAGATCGGCTGACGGGCGTCGTGCACGCCTGCCGGCCATCGCGCAGACTGCAACCAACCTGACGAGGAGCGAACACATGGGCATGGGCAACCTGCAGCGCATGGCGATGCAGATGCAGCAGGAGATGGAGCGGATTCAGGCGGAGCTGGGCGAGGCCCAGGTCGAGGGATCCGCTGGCGGCGGCGTTGTCCGCGTCGTCGTCACCGGCAAGCAGACGCTCGTCTCGATCACGATCGATCCATCGGCAGTCGACCCGGACGACGTGGACATGCTCCAGGACCTCGTTGCGGTCGCCGTCAACGAGGCGCTCGATGCCTCACGTCGGCTCGAGCAGCAGAAGATGGGCGCGCTCACGTCGCTGACCGGCGGCCTGGGCGGCATGCTCGGGCGCTGATCGAACCCATCGCGTGGCCGCCCTGCTCATCGAGCCCGTCGCGAAGCTGATCGAGGCGTTCAACCGCCTCCCGGGCATCGGTCCGAA
>JANLSG010000050.1:0-2392 GCA_031362295.1 Chloroflexota bacterium
CGCCGCTTCAACAAGAAGATCCAGCAGTCGGGCATCCTCGCGGAGGCTCGCCGTCGCGAGCACTACGAGAAGCCGAGCGTGAAGCGGAAGCGCAAGGAAGCGAAGCGCAAGAAGAACGCACGGACGCCGCAGGGCTGAGCCCAACACGGGCAACGAGCCCCGGCGGTCCCGCCCGCAGGTGCCGACACCGGTGAACCTCCGAGAGCGAATGCAGTCAGACATCACGGCCGCGATGCGGTCGGGTGAGGCGCTGCGCCGCGACACGCTGCGCATGGCCGAGAGCGCCATCTACAACGGCGAGAAGCGCGACCGACGGACCTATTCCGACGACGACGTCGCGGGCATCCTCGCCCGCGAGGTGAAGACGCGCCGCGAATCCGTCGAGGCGTTCCGCAAGGGCGGCCGCGAGGACCTGGCCGCGAAGGAAGAGTCCGAGATCGCGATCCTGTCGGACTACCTGCCCGAGCAGCTGACCCCCGAGCAGATCGCTGCGCTCGTCTCAGAGGCGATCGCCGCGACCGGCGCGGCGAGTCCCAGGGACATGGGCAAGGTCATGGGCTGGCTCGCGCCACGAACGAAGGGCCGCGCGGACGGCCGGATCGTCAGCCAGCAGGTCGGGCAGGCGCTCGCCGCCGCGGGCACCGCCTCGTGACGACCCCGCCCTCCGCGACGAACCAGGCGAGCACGACGGGCGCCGGCCTTCCGACCTCCAATGGCCGCAAGCTCCCCGACAAGCGCGAGCTCGTACGACTGCTGATCGCCGCGTCCTCCCTGATCCTCGCGATGACCCTCACGCTCGGCCTGGACCTCTCGCCGGGCCTCGATGTCAAGGTCGGCGACCTCGCGCCCGGCGACATCCGTGCGCCGCGGGCGCTGACGTTCACGAACGACGTCCTGACCGCGGAGGCGCGCGCGTCGGCCCGGCTACTCGTCGAGCCGCAGTACGACTACACGTCCGAGCGCGCGATCACCATCGCCGCGGCCCAGCTCTCCGCGTTCACGAAGCAGGTCTCGCCGCTCGACACCGCCTTTGCGCCAGCGACCTCGGCGGAGGAGCGCCAGGCGCTGCTCGACGCCGTGCTGCCCGGCCTGTCCGACGACGCCCGGACGGTCCTGCAGACCCTCGCCCCCGAGCGCTGGGCGCCGCTGCGCACCGAGGCGGCCCGCGTCCTCGACGTCACCGAGCGTGGCGAGCTCCGCGACAGCGAGGTTGCCCAGGCGCAGCAGCGTCTGTCCGCCCAGATGGCCGGGGAGTTGTCCGACGGCGAGCGTGGACTCGCGGCGGAGCTGATCGCACCCCTGCTCGTCCCGAACAGCTCGTTCTCCGCCGAGCGGACCCAGCAGGAGCGCGATCTGCGGGCCGCTGCGGTGCAACCGGTCATCGAGAAGATCGTCCAGGGCGAGGTCCTCGTTCGACTCGGGACGAAGCTGACCGAGGTGGATCTCGCGCGGATCAAGGCGCTCGGCCTCGACGTGCGCGAGCCGGACCTCGCCGTATTCGGCGGCTGGCTGCTGCTGTCCGGCCTCATCGTCTCGATGGTCATCGCCTGGCTGCGCCTGTTCCGGCCGGCGTACTGGCACCGCAACAACGTCGTGCTCCTGATCTGGCTGCTGGTCGCGTTCACGACGTTCGTGCTGCAGCTGACGCAGGGCCGCACAGCGTTGCCGTTCATCCTGCCCATTGCTGCGGTGGGTCTGCTCGTGGCCGTCCTGCTCGATGCCGAGACGGCGATCCTGATCACCGCGATCCTCGCCATCGTGGCGGGCGCCGTGAACGGGCCGTCGCTCGAGCTGGGCGCGTACGTGATGCTCGGCGGGCTGGCCGGGATCCTCGCAATCCGCCGCGGCGACCGGCTCCAGACATTCATCCAGGCCGGCGCGGCGATCTTCGTCGTGCAGGCGGTGGTCGTGACCGCGTTCTCGCTCCTTGGCGAGCGTGATCTCACCGGCGTCGTGCAGCTGATCGGTGCGGCCGCAGTGTCGGCGGGGGGTGCGGCGGTGGCGGCGGTCGGGTCGTTCGCGGTCCTCGGCAACGTATTCGGCCATCTCACCGTGTTCCAGCAACTGGAGCTCGCGAACCCCTCGCAGACGCTGCACCGGCGGCTCCTCGTCGAGACGCCCGGCACGTACCACCACGCGCTGATGGTCGGCAACCTCGCGGAGCGCGCCGCGGAGATCGTGGGCGCCGATCCGCTGTTGACCCGCGTGGCCGCCTACTACCACGACGTGGGCAAGCTGGCGAACCCCGCGGCGTACATCGAGAACCAGTCCGGCGGCGACAACGTCCACGACATGCTCGACCCGGAGGAGTCCGCGGCGATCCTGAAGCAGCACGTCGCCGACGGCATCGACGTCGCGTACCAGGCCAAGCTGCCGAAGTCGCTGATCGCGT
>JANLSG010000055.1:0-5454 GCA_031362295.1 Chloroflexota bacterium
GAGCCCCGGGATCAACCTCGGGCTGGATTTCCTGCCCGGGTCGATGACGTTCGATCCGCGCGCCGACGGCGCCCCGGATCCCAACCTCGCCGCGAACGTCGTGTGGTTCGATGCCCTCGTGACGAACACCGATCGATCGCCGCGGAATCCGAACCTCCTGTCATGGCATCGACGGCTCTGGCTCATCGACCACGGTGCGTCGCTCTTCATCCACCACACGTGGCTGGATCCCGACGCGCACGCGGTGCGACCCCTCGCGACGATCGCGCAGCATGTGCTGCTGCCATTCGCGTCGCCGATCGACACCGCGCACGATCGATTGGCGCCGCTGGTGACCGAGGAGCTGCTCCGGAGCGTCGTGAGCCTCGTCCCGGATGCCTGGCTCGAGCCGACAGGCCCCGCCGCCCCGATCGGTGGACCCGACGCGCAACGCGCCGCATACGTTCACTACCTGCTCACACGGGTTGCAGCACGCGACGCGCTCGGGACCTCGATCGAGGAGGTCCGCCATGCCGCGTGAGGCGTTCGAGTACGCAGTCCTCCGCGTCGCACCGCGCGTCGAGCGCGGTGAGCTGGTCAACGTTGGCGTCGTGCTGTTCTGCCGGACGCGCGGGTTCCTCGGCCTGCGGGTCGAGCTCGGTGATCGTCAGGCCTCGGCCCTGCGCGCGCTCGCCCCTGACGTTGATCTCGAAGCGGTCCGCTCCCACCTTGCGTCGATCCAGGCGATCGTCCAGGGCGATTCGGCGGCGGGTCCGATTGCCCACCTCGCGGCGCCCGAGCGATTCCGCTGGGTGACCTCGCCATCGAGCACGGTCATCCAACCGTCGGACGTCCACGGCGGCATGACCGAGGATCCCGCCGATTCTCTCCTCGAGCTATTCGAGAAGCTGGTTCGTTAGCCGCCGCCCACTGCGCCGCTACTTCGGCGTCGCCAAGGCGAAGATTGCATCGATTGACGCCTTCGCGACGGTGGTACCGTAATGATCGGCCGACGCGATCTCGATGAGCCGGCTGTGGTAGCCGCCGGCCACGAGAAGGGCCTGAAATGCCCGCGCGTCAGCCGCACCACCGTCTGCACCTCCTTGGAGGAGCACGATCGGGAGATCGGTGGCATCTACGGCGCGCTTGGCCGCGAGTGCAAACGGGTCCCCCGCGGCCCAGGCTGCCGGATCTGCCGCCCTGGTCCCGCCGAAGAACGCCGTGAGCTCGTCGTTGTCCGAAGCGGCGGTGGCGATGTCGTCCCGTGGACCAGCCAGGTCCGCCCACGCATCGGGACGGAGGGAGCCGGCCGTCTCATCTCACGACCCCGGCGCGGGAGCGAATGCCGTGGCTGTCAGCCCGACCACAGCCACGGGTTGCGTCGACTTGGAATGGCCGACGAGAACGACTCGGTCGGGATCTGCTTTGAAGGCAGGCCCGATTCGGCGAGCGACGCCGATGGCGCAGGCTACGTCGGCAAACGAGTCGGGCGACCGACCGGCCCAGTAACTGCTCTGCCTCCACTGGCCCACCATGACTACCGCGCCTCTCCCCGCCAAGGCCGTCGCCATCTGGTCGAGGTATAAGCCAGGCACACCGGGTGCGACGTTGCCGCCGGGTTCAAGCACGATGAGCGGCCATGGACCGCCCGAGGTGGGGGCGTAGATCTCGAAGTGAAGCTGACATGTCTGTCCTGAGAGCCCGCACCGGATGGATGGTGTGAATGGGACGGCAGGCCAAAGGCCGACGTCGAGGAGTCGGCAGTTGCCCGAATCGTCGCACCCTCCAGCCGCGATTACCGTGTCCGGCGAGGCGGGGTCGACCACGTGCGTTGCAGAAGGTGACGGGGATACCGGGGTCGGGGTCGACATATCGGTCGACGCGTTCGGTCCGACGGGAGCCGTCGACGCCTGCAATGACGAAGGCGAGATCGTCGCCGCGACATCGGCGCCCGATGGGCTCGCGGCCCCTGCGCAGCCGGCGATGGCAAGGATGATCACCGCCATCACCACGAGCGACCTTGTCATCGGATGAACTCGAAGTCGTTGACGATCGACATCGCGGCATCGACGGAGTCCCACGTTGGCTCGTCCACCGTGCCGATATCGATCAGAATCGACTCGCCGTCGCCGCGATCGAGCAGGATGAGGCGCAGCCTGCTGCCGGGGTAGACCCACGACCCGTCGCCCAGGACCTCGATTCGCACTCCGTTGTCGCGTGGGACGCCGCACGTCTTCGATGTGTTCGGCCGCTCGGTCACATCGATCATGAGGCCGGACAGGCCACCGATGGTCACGGGCTTCGGCGAGCTGACCTCGAGCGACGCAAAGCCCTGGATCCATGCTGCGAGGGCCGCGGGTGTCCGCTCGGGCGCGGAGAACGGGGCCGCACACGATGCCGCCTGGGGCTCCGTACCCGGCAGGATCCCGGAGACTACGTAGATCGAGGAATAGATGAACTGGTCCAGGCCGAATGGGTTGTCCAGCTGGATGGAGGTGGTCTGCTGCAGCGGTGAGCCCGGCAGCGGGACCGACGCCGAGAACGTGCCGCTCGCACCAAGCCCGAATGGACGGAAGCCCGGGGCAACATATCGCTGCGCCATCTGGGGTTCGGTGGTGGGCGCCGGCAGGGCGTTTCGCACCCAATCGCCCAGGAGCATCTCGGGTCGCGGTTGGCATTGGTCGCTGCGAAGGCGAATCGTCAGGACCTCATTGGACAGCCTGACGTCATAGACGCCGGGGTCGCCCAATCCGCATGGCCAATCGGTCGGCCGGGACCAGAGCCCGAGGTTCATGGTGCCTGCCTCGGGGATGGACCACGGGCCCGTGATGGTGTTGCGTCCCGACGACGCAAAGGGGGTGCCGAGCGCGAACAGGTCCGGATCGATCTGCATCTCCCACGTGACGGTGCCGCTCCCGCTCCCGTTGTCGATGGGCCGGGGCGACGCGACGATCCAGCGCCCAAGGAGGTCCGAGGACGACGGGAGGGTGGCGCCCAATGGCGTCGCCGCCGATGGTGTCGGCGATGGCTGGCTGCCGACCCCCGGCAAGCCGTTCAGCACGACCAGGCCGGCGCCGACGAGGGCAACGAGAACGGCAGCCGCAGCCGCAAGACGGATGTTCAGATTCATGGCGGGCAACCTCAGGCGGAGATCCGCGAGGCGATGCTTCGGCAGCCGGTCGATGCGCTCGAGGGTGCCGTCAAAGAGGCGGTCGGACATGTGCATCGGGCCCTCGGAGAGCCAGTGCTCCAGGACGCGTTCGATGTCGTCGGTTCGCGTCATGCCTGTCGTCCTTCAACTGCGATCACTCGGGCGTTGGCGTCCAGCGCAGCGCGCATCGCGCGGTGGGCGGTGTGGAGTCTCGAGCCGACCGTCCCGACCGGGATGCCCAGCACCTCGGCGATCTCGGTCAGTTCGCGACCCTCGAAATGGCGAAGCACGAGCAGGGCTCGTTGCTCCGGGGTGAGTCGTCGGAAGCCCCGCTCGAGCTGGTCCCGATCGTCGACGTTGAGGAACTCGTTGTCGGCTATCGGGATGTCCATCGGCAGGACGTGCAGGTTCGTGATCCGGCGGCGTTCGCGCTTCGCCTCGGCAAGGCAGGAGCGAACGACCAGTCGATGCAGCCAGGCGTCGAAGCGGTCCGGATCGCGGAGCCCGGGAAGGTCACGCCAGGCGATCACCAGCGCGTCCTGCACGGCATCCTCGGCCCGATCGACGTCACGGAGGATCCGGTGGGCGAGCGCGAAGAGGCGGTCGCCACGAATGCGGATCAAGTCGGCGTATGCGCCTCGATCCCGCTTCCGTGCAGCCTCGACGAGGTCTCGGTCCATCGGCTCCGATCCTGGGAGCGCCCAACGAGGGGGCGCGTTCCAGTCCCTATGGGATCAAGCCGCCGAGGGACATTCATTCTTGGTGAATGGAGCAGTCGTCCGACCGGACAAAGGCATCCTACGCCCGGGGTCGGAACGCTCAGGCGCCGAAGCGGCCGCGATGCTCCACGGGGATGAGCGGCGTCTCGCCGCGGACCTTGAGCTCCTGGACGGCCCACGAATTGCCGTCGGGATCGCTGAAGCCGAAGAACGTGCCACCGTCGCGCTCGTCGAAGGTCATGATCTCGCTGCACGCCACCCCGCGGGCGACCAGCTCCTCGCGCGCCGCACGACCATCCGCGACTACGAGCTGCAGACCCTTGAGCGAGCCCGGCGCCATCTGGTTCTGCGATGGCATGTCGCCGATCACGATGGAGCAGCCGGAGCCGTGCGGTGTGAGCTGCACCACATGCATGAGCTCGTTGCGCGTGTCGTGGTCCAGGTGGAAGCCGACCTGGTCGCGATAGAACGCGACTGCACGGTCGATGTCACTGACGGGAACGATGACGACTTCGAGGGTCCAGTCCATCGCCGGATGATGGCACGGCTCCCCTATCCTCGGGTCGTGGCAGGAAGAATGGCCGGAATTCGCGCTGATCGAATCGCGCTCGGCGCCGCCTTGATCACCATCGTCCTTTGGGCGTCGGCGTTCGTCGGGATCCGGGCCGCGGGCACTGATTTCTCGCCGGGTGCGCTGGCACTGGGGCGCTTGATTGTCGGCTCGATCGCATTGGGCGTCGTCGTCGTCATTCGACGGCCCGTCTGGCCGACTCGCCGGACCATCGTGCCCATCCTCATCAGCGGGGTGCTGTGGTTTGGCGTCTACAACCTCGCACTGAACGCGGCCGAGCGCGAGGTTGATGCCGGGACAGCGTCCATGCTCGTGAACGTCGCGCCGATCATTGTCGCGATCCTCGGCGGGCTGTTCCTCCACGAAGGGTTCCCGCCGCGGCTGCTTCTCGGCTGCCTCGTGGCACTTGCAGGCGTGGCGGTGATCAGCATCGCAACGTCCGGAGGTCGTCCGGGTGATGCCACGACGCTGGGGATCCTCCTGTGCTTCGTCTCCGCTGCCGCGTACTCGGTGAGCGTCACGCTCCAGAAGCCGGTCCTCGCGAGCGTACCCGCGCTCACGGTCACGTGGCTCGCATGCGTCACGGGCATGGTGGTCTGCCTGCCGTTCCTGCCGCAACTCATCTCCGAGGGCGCGGTGGCGGGACCGGAGTCGCTCGCCTGGATCCTCTACCTGGGCCTGTTCCCCACCGCGGTCGCATTCACGATGTGGGCGTTCGCGCTCGGCCGCAGCACGGCGGGCCGCCTCGGCTCGCTGACGTACCTGGTGCCGGCCGTCGCGATCGTCCTCGGCTGGCTGTTGCTGGCCGAGGCGCCGCCGCTCCTGTCATTCGTCGGCGGGGCGGTGGCAATCATCGGCGTGGTCTACGCGAGATCGAAGCCGCGCGGCGTGCCGCCGGTCGCGACGCCGTCCGAGGCGCGAGCTACGGACTGACCTCGCGCCACGCACCGTTGTCCAGCAACCACGTGTCACCCAGCACTGTCTGGCCCACGAACCCGCCGAACAGCACCAGCTGGTGTCGCGCTGGATCGAAT
>JANLSG010000079.1:0-19990 GCA_031362295.1 Chloroflexota bacterium
TCTCGACGGCGCCGGCCGCCGCCGAGAACGCCAGGTCGCGCAGCACGAGCTGCGGGCTGGTCTCGCGGACGAGTCGCGGGAGCGTCCAGTCGCCGCCCTGCTCGATGGCCGACGGGATGCCGGGGAGCGGGGTGATGGAGCCGAAGGCCCCGCCTCCGCCCTGGAACTGGAACGCGGTGATGTAGTGCTCGATCCCGTCGTGGTAGGCCGCAAAGGTCGTCGTCCGCAGGAGGTTGACCGCGCCGTTGGGGCCGATGAGGCCACCGCAGGCGAGCGTCGGGCCGACGACGAGGATGGTTACCAGAGCCGCTCCGCTGAGGGCCATCGCCAGTTTCCGGCGCATCGCGAACCTCCGATGAGGATTGGCCGGTCCTGGCAGGTGGGCCGGTTTCGTTGGCCGCGAGACGAGAGGGAGTTGCGGATAGTTCCCCCGACGGCCCGGTCGTGCGGGGCCACCTACCATTCCCGCGATGACCGATCGCATCCCGCCGGAGATCTGGGAGGCCGCGAAGCAGCGCTCGTTGGCGCGCGACGCGCGCGACTATGCGGACGCCGATGCCCTCCGAGCGCAGATCGAGGGGGCCGGCTGGCGTGTCGTGGATACGGAGACGTCGTTCCGCCTTGAGCCGATCCCGGCTGACGTGGAGGTGGGCGGCGAGATTCGGTATGGCAGCAGCGACGCGGTGCCGAGCCGGCTCGGGGATCCGGCTGAGGGGCTCGCCTCTGCTGTGCTCGTCGCCTCAACGGACTCAGGCGAGACTCGCCGCGCCCTCGACGCGCTCACGTCCACGGTGCCGGAAGGCGTCGACATCGTGCTGGTCGCCGATGGCCTGCCGGACCGCGCACTGGAGGGCCTGCGCGCCAATGATCTCGCCGCGCGCGAGGGAGCGCCCGTGGAGCTCGTGCGGACGAGCGCGGCCCTGGGCCAGGGCGTCGCGCTGAATGCCGGGATCCGTCGCACCCGGGGATCGATCGTGATCGTCCTGGACCCGTCGGTCGTCGCCGCCGGCGACGTGGTTACGCCGCTCGTCCGCGCGCTTGACGACCCGACGGTCGCGATCGCGGGTCCGTTCGGCCTCGACTCGGCGGACCTTCGACGCTTCGACGAGGCCGCTTCCGGCGCCACGGACGCCGCAGCGATCCAGGGCTACCTGATGGCGTTCCGAAGGTCGGACGCGATCGCGCGCGGCCCGCTGGACGGGGGCTTCAGGTTCTACCGCAACCTCGACATCTGGTGGAGCCTGGTGCTCCGCGACGAAGGCGCGGGCGAGTCGCCGCGCCGTGCGGTCGTCGTCGGCGACCTGCCGCTCACGCGCGGCGAGCCGCGCGCATGGACCGCCACGCCGCCCGCCGAGCGCGATCGCCTCTCGAAACGCAACTTCTACCGCGTCCTCGACCGCTTCCGGGACCGATCAGACCTCGCCGTCACTCGGTAGGCACCGGTTGGAACGCTCAGCGAGCGGTACGACAGACAACGAGGCATTCCGAACTGATGGCTGACCCGTCCGTCGTCGTTTAGATCGCCCAGCGTTCCAGATCCGGGCGGAAGCACCGGTGCAAGACCCGTCTGGGGCGCTTCCTTCGTCGTACCGCTCGCTCGGCGTTCCACGGGGGCCGCCGCCCGCGCTCTACGGGGAGGCCGGCCGCAATCGCGTCCTCGCGGCGGCCCGAAGGCTTAGGTGACTCGACGCCAGTCGCTAGTGCCGTCGGCGCGGTCGATTGGCTCGACGCCCAGCTCGCGCAGCGCGTCGCGCATCCGGTCCGCCTCCGCCCATTGGCGGGCCGCGCGGGCGCGGCCGCGTGCCTCGAGGATGCCGGCGGCGCCCGCAGGGAGCTCGTCAGAGAAGGCGTCTGCGGCCTGGCCCGCGGCCGAGGGCACGAACTCGTGGAGATCGAGGCCGAGCACGAAATCCATGTCCAGCACGAGCCAGCGACGCTCGTCGGCGGGGATCGTGGAGCGAAGCGTCTCCCGTGCGATTCGGAGCGCGGTCGGCGTATCGAGGTCGTCGTCGATCGCCTCCGTGAACCGGTCGTGCAGCAGGCGCCCCTCTGTGGAGAGCGGAACATCGGCGGCCGACGCGCGATCGGTAATCGGGAAGCCGGCGGGGGAGCCGTCGCCATTGCCCGCGGGACCCTCGGCACGGCCAAAGGGCCGAGCGGGTGAGCTCCCGGCCCGCAGCACGGCCGGCGGCGCCCACGGGCCGTCAGAAGATGCCGGTCCCAGGGCGGCGAGCTCGGAGCGGAGCGACGCGAGTCCGCCCGCCGCGCCGGCGAGCGATTTGTCGGACAGGTTGAGCTTGCGCGCGTACCGGGCGGTGAGGCACAGGTAGCGGAAGGCGAGGGGATCGATGCCTTCCTCGGCCAGCTCCGTGATGCGCTGGAAGTTGCCGGCGGACTTCGACATCTTCCTGCCGCTCATGAGCAGGTGCGCCCCGTGGACCCACAGTCGCGCCGGCGGCCCGCCAACGATCGGCCCCGACTGGGCGATTTCGTCCTCGTGGTGGGGGAAGACGTTGTCCTCGCCGCCCGTGTGGATGTCGAACGTCGGGCCGAGGTGGCGCAGCGCCATCGCCGAGCATTCCAGGTGCCAGCCCGGGAAGCCCTCGCCCCAGCGGCTGGGCCAGTGCAGCTCGCGGCCCTCGCCGCCCGCACGCCACAGCGCGAAGTCGGCGGCGTCGCGCTTGTCCGCCTCCACCTCGCCCTCGGTTCGATGGCCCGCCTGCAGCGCGTCGAGCGTGTTCCCCGACAGCGCGCCGTACGACGGGTAGCTCGCGACCGAGTAGTAGACGTTGCCCAGATCCGTCGCGTACGCGTGCCCCAGGTCCACGAGCCGCTCCGCCAGCGCGAGCATCTCCGGGATGTGCTCCGTGGCGCGGGGAAACTCGTGGGCCGGCAGGATGTTCATCAGCGCGGCGTCAGCGTGGAACGCCGCCTCGTACGCATTCGCGATCTCGCTCGAGGGTCTGCCCTCGACGCCGGCGGCGACGAGCATCGGGTCCACCTCGCGACCGGAGGTATCGGCCCGCAGGTGCCCGACGTCCGTGATGTTCTGGATGTGCAGGACGTCGACCCCGTGGTACAGCACCGCCCGTCGGATCAGGTCCGCGAGCAGGAACGTCCGCAGGTTGCCGACGTGGGCGTAGCGATAGACCGTGGGGCCGCAGGAGTACATGCGGACGCGCTCGCCGTCCATCGGCTCGACGGGCAGGAGCGTCCGGGAGAGGTTGTCGCGCAAGCGCAGATTCACGGCTGGAGCCTAACGAGCGGGTGCGAATCGCGTTATTCGAATCGGGGCTCCGCGACCCCGCATCGTTCCCCCGGCGATGCGACGCGGGGCCTTCCCGCATACTCCCTCCATGCGGCGAATCGGGGCCCTGGTCGGCTGCCTCGCTGTCGTCGCTGCCGTGCTGCTCACCGGCGCCCCTGGCCCGGTCGATGCGCTCGACAGGAACGAGGTCCGGATCCTCGCCGGATCGCCCCAGACGTTTGATCCGGCGGCGGCGGGCGACGTCAACACCGCGGCCGTCACGGCCCAGCTCTACGAGACGCTCACGATCTACGACGCGTCGCGCACCCTCCAGCCGGCCCTCGCCGCGAGCTGGGAGGTTGCGGCCGATGGACGGAGCGCGGTCTTCCGCCTCCGGCCTGACCTGCGGTTCTCCGACGGCTCGTCGTTGACCGCGGACGATGTCGTCGGCAGCTGGCTGCGGATCATCGATCCGGCCAAGCCGGCCCCGCTCGCGGCCTTGATGATCGACGTCAAGGGCGCGCGCGACCACCTCACCGGTCGCGAGACGGACCCGGCCCTCGTAGGAGTTCACGCGAACGGGCGAGACACGGTCGAGGTGGAGCTGGAGCGGCCCGGCGCGGACTTCCCGGCGATCGTCTCGTCGCCGCTCTTTGCGGTCGTCCCCAACGAGATCTGGCAGTACGACATGGACTTGTTCGGGCCAGATGGAATAGGTAGCGGCGGATACACAGTGAAGAGCGCCACGGACAGCGAGATCGTCCTCGAGGCCAACAAGCTGTACTGGGCCGGGCCGCCGGCCATCGCCACCGTCCGGCTGATCCTCGATATCGGCGGGCGCAGCCCCATCGCGGAGTTCGAGTCCGGCAACCTGGACTACACGGAGATCTCGTCGATTGACGCGCCCTGGGTCCCGTACGACAGCGACCTGGGCCCGCAGCTCCGCGAGACCACGTCGCTGTCGCTGACGTACCTCGGCTTCAACTCCGCCGAGAAGCCGTTCGACGACGTACGCGTCCGCCAGGCGATCGGTGCTGCGGTGGACTGGGAGCGAGTCGTCGGGCTGGGAACGTTCACCGGCGCGGTCCCTGCAACCAGCATGGTGCCGCCGGGCATCCCGGGCGCGGGCTCGGCCAACTGGCTGCCCGTGCACGATCCGGACCGCGCGCGCCAACTGCTCGCGGACGCGGGCTACCCGGGCGGCGCGGGCCTGCCCACGATCCACTTCGCGGCGGGGCTCCTGCCGATTGCCGGCGGCATCGTCGCGGACCTGGAGCGCGAGCTCGGGATCCAGGTGGAGATCGAGATCCTGGACGACCACCTGGGACGCCTCGCCACCGACGCACCAAACATGTGGGTGACCGGCTGGATCGCGGACTACATCGGCCCCAATGACTTCCTCGGCGTGCTTCTGGAGAGCGACAGCTCGAACAACTACGGCCACTGGGCCTCAACCGCGTTCGACGAGGCCATCGCCGAGGCGCTCTCCTCGCGCGACGCGGGTGCCGCGCAGGCGGCGTACGAGCGCGCGCTCGCGGAGATCCAGCGCGACGTCCCGGTGGTGCCGCTGTACATCACGACCGACTGGGCTCTCTCGCGGGATGGCCTGCTCGGGGCAGGCGGCAACGGCCTCGGCATCCCGCGGATGGCGGGGATGGCGTGGGCGCCATGAGGCGCATCGGGTCCGTCCTGGGAATCGCGCTGCTGCTGAGCCTTGCGGCCGCTCCCGCCGCACTCGCCGCCGACCCCACCTTCCAGCCGGCGTCGGCGACGTCGACGTTCGGAACGTCGATCAACGTGGAGCAGCAAGTCACGCTTCCGAGCGGCATCACGAGGATCGAGGCGGTCGTTCGCACCGGAACGGACGCGCAGACGTTCCTGGCGACGATCGCCACGCCCGCCGCCGGCACGGCAACCCTGCGCTACAGCTACGAGACGCCGTTCGGCAGCCTGTACCCCAATACGCCGGTCACGCTCGGCTTCCGGATCACGCTCGACGACGGCCGAACGGTCGATGGGCCAACGACGAGCGTGCTCTACGCGGACACGCGGTTCGCGTGGAAGACGCTCACCGGATCGGTCGTGCGGGTCCACTGGACGGAGGGCAACAACGCGTTCGGGCAGCGCGCTCTGGACATCGGCGATCGTGCCATCGCGGACGCGAGCGCCCTCCTTGGCGTCACCGAAGAGGACCCGGTCGACTTCTACATCTACGCGGACCGCGACGCGTTCTATGACGTGATCGGCCCGTCGCTCCCGGAGAACGTGGGCGGGCTTGCGGTCACGCCCATCCGCACCCTGTTCGCGAACATCGCGCCCTCGTCGTTCAACGACCCGTGGGTTGGCATCGTCGTGCCGCACGAGCTCACGCATCTGGTGTTCGATACCGCGACAAAGAACGCGTATCACGAGCCGCTGCACTGGCTCAACGAGGGCCTCGCCGACTACCAGGCGGCTGGGTTCGACGCCGGCGCCCGGGGGAACGTCGAGCGCTCGGCGCGCAATGGCGAACTCATGCCCCTGCGTGCGCTCATCGGCCAGTTTCCCTCGCCGCCGGCGAAGTTCAGCCTTGCCTACGACGAGAGCGTGTCCGCGATCGATTTCATGGTCCGGACGTACGGCAAGGACGCGCTCGTCAAGCTCATCCGGAGCTACGCCGACGGGGTCAGCGACGACGCGGCGTTCAGCGCCGCGCTGGGCGTCGATACCGCGGGGTTCGAGGCCGCCTGGCTGGCGGACCTCGGCGTCGACGCACCGAAGCCCTTCGGGCCGCAGCCAGCTCCGGTTGGCCCGCTGCCGCCGGACTGGCTCGCGGGTCCCGTTCCGACGCCAGGTCCCGGCGCGACGGCCGGCCCGGCGGCAACGCCTCGCCCGTCCGGCGGTGGAGGTGACGGCGGAGGGGCCGACTCCGGCGTGCTGCTGTACGCGGGCATCGGTCTGCTGGGCTTGCTGATCGTGGTCGGGCTCGTGGTCGTTGCGAGCCGGTTCAGCCGCGGCGAGCCGCTGCTGCCGCCCATCTCGTCGCCGTCTGGCCCGGCGATCGACGAGCCGCCACTCGCCCATGACGACCCGCGACTCCCGCCGGACGATCCGGCGACCTCATGAACACCTTCGTCGGGCGGCTCCGCGGCCTGCCGAGCGTCCAGGTGACGCTCGCGGGCGCACTGCTCGTGCTTGGCTTCCTCATCGCGGCCCAGATCGCCGCCGAAGGTCCACGCAACCGCTACTCGACGGAGGAGCGCTCCCCTCTGATCGAGACCGCGCTGGGCCTCCAGGCACAGCAGGAGGCGCTGAAGTCGGAGATCGTGGGGCTGCGAACGCGGATCGGCGACCTCGAGGCGCAGGACCCGGGTGCCGCCGATTCCCTCCGCCGCCTGTACCGGGACCTCGAGGACGCACGGGTGCGCGCCGGGCTGATTGCCGTCACCGGCCGCGGACTCGCCTTCAGGCTGGAGGACGGCACCCAGGGCGGCGGCCTGGACGCTCTGGTCACCGCGCGCGACGTCCGAACCCTGGTCGAGGAGCTCTGGCTGGCCGGCGCCGAAGGCATCGCCGTGAACGGCGAGCGGATGGTTGGGACCAGCGCCATCCTCGACATCGGCGGATCCATCCTCGCCAACTCGGCGTACCTGTCGCCGCCGTACACCGTGACGGCCATCGGTCCGTCGGACCTCTACGACCGGCTGCGCGCTTCAGTGGCGTTCGTGGCATTCGTGCAGGGTCGGATCGAGCCATCCGGGCTGCACCTGTCCGTTGCCGAGCTCGACAGCGTCGACCTGCCCGCATTCGCCGGCACCGTGAACCTGCGCTACGCCACGCCGGTTGCGAGCACCGCGCCGTGAAGCTGAAGCTCGGCACGAACCGGCTGACCGTCACCGCCGTCGCGGGGCTGCTCGGCATCCTCGTGGTCGGCCAGCTGCGCGGGCAGGCCGGCGTGCCGGGCCTGTCCAACCTGACGGTCACCGAGCTGACCCAGCTCATCGCCAATGTGACCGCAGGCAACGACCAGCTCCGCGACGAGGTCGTGGACCTCACCCGCCAGGAGGCCAAGCTGACCGAGGCGCGTGACCGCGGCGAGACCACGGTCGGCGAGCTTGCGGCCGACCTGGCCCGAATCAGGGCCTGGGCCGGTCTTACCGCCGTGTCGGGGCAGGGGATCGCGATCACGGTCAACGGCGCCATCGCCGGTGCCGGCATCGAGGAGATCCTCAACGAGCTGCGCAATGCCGGCGCCGAGGCGATTGCGGTCGATGGCATCCGGGTGGTAGCGGGCGTCGTGGTCGCGGGCGAGCCCGGCGGGCTCTCGGTGGCCAACTCCGCGCTGGGCGACGCGTTCGAGATCCGGGCGATCGGCAGTCCGCAGATCCTGACCGGCACGCTCACCCGGACGGGCGGGGTGATCGCGCAGGTCACCGCGACGTACCCGGACGTGCGCCTCAGCGTGACCCCGGTGGACGCGATGACGCTCGCCGCGACGGACCTGGATCTGGGCCCAACCAATGCCTCACCACGCCTCTGATAGAGTCCCGCCGATGCCAGCCCGCCCACCGCTCGAGCTGCTTCTTGGCGATGTCGTCCGGCTTCGCCGCGCCCATCCCTGTGGCGGGACGGAGTGGCTCGTGGACCGGCTCGGCGCCGACATCGGCATTCGCTGCCAGGGCTGCGGGCGCCACGTCCTCATCGACCGGCGCGTGCTGGAGAGCCGGCTTGCCGCCTTCGTGACCCGAGGTGATACGGCGATGAGCGCCGCCGTCTCGCCGTCCTCGGCGCCGGAGGCATGACCGACTCGACCGCGGCCGCCGAGGAGACCACCGAGACCGGCGGCTCCGCGGCCGCCGTCCTGAAGAACCGGCCATTCCTGCTGCTGTGGCTGTCGCAGCTCTCGACGCAGATCGGCGTCAACATGGTCCTCTACGGCCTGACCGTCATCGTGCTCGAGGCGAGCGACCTGACCGCCGCGGTCAGCGGCCTGTTCCTGACCTTCCTCGTGCCGTCCGTGCTGCTCTCGGCGCTGGCCGGCGTGTACGTGGACCGGATCGATCGGCGGACCGTCCTCGTGGTCACGAACGCCCTCCGCGCGGCGGTGCTCATCGCGATCTTCGCGGCCGGCGATGACGTTGGGATGCTGCTGCTGCTGAACACCGTCTTCTCGATCCTGACCGTGTTCTTCGCGCCCGCGGAGGCCGCGATGATCCCCGTGCTCGTCAAGCGCGAGCAGCTCGTCGCGGCGAACGGGATCTTCACGCTCACCCTGAACGGCGCCTTCGCGATCGGCTACGCGCTGCTGGGGCCGCTCGTCGTGACCATTGCCGGCGGCCCCCAGCCGCTGATCATCATGGTGGCGATGCTGTTCGGGCTGGCGGCGGTCTTCTGCCTCACGCTGCCGTCGGATCCGCCGATCAAGCGTCCTCGGTCGGGCGCGATCGGGGCGGTGACCGGCGGCGTCAAGGAAGCCGGTCAGGCTGTCGGCGGCGTCTTCAGCCAGCTGGGCGAGGGGATCGGTTACATCCGCGACAACCCGACGATTGCCTGGTCCCTCGCGTACCTCGGCATCTCGGCGTCGCTCATCGGCGTGATCGCGGTCCTCGGGCCGTCGTTCGCCCGGGACACGCTCGGCCTGGCTTCGAAGGACCTCATCGTCGTGCTGCTGCCGCTCGGCCTCGGCATCGTCATGGGCGTCCTGCTGCTCAATAACTATGGCAAGTACATCGCGCGCCGCCGGGCCATCGAGTTCGGCCTCGTGATCCTCGGGATCCTGCTCGTGATCCTGACGGTCGCGGGCCCGGTCAGTCGGTTCCTCAGTGGCGTCGGCGAGAACCTGCCGCTTGTCGACCTGTCGATGCTCACGTCGCTCGTCTCGGTCGTCGTCGCGATCGCCTTCCTCGCCGGCGTCTGCTACGGCATCGTCGCCATCTCGGCGCAGGTGCAGCTCCAGGAGGACATCCCGGCGGACGGGCGCGGCCGCGTCTTCGGCGTCCTCAACATGCTCATCTCGGTCGCCAGCATCCTGCCGATCATCGTTGTCGGACAGATCGCCGACATCGTCGGGACCACGCCGGTGATCATCACGGTTGCAGCGTTCGTCCTCGTGTCCGGCATCATCTCGATCGTGGTGCGCGGGCCGATCAAGCCGACGGAGGGCAGGGACCTGATCCCGGAGATCTCAACGGGCACCCAGTTGGACCCGACCGGTTCGAGCCTGCCGATGCAACGACGCGAGCCGCACGGGCACTCCCACAGCGAGGCGCACCGCCACGGTGAGGCGCATCGCGACCTAGACCCGGCGCCGCCGCGCGATCCTGAGGAGTCCGGCGGGTCGCTCGACACGTGAGTCGCGTCGCGGTCATCTTCACCGGTGGGACGATCAGCATGGTCGTCGATGCTGGCGCCGGCGGGAAGGTCCCGACCCTCGACGGAGCCGCGATTCTCGCTCGCGCGCCGGGCATCCAGGACATCGCAGACCTGGAGGTCATCGATCTGGGCCGGACGCCCGCGAGCCACTTCTCGTTCGCGAAGCTGTTCGAGATCGGAAGCGAGATTCGCCGCTGCCAGGCGGATCCAGGGGTCGATGGCGTCGTCGTGGTCCAGGGCACGGACGTGATCGAGGAAACGGCGTTTCTGTGGGACCTGATCCTCGACGGCCAGGCTCCCGTCATCGTCACCGGCGCGATGCGCGCCGCCTCCGATGCGAATGACGATGGCCCGGCGAACCTCCGGAATGCGGTGCGCTGCGCGATCGCGCCGGAGCTACGCGGCGCGGGCGTCCAGGTGGTCCTCGATGGAACGATCAACCCGGCCGACGCGGTGACCAAGACGCACGCCGGGGCGCTCGATACGTTCCAGTGCCTGGACACGGGTCCGATCGGACGGGTGATCGACGGGCGGGTCCTCGTGGATCGCGCGCGCGCACCGCGTCGCCACGTTGCGACCGATCACGCCGCCGATGGCGTGCTCCTCCTCACCGCGCACGTGGCGATGGATGGCGCCCTGGTGGATGCGGCTGCGGCGCTCCGGCCGGCCGGGATCGTGGTCGAGGCCACGGGCGCCGGGAACACGGCCGCATCGGTCGTCGACGCGGCGGGGCGGGCGATGGGGCAGGGGATCGCGGTCGCGTTCACGACGCGCTGCCCAGCGGGTGCGGCATCGGCGGCGTACGCGTTCCCTGGCGGCGGCGCCACGTGGGTGCGCGCCGGCGCGCTGCTCGCGGGCCACCTGTCCGGCCCCAAGGCGCGGATCGCGCTGGCGCTCGGACTGGGCGCCGGCCTCGACCGCGCGGGGCTGGCCGCGCTCCTCGCGGATCCGCCAGGGTGGGGTCCGGTCGTGGAAATGGCGCCACGGCCGCCGGTCCGCGCCGGCTCGGGAGCCTGAGATGCCCCTCGACGCGCTGGTCTCCGGCCGCATCGCGACCTTCGCCGGCGACGCCGGCTTTGGCTGGGTGGAGGCGATCGGGATCCGCGATGGGCGTGTCGCATTCGCGGGGTCCGCGATCAGCCTCGAGACGCGCGCGGACCCGCACACGCTGCGCATCGAGCTGGAGCCGGGCGAAATCGCCATCCCCGGCCTCACCGACGCGCATCTCCACGTCATCGATGCCGCCCTTGCCATGACCCAGGTCGACCTCACCACGGCGCCGACGCTGGACGTCGGGCTGGAGCGGATCGCCGCCGCCGCGCGCCGAATCCCGGCGCCGGGCTGGATCTTCGGCGGCGGCTGGGACCAGCGCCGGTGGGGTGCGTGGCCGACTGCCGATGCACTCGAGACCGCGGCGCCGGGGCGGCTCGTCGCCCTCCACTCGTTCGACCATCACTGCCTCTGGGTCAGCCACGCGACCCTCGCCGCGGCGGGCATCGATCGCACCACGCCCGACCCGGACGGAGGCGAGATTCGCCGTTCCTCCACGGGCGATCCGGAGGGCGCCCTGCTCGAGAACGCGTCTGGGCTGGTGGAGCACGCCATTCCGCTGCCGGATTCGGACGTCGTCGCGCTCGCGATCCAGGACCTGGGCCAGGAGCTGCTCGCGCTCGGCGTCGTGGGCGCGCACGACCCGCGCTTCCTCGCGCCGGACCCCACGAACCGGGCGTTCGACATGTACCTCGGCATGGCCGACGCGGGTGACCTGCCGATCCGGGTCCACGTGGGCGTGCGCTCGGAGGGACTCGACGACGCAATCGCCCGTGGCTTCCGGAGCGGCCAGCTGCTGGGCGGGGCCGAGGCGCAGCGCGCCGGCCGGCTGACCATGGGTTGGCTGAAGCTGTTCGCGGACGGCACGCTCGCGTCGCAGACCGCCGCGCTGCTCGACTCGATCGAGGGCGGCACGACGCGGGGCATGTTCACGACGCCGCCCGCGGAGCTCAGGCATCACGCCACGCGCGCCGCCGCCGCGGGCATCGCGACGAAGATCCACTCGATCGGTGACGCGGCCGTCCGGACCTCCCTCGACGTTCTTGGGCCGACCGCCAGCAAGGTCAAGCTGATGCCGCGCCTGGAGCATGTCCAGCTGTGCTCCGAGGCGGACCGCAGTCGGTTCGCGGCGCTCGGCATCGCGGCCTCCGTGCAACCGGTCCACCTGCGCGACGACGCGGAAACGGCGCGCAGCAGCTGGGGCTCGCGCGCCGAGGCGAACGGCTACACGTGGCGCAGCCTCATCGATGCCGGCGCCGTCGTCGCGTTCGGCACGGATGCCCCCGTCGAGCCGATCGATCCCTGGCCCGGCATCGCGATGGCCGTCCTGCGCCGCGACCCATCGTGGGGTCCCGACGCCGCGCCCTACGGCCCCGACGAGACCCTCACCCTCGAGCAGGCGCTCCGCGCCGCAACGGTCGGGCCGCACCTGTCCGCGAAGGACCCGCTGGGCGGCAGGCTGGTGCCGGGCTCACGTGCGGACCTGATCGTGCTGCCCGCTGCACCGCGCGAGGGCGGCGAGCGCGCCGCGGCCTTCGCCGAGGTCAGGCCGCGGCTCGTGCTCCTCGACGGCGAGGTCGTGCTCGAGCGCTGACGCCGATCCGGCCTGGCTCACGCAGCCACCCGATTCGGCAGCACGGCCGGGTACGCTTGCGCCCGTGAGAGAGGTGCCGGAACTCGTCGAGCTGGTAGTTGTTGCGCTCGGCCGGCTGGGCGCGCTCGGCGAGACCATCGAGGAGGAATGGACGTACGTCCAGGACCTGCAAACGGTGTGGACCGCCAGACTTCGAGCCGTTGCGACGGCGGACCGCCCGGCGGGCACGCACCCGCCGATGGTCGAGCTCGAGGCTGCCATCGACCGCCTCGTCGCCGAGGTGGATCTGATCAGCGACCCCCACCGGGCCATCGACTGGCTCTCGACGCTCCCGCAGGTGACGCTCGTTGCGCTCGGCGAGGCCGCCTGGTGAGGTTCCAGGACGCAGCGAAGGACGCGCGCGCGGTCGTGTATGCGGGGATCCAGGCGGATCCGCTGGTGGCGCGCGCCGCGGTGCTCCTCGCCGACGCGACGCCCGCGCAGCGCGTCCTCGCCCGGGCAGTGATGAACGGCGAGACGACCGACGCCGAGGCCTGGCGGACAATCTTTCCGTCGCTCTTCGGATCAACGGTGGACAGAGCCCAGCCGGACCCATCCGAGGCGATCCTCGAGGTGTCGCTGGCCGTCGCCGGCCGCGGCGAGCAAGTCCGCAGCCAGGTCCGCGGGGCGATCGTTGAGGCAGTCGCCGAGCTCCTCCTCGCTCGCCGGGCGCCGGCAGCCATGATCCGGCGGGAGCGCCGGATCCTGTTCGACGGGGTGCCGACGGAGATCCACCCGTACGACGTCACCGTGGAGGTACCCGGCGCGGCCGAGGCGTACGACTGCAAGTGGGGCGCCCGCGGGATCTCCGCGGACGTGCTCCACCAGCTCGACGACGCACGAACGCATGCGGCGGGCGAGGGCGAACGCCTGCTCCCGGTGCTCGTCGTGTTCGACGCCCGCCGCTCGTGCGAGGTCCGGCTCGCGCGCCAGACGGCGCCGCGGACCGGGACGCGCCTCCTGACGATCGAAACCCTGGACCGCCTCGCCGGTCCGCGCTCAAAGACCCCATCCTGACAGGCTTCACCCGCCCGGCAGGAAGAGCAACGGTCCTCTCAGTCAGCGTTCGCCAATATCACGCGGCCCCGCCCCGCCGCGAGCGAGCCCGCCATATTCGGATGTGCATACGAATCGCCGCGACCGTGCTTGCCGGTTTGCCGGATTCGCCGATTTCGACAACCCGTCACGCACGATCAGCCCGATTCGCATTCGCATCTGCATAAGCCCGCCGCCTCACCCAGGGCGACGTCAGGCGAGCGCCCGGAGGGCGTCGGCGAAGAGGCCGTTCAGGATGCGCGACGTCGAGGGAAACGCGTGGATCGTGTCGGCAAGGATGTCGAGCGGCACGCGGGCGCGGATCGCGAGGACACATTCGTGGATCGCCGCTGACGCATCGGGACAGGCCATCGCGGCGCCGACCAGCGTGCGCGTCGCGCGGTCGACCACGATCGTGATGTGGCCGCGCTTCGCCTGGACGCCGTACCCGCGCGTCGAGGTCGCGAAGTCAGCGACGAACTCCACCGCGTCGACGCCGGCCGCGATCGCCTGTTCCAGGCTGACGCCGACGAACGCAGCCTCGGGATCCGTGTAGGCGGCGCGCGGCAGGGCGCGGTAGTCGGGCGTCACGGCGTCACCGAGGGCCATCCGGACCGCCATCTCGCCCTGGTAGTGCGCCTGGTGCGTGTGCAGCTCGGGCCCCGCTGGATCGCCGATGACCCACAGCCCGTCCGCAATCCGCAGCCGGCCATCGCGCGGGAACGGCGTGCGACCAGTCGTGTCGATGCCATAGCACTCGAGTCCGAGGTCGTCGAGCGGGAACTCGCGCCCGACCGCCAGCAGGATCGCGTGGCCCTCCGCGGTGCTGCCATCGGACAGCTCGACGACGTGGGCGCCATCCGTGCCGGCGCCGGCCCGGGCCGCGATGGCACGCACGTGCAGCCGCACCTTGACGCCGTCCTCCCGGAGCGCCTCGGTGATGACGGCCGAGTTGCGCGGGTGGTCCGTGGGCATCAGCCGGTCGCCCGACTGCACGATCGTGACCGGCACGCCGAACCTCGCATACGCCTGGGCCATCTCGCAGCCCGTGGGGCCGCCACCGAGGACGAGCAGGGAGCGCGGCAGCTCGCGAGCGAGGGTCGCCTCGCGGTTGGTCCAGACGTCGATCGCCTCCAGGCCCGGCACGGCGGGTCGCTTCGAATGCGAGCCGACCGCGATCACGATGTTCCTTGCCTCGAGTCGGTGGGTCTTGCCGTCGTGCAGGACCTCGACCGTGTCGCGCGTGGGCACGCTCGCCTCACCGCGATAGACGACGACGCCGGCGGCCTCGAGGGGCTTCACGTGCGCGCCGTCATCCGGCTCCGCGGCGTCCGGCTTCCGATTGATCATCCAGTCGCGCCGATCGGAGGTCTGGCGCCACGACCAGGAGGCGGGATTCGCGTGGTGGCGAGCCGCTGAATCGAGCAACGACTTCGAGGGCAGGCAGCCGATGTGCGGGCAACTGCCACCAACCCACCGACGATCGACCACCGCGACGGTCGCGCCACGGCGGCGCGCCTCGAAGGCCGCCGATTCGCCGGCCGGTCCCGCGCCGATGATCACGAAGTCGAACCGCTCAGCCATTGGCAGCTCCGGTTTCGGTTCGGGGTTCGCGGCGCTGTCGCCACGCTTCGTAGAGGAGTACGGCCGCGGCGGCGGAGACATTCAGGCTGTCTGCGGCCCCGAGCATTGGCAGGCGCACGCCTGCGACGTCAGCCCCGCGCCAGGCGTCGGACAGGCCGTTCGCCTCGCTGCCCAGCACGATCGCGATCGGACCGGTCAGGTCCGCGTCGACGTGGATGTCCGCGGCGTCAACCCGCGACGCGACGATCCGTATGCCGCTCGCACGCAGCCACGCGACCACCTCGACGGCTGTCCCGGTCGCCACGGGGACGCTGAACACGGTCCCGACACTTGCGCGGATCACGTTGGGATTGAACAGGTCCGTGCCGCCGACGGCGATCACGGCGCTCACCCCGACGGCATCGGCGGAGCGGAGAATCGCGCCCACGTTGCCGGGCTTCTCGACGTCCTCGGTCACCACGATGAGCGGCGTTTCCGGCAGGACGAGGTCTTCCAGCCGCGTGCCCGGCGCACGAACGACGAGCACCACGCCATCCGCTCGATCGCCGTAGGCCAGTCGATCGAAGGCCCGCTCGCTGACCTCCAGCACCTCGATCGGGGCGCCGAACGGCTCGAAGCTCTGGCCGACCTTCTCCGCGACGCGCTTCGCCTCATTCGACCCGATCAGGGCGGGGCAGATGAATGCGGTCTCGACGACCGCGCCGGCTTCCATCGCGCGAAGGGATTCGCGGCCACCGTCCACCAGGGTGAGCCCGGTCGCGTCGCGCTCCCGGCGCTCGCGCAACGCCATCGCGGCGCGGATGCGCGGGTTCGCGGGGCTGTCAATCGTCGGCGGCTGGTCCGGCATGGTCGAATGGTGCCCCGTCACGAAGCGCGCCGCACCGACCAGCCGAGCGTAAGCCGCGCTCCGGAGCTCGCCGTGAGCTCGAGGGGCACGACCTCGGCGGCGCCACTGCCGAATCCGGCTCGCAGGAGGGCTGCCAGGACGCTCCCGTCCACCGATTCGGAGTGGGCGGTCAGCAGCACGAAGGCCCCGGGCGCCGTGACGGCGCGGCACGCCGTGAGTAGCGCCGGCAGGTCCTCCTCGAGGCGCCATTCGCGCCCGGCCGCGCGCCCGAATGCGGGCGGGTCGAGCACGATGCCGTCATACCGGCGCCTGCGTCGCGCCTCGCGGGCGACGAATGCCGCCGCGTTGTCCACGAGCCAGCGAACCGGGCGGTCGGCCAGGCCGGAGAGCTCCGCGTTGCGCCGCGCCCAGGACACGGCGGAGCGCGCGCCATCGACATGCGCCACCGATGCGCCGGCGCGAGCCAGGGCGAGCGTCGCCAACCCGGTATGCGCGAACAGGTTCAGGACCGCGGGAGCCGCCCCGTCTGACGCCCGTGCGGCAACCTGCGCCGCGAGCCACGCGAGACTCGCCGCGTGCTCCGGGTACAGCCCAAGGCCACCGGAATCGGTCGGTCGAAGCTCCAGCGTGAGCCCATGGATGTCGACGGACCACGGCTGGGCCGGCGACGCCGGCCCCGACCACCCCACACCCGCGTCGAAGCGGAGGTCGGCCTCGGACCACGCATCGGGCGCGAGCCGGTACCCATCGGCGCCCGCCGCCGGTCGATCGATCGTCAGAGCGCCGAACCGTTCCAGCCGGCGCCGAACGCCGGCGTCGAGCAGCTCGTAGCCGTCGAACCCCGCGCGACCCGTGTCATTCGGCACTGGAGATGCGTCCGTCATCGGCACAATGATCACCCCGCAATACGATGACGGCACACCCGAGGACCCAATGACCCGAATCCTCCTGTACACCGGCAAGGGCGGCGTCGGCAAGACGAGCATCGCCGCGGCAACGGCGCTTCTCAGCGCGCGCCGCGGGTACCGCACGATCGTGCTCTCGACGGACATCGCCCACAGCCTCGCCGACGCGTTCGACCTGCCCCTCGGCCCGGAGCCGACACAGATCGCGCCGAACCTGTGGGGCCAGGAACCGGACGTCTATCACAACATCGGGCGCTACTGGAGCACGATCCAGAAGTACATGGCCGAGCTGTTCAGCTGGCGTGGCCTGGACGCGGTGCTCGCCGAGGAGATGACGGTCCTGCCGGGAATGGACGAGCTCGGCAACCTGCTGTGGATCGCGGATCACGTGGAATCGGGCGACTACGACGTCATCGTCGTCGATGCCGCGCCAACGGGCGAGACGCTGCGCCTCCTCTCGCTGCCGGAGGCGAGCCGCTGGTGGATCGAGCGCATCGCGCCCATCGGGCGGCGGGTGAGCAAGATCGGCCGGCCGATGCTGGAGCGCCTGATCGGCGTGCCCATCCCGCGCGACGAGGTGTTCGCCGCGGCGGAACGACTGCTCCAGCGGCTGGACAAGGTCCATCGCCTGCTCGCGGATCCTGAGAAGTCGTCGGTGCGGATCGCGCTCAATCTGGAGCGGTTGTCCATCGTCGAGGCGCAGCGGTCGTTTACCTACTTCCACCTGTTCGGCTACCCGAGCGACATGGTCGTCTGCAACCGGGTGCTGCCGGCGCACGATGCGGGCGACGGCTCGTTCGGGACGATGCGCCAGACGCAGCAGCGCTACCTGCCCGAAGTGATCGCGCAGTACGCGCCGGTCCCGGTTCGGACGGTTCCCCAGTTCGATCGGGAGATGATCGGCAGCGAGCGCCTCATCGAGATCGGCGAGGCCCTCTTCGGCGACGAGGATCCGACGACCTTCTTCTATCGCGGCCGGCCGTACCAGGTCCTCCCGGATGCCGCCGGCGGCCACGTCCTGGAGGTCGCGCTGCCGTTCACGTCGCGCGACGACGTGCAGCTCACGCGCGACGGCGACGAGCTGATGCTCCAGGTGGAGGGCCTGCGGCGCACGATCGTTCTGCCACGCGCCCTGGTGGACGCGCCGACGATCGGTGCGAAGATGGAGGACGGCGTCCTGCGAATCCGGTTCGAGGGCCGCCCCGATGCGCGGGCCGGCAAGTCGAAGAAATCGACGAAGCGAGGAGACAAACCATGAGCGAGGCGAAGAGCGGGCGTAGCCGGTCCTCCGCGGGGTTGCCCGATATCGCGGCAGACCAGCGGATCGCCGAGCTCGAGGAGCGCCTCGCAGCGCTCGAAGGGGGCCCGGGCCTGAAGGAACGCGGCCGCCACCTCATGGGCCGCGTGATGCCGCCGGAGGCGTCGCGCCACTTCTTCAACGCCGGCCGCGAGCACCTGCTCGGCATGCGCTCGATGGTCGACTTCTGGCTTCGCCGCCTCGACGCGATGGAATCGAAGGTCTCTCCCTCCGCGGACGAGGGCCGGGAGACAATCTCCATCGACTGACCGCGGCGGGTCGATCGGGCGCACCCGCCAACGACCGAGTTTCTGGTCAGTTAGCAACCCGGGTGGTGTTATCCACGGAATCTGGACTCGGCGCGACGTCTGCGCAGTCGCGGCGCTCGGATTCGTGCTCACCGCTGCTCCTGGCCTGCCCGAAAGCAAGGGTGAATGTTGGATACCACCACGGGGATTGCTGACTGACAGGAAACCTGACGGTATCCACGGACTCGCCGATCTAGGCTTGCCGCGCAAGGAGGTGCGGCGTGGTCATCCTCGGCTTCGACGTCGAGAAGGCGTTCATCCCGGACGTGAGCCTGTTCGAGATGGTGATCCGCGGGGTGATCATGTACCTCGCGATCTTCATCCTGCTGCGGGTGGTGCTGCGCGGCCGGACGGGATCCATGACGACGAGCGACGTGCTGGTCCTGGTGATCATCTCGGACGCCGCACAGAACGCGATGTCCAGCTCGTACACCTCGATCACGGACGGCATCGTCCTCGTCGCGACGATCGTGGGCATGAGCTGGCTGTTCGACTGGCTGGGCTACCACGTCGCCTTCATGCGCAAGGTCGTCCACCCGGAGCGCAAGCCGCTCATCGTCAACGGGCGGGTGATCCGAAAGACCCTCGCCCAGGAGCTGATGACCGAGGACGAGCTGATGACCCAGCTTCGCCTCCAGGGAGCCGACCAGATCCAGCAGGTGAAGTCGGCGTTCCTCGAGGGCAACGGCGAGATCAGCGTGATCCGGCGCGCCTGAGTTCATGACCGCTCGTCGACACCCGGAACAGGCGGAGCCCCGGAGCATCGGGACGGCGGGAACGGCCGACATCCTTGCTCGCGAAGTCCGGTTGCTCGGGGCACTCCTCGGCGAGATCATCGTTGAGCAGGCAGGTGTCGCGGTATTCGAGCTCGTGGAATCGACCCGCCTGCGTGCGATTGCCGCCCGCCGGCGCGGCGGCGATGAGCGGGTGACGTTCGACGTCCTGCCGGTGGATGCCGGCCCGCTGGAGGGCGTGGTTCGGGCGTTCGGCCTGTACTTCCAGCTCATCAACATCGCGGAGGCCCGCGATCGGGTGCGGCGCGCCACCCGCAGGGCCCGCGTGACAGGCGGCGCTTCCGAGGGAGCGCCACTGCGCGAAGCGCTGCGGCGCCCGCGGGCCCGGGAGGCACTCACACGTGTGCGCGTGAACCCCGTCTTCACGGCGCACCCCACAGAGGCCCGGCGACGGACGGTGCTGGTCGCATTGCGACGCATCGCCCGGCTTCTCGAACGGGCCGACGATCCGCGCCTCTCGCCGGCCGGGGATCGAGACCTCCGCCGCCAGCTGCGCGAGGAGATCGCCGTCCTCTGGCAGACCGCCGAGCTGCGCCGCGGCGCCCCCACACCGATCGATGAGGTCCGGACGGCGATGGTGGTGTTCGACGAGACCCTGTACCGGCTCACGCCGCACCTCTACGGCCTCGTGGACACGTTCATGCCGGGGCCACGCAGTGCGCGAGCCCGCGAGCTGGAGCAGCCGAAGGTTCCCGCCTTCCTGCGCTTCGGGTCGTGGATCGGCGGCGACCGCGACGGCCATCCCGCGGTCACCGCGGCCGTGACCGAGGAGACGCTCCGGATCCACGCCGACCACGTCCTCCGCGGCCACGAGGCGGTGGCGACGAGGCTGTCGCAGGCGCTGGCCGCGAAGGTACGGAGTGGCACGGTGCCGAAGGCCCTCGCGCATCGGCTCGTGAACGACGAGATCGCGATGCCCGGCCTCGCGCGGTCGCTCGC
>JANLSG010000117.1:0-7735 GCA_031362295.1 Chloroflexota bacterium
TCGCGCATGTCCTCGTCGCGCCGGTCGCCGGGCATGCCGATGACCCCGAGCGCGCGGCCGGTGCGCCCGTTCGTTCCGGCACCCTTGCCGTCGCCGTCGCCGTTCATGCGCCGCGCGAAGTCGGCCAGGTTCCGCATGCCATCGACGTTGTGGCAGTAGTCGATGACGACCCGGACGCCCCCGACCTCGAGGTAGTTGAGCCGTCCCGGCGCCTGGAAGAACGACGTGGTGAAGGTGCGCAGACCCTGCCGGATGTCGTGCAGGTGGGCACCGGCCGCCCACGCCGCCGCAGCGGCGGCCAGAGCATTTGCCACGTTCATCTTGGCGCGTCCGCCGAATGTCGCCGGGACGAGGTGCGTGTACAGGACCGGCATCACGCGTGGCCCGTGGCGGAGCACGATCTGCTCCCCTTCCGGGGTCTGCCGGAGCACGAACGCCGCTCCCCCGCGGCCGCAGTATCCGTCGACGCGGTCGAAGCCAGGCTGGCCCTTCTCGGTCTCCATCGAGAACAGGATCACGGTCCCGCGACACACCGACGACAGGCGCGCGACGTACGGATCGTCCGCGTTCAGGACCGCCGTGCCGGTTCGCGGCACTGCCTGGACGAGCACGCCTTTCACGTCCGATAGCTGGCGCAGCGTGTCGATGCCGCCGAGGCCAAGGTGATCGGCGGTGATGTTGGTGACGACCGCGACATCGGCGCGATCGAAGCCGAGGCCCTCGCGCAGGATGCCGCCGCGCGCGACCTCGAACACCCCGGTATCGACCGTCGGGTTCTGGAGGATCATCCGCGCCGACTTGGGGCCGGACATGTCGCCGCGCCGGATCGTCCGCCCGTCGACCACGATGCCGTCCGTCGAGGTCATGCCGACCCGCCGGCCCATCAGCTTCAGGACGTGGGCGATCATCCGGACGGTGGTCGTTTTCCCGTTCGTGCCGGTGACGGCGATGATCGGGATGCGGGCGGGGGCTCCAGCCGGGAACAGCAGGTCGATGACGGGCTTGGCGACGTACTGCGGCTCACCCTCCGTCGGGTGCGTGTGCATCCGGAACCCGGGCGCCGCATTGACCTCGACGATCGCGCCGCCGGTCTCGCGCACGGGCACGGTGATGTCGGGGCAGATGAAGTCGATGCCCGCGACGTCCAGGCCCACGACCCTCGCGGCCATCTCCGCGATCTCGACGTTGTCCGGGTGCGCCTCCAGCGTCCGGTCGATCGACGTGCCGCCGGTCGACATGTTGCCGGTGAGCGCGAGTTTGACCCGCTCGCCCTTGGGCGGCACGCCGTCGAGCTCGAAGCCCTGGGCCGTGACGAGGGCCTCGGCCGCGTCGTCTACCTTGATCCGGGTCAGGACCTTCTCGTGCCCGATGCCGCGCCGGGGATCGGCGTTCGTCTGCTCGACGAGCTGGCGCACGGTCAGCTTGCCGTCACCAACGACCGACGCCGGCACGCGCTCGGCGATCGCCGCGACCTTGCCGCCGATGACCAGGCAGCGGTAGTCGAGGCCGGTCACGAACGTCTCGACGACGAGGGCGCCGCTGCGGCTCTCGCGACGGGCGTTGGCGAAGGCCGCGCGAATCTCTTCCTCCGTCCGGAGGTTGAGGTTGACGCCGCGCCCGTGGTTGCCGTCGAGCGGTTTGACGACGCACGGGAGGCCGACGCGCTTCGCCGCGGCGAGCGTGCCCTCGGCCGTGTCCACCACCTCCGACTTGGGCACGGGCAGGCCGGCCGAGTCGAGGAGGCGGTTGGTGAGGTTCTTGTCGCTCGCGATGTCGACCGCGATGCCCGACGTGCGCGAGGTCATCGTGGCCCGGATGCGCTGCTGGTGGACGCCATGCCCGAGCTGCACGAGGGAGTGCCGGTCCAGCCTGAGTGATGGGATGTCGCGTGAGGCCGCCTCGTCGAGGATCGCCTGGGTGGACGGGCCGTACGCCTGGCGCTCGGCCAGGAGAATCAGCCGCTCCAGCTCCTCGAGGTAGTCGAGGGCCTGTTCAGGGTCGCTCGGCGCAACGAGGTGGTTGACGATCCGGACGGCGAGCTGCCCCGCGGCGAGGCCGACGGCCTCCTCGCTGAACTCGTAGATCACGTTGTATTGGCCGGTCGTGCCCGCGCCGCGCGTCTTGCCATGCCGCACCGGCGTGCCGGCGAGGTTCTGCAGCTCCAGCGCGACGTGCTCCGCGACGTGGCCCACCCACGTCCCGTCTTTGAGGCGCGTGACGAGGCCGCCGCGCCGGTTCAGCGAGCAGGCGTGATCCTCGAGGGACGGCATCCACGCGAGGAGCCCATTGACGAAGCCGGGGATCTTCGTGGTCGGAAACTGCTCGAGGACGCCCAGGTCCACGAGCATCTTCACGATCGGTTGCGTCGACCAGTAGTTGGCCCCGCGCAGGACGCGAGTGTCGAGGATCTTGAGGGTCGGGAGCGGGCCGCCCGCCAGGTCCGCGGCGGCGGCGCTCCGCTTGTTGGCTGCCGTGGTCGCGGCGGACTTTGCGGTGGGCTTGCCGGCGGACTTTGCGGTGGGCTTGCCGGCGGACTCTGCGGTGGCCTTGCCGGCGGACTCTGCGGTGGGCTTGCCGGCGCTTGCCGCAGCCGGCTTCGTCGCGCTGCCAGCCGATTTCGCCCCGGCAGGCGCGCTCTTCGCGTCGGGCGCCGATGCCTTCGTCGCAGCGACCTTCGCCAATGTGCTCTCCCCTGCCCGCTCGGTCTCAGGGCGTGACCGGCGCCAGCGCGAAGCCTAGCCGATCGTGGCCCCATCGCGACCGATCGGATGGAGGGGTGCCGGCGCGCACGAGCCCGATTTTCGATCACATATGAACCGGGGTGCTGGTATCCAGCTCGGAGGAGCCCACGCCGACCATCGGCCCGGGGTGCCCTGCGATTTTCGTCCCGCCATGAGCGTGGCTCGGGACAAATTTCCATGGAGTAGCCATGGCAAGGGCTGATCCATCTCGCCGCCGTTTGGATAGCACTACCCGGATTGCTACGTGATCGGAAGTTGCCGCGTTGGATTCCGGCGGCGAGCGAGCGACAGGCTGGCGCTCAACCTCAGCTCGAGGCGATGTTTTCGATGATGCCGCCGGGGAGCGCCTTCAGGGGCGTGGTGGCGATGCGGCGCCGATGGCGGAGGTCGAACCTGTAGCCCGACGGGAGTGCGTGCAGCACGACACCGCTGATCATCACCGGCCGGTGGCCGTGCACCTCCCACGCGTCCGTCTCCGCGTTGGCGCCGTCGATGATGGTCACGCTGCCCCGGCCGATCACCTCCATGATCCCGTCCGGGCCGACCACGCCGGCGGTGTCCTCATCGACGCCGAGCCCGAGCAGGCTCGGGTTCTGGGCGATGACGGAGAGCAGGCGGCCGTACCGGTTTCGCTGCTGGAAGTGCTGGTCGACGATGACGCTGGGCAGCACGCCGAGGCCCGCGGCGAGCGCGGCCATTCGATGCTTCGGTGTTCCACCCGACGCCCCGAACGCGATCATGTGGCTGGACATCGCGGAGGCGCCCGCGGACGTACCCGCGACGACCGCGCCCTCGCGGAAGCGCTCGAGGACCGCCTCCGCCAGAAGCGTCCCGCCGACCGTCGACGACAGGCGGAGCTGGTTGCCGCCGGTGAGGAAGATGCCGGTCGCGTCGTCGAGCTGGCGAACGTAGGACGCATCGTTGGCCTGGGAGCGCGACATCGCGTGCAGTGGGCGCACGGTCGGGATGCCGAGCCCGGCAAAGATCTCTCGGTAGCGCTCGCCCGCCTCGAAGCCGAGCGACGACGCGGTGGAGATCACGACGACGACGGCGTCGGACCCACCGGCAAGCGCGGTGAACCGATTCAGGATCACGCGGTCGCGAATCTTGTCCTCGGCCCCGCCGATGACCATGACCGTTCCGTCGGTCAAGGCGCGACCGCTGCGTCTGGGTGGCACGTTGCGCGAGAGGATACCGAACGGCGGGCCCGGCCGGGGCGGCGGCGGCGCGCAGAGGCAACGGCGGTTGCCCCGGAGCGCGTGTCAGACAGGCGCGGCGGCAGCAGCCTCGTCCAGTAATCGCTCCTCGCGCGGTCGGGCGTCGACGCGGCGGAGGAAGAACGCGGCGAGCGCGAAGAGCGCGATCGCGGCCGCAAACGCCGCCCGCGGGCCGGAGCCGGAGCGAACCTCGCCCCCGACGAAGTACAGCAATCCCCCACCGATCACGGACGCGAATGGCCCGCCGGCGACGACGGCGATGTTGCTGATGCCCATGTACCGGCCGGAGGCGGACTTCGGGATGATGTCGGTCATCAGCGCCCAGTCGACCGCCAGGAACGTCCCGGAGGCGACACCGATCGCGATGACACCCACGACGAACACCTCGATCGACGGCGCGAACGCGGTGACAGCCATGCCGAGCCCGCCGATGGCGCACGCCGCGTAGATCACGGGCTTGCGCCCGACCCGATCTGACAGCCGCGCCGACGGGATCGTCGCGATCAGCGTCAGGAGCGCCACCGTGCCCGCTGTGACCGGAATCCAGAACCCCTGCTGGCCCGAGTCCATGCCCAGCGAGCGCTCCATGAACAGGATGTAGAAGCCGAGCAGCATGTTGATGCCGGCGATGAACATCAGCCGCGAGATCACGAGGTTCAGGAAGCTCTTCTCGCGCAGGATGTCCGTCCCCCAGGCGGATCGGGCGATCGCCGCCCACGAGCGACCCTGGCGATCCGTCGGGGCGCGCTTCTCCTTGACCCACAGGAGCGTGCCGATCGCCGTCGCGAGCTGGATGCCGCCGAGGAACAGGAGTGGCAGCAAATAGTCGTTCGACGTCACGCCGTACGTGATGACGACGGTCCCGAGCACGAACCCACCCGTCTGCATGATCCCGACGAGCGCGCTCGCGAACGCGACTTGCCGCTGCGGCACGAGGTCCGGGACGAGCCCCTGGAAGGGTCCCTGCGCGAAGTTCGAGCTGAACTGGATCGCGACCAGGAAGGCGACGAGGGCGATGTAGCCGTTCGCCGTACCGATCCCGAACAGGAACAGCAGGTCCAGGGTCGCCCCGATCGCGATATAGGGCTTGCGCCGGCCCCAACGGCTGATCGTGTGGTCGCTCAGGACGCCAATCGTCGGCTGGATCGCCGCGGCCATGATCATCGTGAGCACGCTCTGGAGCGCGATCGCAGGGCCGTCCCACGGCGCGGGCACGAGCGCCGGAATCCGCTTCTGGACCACCACGCCCAGCCCGCCCATGATCGAGTTGATGCCCAGCCAGTAGACCGACAGCTGGAGGAGCTGCCGCATCGGCAGGCGCTCGGTTGGCCGGTCGGAGACCGCGGTCTCGATTGCCATGTCCCTCCTCGTCCCCCGACGGCACAAACGTGCGCGTGGAGGACGCCGGAGTCAAGGTCCTGTGACGGCGCGGCTCGCTACAGGGACGCGGTGTGCTCGAAGGGAACGAGCTTGCGGTCCGTCGCTTCGGGCGCGACGTACTTGAAGACCGATCGATCGAGGGAGTACATGCCCGTGCAGGCGAGGCGAATCTCGCCCAGGCGGAACGTGAAGACCGGGTTTTCGTCGTTGCCGGCGTAGTGGTGGGCCTCGCCGGTGCGGGTCAGCACGGCCAGGTTGGCGTGCCCGCCGAACGTGTCGTGCAGCTTCGTGAGGGCGCCCTGTGCGGACGGCGCCTCGGACCAGTGGTCCTCCAGCCAGCGGGCGCCGACCTCGGTATCCGCCTTGCCCTGGAGCCGGCCGGCCTCGCGGTAGCGGGCGCGGTAGATCTTGTGGTGCTCCAGGTCGCCGTTGTGGCTGAACGCGTAACGGCCCGCCGGGTCGTCGAAGGGCTGCGTGTCGGGCATGCCGATCGTCGAGAACTTCGAGGGCCGGCGGAGGTGCATGAGCAGCGCCCGGGTCTCGATCGCACCGATGTCCGAACGGCGCAGATCGTCGCGGAACGGGCCCAGGTCGCGGTGGGACTCGAGTGAGCCGTCGGGCGTGAGCCAGGTCGCGCCCCAGCCAAACCCCGCGATCCCGAATTTCTCAAGCCGCTCCGTGAATGGCCACAGCTCGCCGATCCGGAACGGCGTCGCAGACACCGCGACGTACTGCTCGCACATGGGAGGGATGATACGGAGGTCCGGACGACTGCCATAGCGGCTTGGGTACTTGGCCGCGTGTGGGTTGTGAAGAGACAACCAGCGAAGGGCCACCTTCCTCCGACACGGTGCTGCTCGATCCTCCGCTGGATGTGGATTGCTGACCTCCAAACAGCGGTGGAAGGCTGTCTCCGGGACGCTTGCCGGCCGGCTGCGAGCGCTCCTCCGCTCGTTGTGGATTCCTGGCCCACAGTTCCGCGGCTCATCCTCTGTTTGTTGACGCAGGACCCACAGGCCCATCGAGGCAGTGGCACGCAAGCGGCCGGTATGGGGCCAGAATGCGCCGGGCTTATGCCTTCGCGGCGGCGGACTTGCTGCGGGCCGACTTGCCCTTTGGCGCCGCGGCACCCGCGGGTGCCTGGCAGGTGGGGCACCAGTACGTGGTGCGGGGAAGCTCGGAACCCTGGGGGCCGGCCTCGATGATCGTGCCGCAGCGGTGGCACGGCCGGCCGGCTCGGTCGTACACCCAGAGTCGGGAGGGAGCGAGTCGCGCGCCGGTCTTGAGGTCAATGGTCGTCGTGCGGCCGGCGGCGGCCTCCGGGCGGGAGTTGTCCTTGAGCAGCTCCCTCGCGGTCGCGACGATCCGTTCGATCGTCGCCTCGTCCAGCGTCCCGATCTTCGCGAACGGGTCCACCCGCTCCATGAACAGGACCTCGCTCTTGAACACGTTGCCGATGCCCGCGAGCGCCCGCTGGTCCAGAACCGCCTCGCCGATGGCGGTCTCGGCGCGATCCCGGAGGCGACGGATGGCCTCCGGCTGGTCGAACTCGGCCGCGGCGAGGTCCGGGCCGAGCATCGAGATGGTCGGATGGACGATCTCCGCGCGCCGCTCGAACAGCTCGACCACGGGGGCATCGAAGCAGACGGCGATCGCGCCGGGCACCTCGATGACGAGCGCGGCCCTGGATGGGGGCCGGCGCCAGGCCTCTCCGGGCCGGTAGCGATGCCACGAGCCATGGAGGCCCAGGTGGGTCCGCAGCTCCAGCCCGCCGTCGAACTTGATCAGGAGGTTCTTCCCGGCAGCGTCCACGGCATCGATCTTCTGGCCGACGATGCGTGAAACCTGCGGTCCCGGGAGGCGCGCGCGGGCGCCCGTGACGACGCGTCCGGCCAGGTATGGCCGCAGCGCGACGGCGATTCTTGCGAGCGTGTCCCCTTCCGGCATCAGGCGATCATCGCCGACACGCGATCTTTCCGCAGGACGAGGCCGCGATAGCCCTGGACAAAGCCTGCCCGCAAGAGTGATTCGTACTGCGGGGAGCGCCCGGCGGGCTCGCCGTCGATGCGGCTGATGACCAGCTCGCGGCGACTTCCGTCGATGAGAAGGTCGCGAAGGGCACCGAGCGCGGCGGTTGCGACCGCCGGGTTATCGAAGGCCGGCAGGGTCTGGAGCGACGTTCCACCGCGGTCCAGGTACAGCGCCGCAACGCCATCCACGAGGACCACCGAGGCACCCGCGGCTCGCTGGAACGGTCGCTTGTCGGTCTCGCCTCGGCGCGGCCATGGGACCGCGGCGCCGTACGGGTTCGCCGGGTCGGCGGCCGCGAGGAGGTGCACTACGGCGGCGTCGCCGGTGACACTCGCTGGCTCCCGGACGGTTCGGAGCCTGTCCAGC